>NZ_CP017659.1:4382500-4447500 GCF_015326965.1 Paenibacillus sp. JZ16
GTACCGTAAGGAGCGCTGGAGAGTACACAAGTGAGAATGCCGGTATGAGTAACGAAAAGATCAGTGAGAATCTGATCCGCCGAAAGCCCAAGGTTTCCTGAGGAAGGCTCGTCCGCTCAGGGTAAGTCGGGACCTAAGGTGAGGCCGAAAGGCGTAATCGAAGGACAACAGGTTGAAATTCCTGTACCACCGTAAACCGTTATGAACGATGGGGTGACGCAGGAGGGTAGTGACGCGGACTGATGGATGTCCGTCCAAGCAGTGAGGCTGATGTGTAGGCAAATCCGCACATCGATAAGGCTGGGCTGTGATGGGGAGTGAAAATTATAGTAGCGAAGGTCATGATCTCACACTGCCAAGAAAAGCCTCTAGTCAGGTGAAGGTGCCCGTACCGCAAACCGACACAGGTAGGCGAGAAGAGAATTCTAAGGCGCGCGGAAGAACTCTCGTTAAGGAACTCGGCAAAATGACCCCGTAACTTCGGGAGAAGGGGTGCCTCGGTAGGGTGAATAGCCCGAGGGGGCCGCAGTGAAAAGGCCCAAGCGACTGTTTAGCAAAAACACAGGTCTGTGCGAAGCCGTAAGGCGAAGTATACGGGCTGACGCCTGCCCGGTGCTGGAAGGTTAAGGGGAGCGGTTAGGAGCAATCCGAAGCTGTGAACCGAAGCCCCAGTAAACGGCGGCCGTAACTATAACGGTCCTAAGGTAGCGAAATTCCTTGTCAGGTAAATTCTGACCCGCACGAATGGCGTAACGACTTGGGCGCTGTCTCAACGAGAGATCCGGTGAAATTTTAATACCTGTGAAGATGCAGGTTACCCGCGACAAGACGGAAAGACCCCATGGAGCTTTACTGCAGCTTGATATTGGATTTGGGTACGATCTGTACAGGATAGGTGGGAGCCTTTGAAGCATGAGCGCCAGCTTGTGTGGAGGCGACGTTGGGATACCACCCTGATCGTATCTAGGTTCTAACCTGGTACCGTAATCCGGTACGGGGACAGTGTCAGGCGGGCAGTTTGACTGGGGCGGTCGCCTCCTAAAGAGTAACGGAGGCGCCCCAAGGTTCCCTCAGAATGGTTGGAAATCATTCGAAGAGTGCAAAGGCATAAGGGAGCTTGACTGCGAGACCTACAAGTCGAGCAGGGACGAAAGTCGGGCTTAGTGATCCGGTGGTACCGCATGGAAGGGCCATCGCTCAACGGATAAAAGCTACCCTGGGGATAACAGGCTTATCTCCCCCAAGAGTCCACATCGACGGGGAGGTTTGGCACCTCGATGTCGGCTCATCGCATCCTGGGGCTGAAGTAGGTCCCAAGGGTTGGGCTGTTCGCCCATTAAAGCGGTACGCGAGCTGGGTTCAGAACGTCGTGAGACAGTTCGGTCCCTATCTGTCGTGGGCGTAGGAAATTTGAGAGGAGCTGTCCTTAGTACGAGAGGACCGGGATGGACGTACCGCTGGTGCACCAGTTGTTCCGCCAGGAGCATGGCTGGGTAGCTACGTACGGACGGGATAAGCGCTGAAAGCATCTAAGCGTGAAGCCCCCCTCAAGATGAGATTTCCCAATTAGTAAGACCCCTTGAAGACGACGAGGTAGATAGGTTGGAGGTGGAAGTGCAGCAATGCATGGAGCTGACCAATACTAATCGGTCGAGGGCTTATCCAAATGACCCCAAAAAGTGAAGTGAAGCTTTGAAGCTGACACCGAATACTTTTCGGGGACCCCGATACCACATCGGGTAATGCTACGGATTCTAATCAACGCAAATTTCGTTTCGTATCTAGTTTTCAGGTGATCAAGCATCTGAGCCGTTTGGTGGCGATGGCGGAAGGGTTCCACGCGTTCCCATACCGAACACGACCGTTAAGCCTTCCAGCGCCGATGGTACTTGGACCGAAGGGTCCCGGGAGAGTAGGACGTCGCCAAGCGAAAAACCACTGTCGATGTAATCGATGGTGGTTTTTATTTGTGTTCACCGAAGTTTTGATGAAGTGCAGATTTAGAGATTGTCCGACTAATGATATATGCTGCAGCGTGATGTCAGCAGCTTCTCTGTTATATAACATGATCCTAAAATTGACGTAAACAGATGAAGATTTTGTTACCGATACCATGCCAAAAATCAGTATAATAGAATTAGGTATAATCGGGAATATGATTACCGATATGCGCAGGCAGTAGGAAATAAGGCCTGATTGGAAGGTTCTCCATTAACCAACCAACTATGAATACTCATCTGGAGACCGGTTATCGTGGGGAAGGAGGACAATTACATGTTGTGTAAACGTGGTCTGCATGTGGCAGGGATGATCTGTGCGGTTACGATCGTGTTGATCGGATCCGGATGTGGGGCATCCACAAAACCAAGCTGGGAAACCTTTGACGGCGCGGCGAATGTGAAGTCATTCCCGGTTCCGAAGGAAGCGAATAAAACGGAGCAAACCACAGGCATTAGTGACTTGGATTATGTACGGTATGCGCTTCCGGGCTTAAAGGGAGACGACAGCATTCCTGAAGCCTACCTGGAAGAGATTGAGTCGTGGGGATGGAAGCAGAAAGAAGTTGAAGATAACGGTTCTTCTTTAGTTTTTGAAAAAGGTAAAAGTATCGTCCACCTATCGGTGCATGACGATTTTCTTATAATCACGGTTCCGGCACAGCTAAAAAAACAAGCCATACAAGGATTGGAAAGCAATAAAGCAAATGAATAAAGACCTCGTTCCGACTTCGGAATGAGGTCTTTATTTAGTTTGAAACGGAAATCGGGTTTATAGCGCTATGTAGTGATGGATGCAGAAGCTTCAACATTATTGCAGGTAGTAGGAGATGTCCTGTTCATTCATTTTCAACATGCCATCTTTACGCTGGCCGCTCAGACGCAGCATCGTATAGCCGCGCGGGAGAAGGAGCCAAAGATGCCAGAACAGAAGCGTAATGGCAAAAGGCAACGGAGACCAGAAGGCCATGATAGCGCTTAAGACAATCCCCACCCAACAGGTATAGAACTGCACTAAATTAAATACGCGACGGCTGACGTGTTGATCCGGAATATAACCAAGCCAAGGCAACCTCAGACGGAAGCGCCAACGTTTGCGGTAGCTTGCTCCCAATAGGACGAGCACGGTATGTCCGACGACATACTGGATCCATAACATAAGCGGAAAGGCGATTAGCAGATAGAGCAGGAAATACGGTGACACCCAAAATGCACCTGCAGCCGCTGCTAGCCAAGGCAAACTTAAGTAGAGGATGAGCAAGCTTTTGGGAATTTGGATTTTCTTAATTAATCGATAGTGATAAAAGGTGGCTTGACCATGTGGATCTGCCATTGGGCTATGCCGTCCCCCTTTAAGTAGAAGTGAATTTCGATAGACGAGAAGATTAAGTCTTTTATGTCTTTATCGGACAAAATCATATTTTTATTAAGCTGAAAAAAAAGGTACAGACACAAGGGCACCAAGGGGTACATATACATAAAGCGTAGACCGATATCCTATGAAAAGGTTTAAAATAATAGAAACTGTGTCATACTAATAGGAAAAGGATCAAGGTGGGATGGTTATGGAAGAATTGACCGAACACGTGTGTATCATATGCAATCAGACGAAGACAGAGGGAATCACCATTGTCTCGCAATTCGTATGCGAGGAATGTGAGTCCGAAATCGTTCATACCAGTGCGGAAGATGCCAAATATCATTTTTTTATTCGTCAATTAAAACAGATTGCCATGCCGAAAAATGCATAGATGCGGGTACACGCGTCAAATGGGCCTGAATGAAAGGCCTTTTTTTGTTTAGAGGGGGCTTTCCGTGCATGGAGACGTAGGCGTAGGTTTCAAATTGCGTTAAAATAGGTTAGAGAATGTAATCCGAAGGGATATGTCGATGACTACACATAGAGAGCGTGCCCCACTTGCAGAAGCTTTAATATGGTATCGAGAACGTGGGGCTTCATCTTTTCATGTACCTGGTCATAAAAATGGCAGGGCATATGCAGAAGAAGGTAACGCTGCGGAGATGCTGCAAGAGGCCATGCGCATTGACGTGACGGAAATTACCGGAACCGATGATTTATTTCATCCGGAAGGCGTTATTCAGGAAGCACAGGAGCTGGCTGCAGATTGTTTTGGCGCAGAGGAAAGCTTCTTCCTGGTGGGGGAAGTACAGCCGGCAATTTGGCGCTAATCCTGACGGTTTGCCGTGAACCGGGCGATATCGTGCTTGTACAGCGGAACGTACACAAGTCTGTGTTGAACGGATTGATGCTGGCGGGTGCAAGGGCGGTGTTTCTTCAGCCAGAGATGGACAAGCCAAGCGGTTTAGCCATTGCTCCATCTGCGGCTACGCTGGCAGCGGCTCTTGAGGCCTACCCTGAGGCACGTGGGGCGATCGTCACGATGCCGAACTACTACGGGATGGGGAGCGACTTAAGGCCGCTCGCGGAAGCGTGCCATAAGCGCGACATTCCACTGCTGGTGGACGAAGCGCACGGAGCTCATTACGGACAGCATCCCCAGCTGCCGATGAACGCTTTGTCATGCGGGGCGGATGGTGTGGTTCAATCCACACACAAGATGTTAGCCGCCATGACGATGGGAGCCATGCTGCATGTACAGGGCGGGCTGCTGGACCGAAGCCTGCTGCGCCAGCGGCTGGCCATGGTGCAGAGCTCCAGCCCCTCGTACCCGCTCATGGCTTCGCTGGATCTGGCGCGGCGGTTGCTGCACACGCAGGGCGCAGGCGCCTTCACGGCTGGCCTGGCCGCCGTGGAGACCTTCCGGCGCGGCCTCGCGAAGCTGCCGCGCTTCGGGCTGCTGCAGCCACCGCAGCCCGGGGGCCACGCCGCGGGCACGGCCGCTGCGGCGTATACCCGCCAGGACCCGTTCAAGGCGGTCATCTATGACCGCACCGGGTCCCTGAGCGGGTATGCACTCCAGCGCGCACTAGAGGCGTGCGGCTGTGTGCCGGAGATGAGTGACGAGCAGCGCGTCGTCTTATTGTTTACGCTGGCATCGACTCGGGAAGATGCGAATCACGTCTTATGGGCTCTTGTGCATATTGTAGAGCAGGGGGAGAAGATAGAAGGGATCGGAACCGAACCAGGCGCTACGGCAGAGAGCACGGAATTACTGATCCGGACACTGCGGGATCAGGGGGATTTCATGAGCTATGAGCCGCGAGAGGCCCACGAGGATATGGATTCCAATCATTTCGATACCGATGATAAATTGTTAACTGACGCAAGACTGATCTCCGATGTTTCCACGTGGAACAATTTGTCCGCAGAGACTCCTTATTCGGCCCCAATTCCTTTCTCACTCAAGCCGATTGACAGGGGGAGGTTGGAATCGGTGCCGTTAGCGAAGAGCGCTGGGCGAAAGGCGGCGGAGATGGTTATTCCCTACCCGCCAGGCATACCGATCTTATACCCAGGCGAAGACATCACAGCGGAAATGGAACAGAGGCTCCTGGTATTAAGGCATGCAGGGGCGAAATGCCAGGGGATATCCGATCCAACGCTGCAAACCATTGTCGTTTATAAGGAAACGTGAAGGAAGGAACTCCACTTTACGCTGGTATACCGGAGTGTATAACTTAGAGCTCCTCGATCAACAAATGATGAAAGCAGGATACGCTATGAATAATCGCAGACCACTATTTATTACCATCGAAGGAGGAGACGGATCCGGAAAAACGACCATGATGGGCAGACTCGCTGCCTTTATGCAGAACCATTCGATTCCGTATCTGATTACACGTGAGCCCGGCGGCATTGAGATTGCGGAGAAGATCCGCTCCATTATTCTCGATCCGGAGCATACCGCGATGGATGCACGCACCGAAGCATTGTTGTATGCGGCAGCCCGCCGTCAGCATCTTGTGGAGAAGGTGGAGCCGGCTTTGAGCCAGGGCTTGACCGTACTGTGTGACCGGTTCGTGGACAGCAGTCTGGTTTACCAGGGATATGCACGCGGACTGGGCATGGAGGAGGTATGGAACATCAATCAATTTGCGATTGATACCCGCATGCCGGATCTAACGCTGTTGTTTGATGTGGAGCCGAAGATTGGCATGTCCCGGATAACGGCAAATGCAGAACGGGAATTGAATCGGCTGGATATGGAGACCATGGCATTTCACGAGAAAGTTAGGGAAGGCTATCTATTGGTAGCAGAGCGTAATCAGGATCGAATTCGCATTGTGGATGCTTCCAAAACGCCGGCTCAGGTGGAAAGAGAAATGATTCGTCACTTGGAAGACGCGATATTAAAGGATTTTTGAGGTTGTTTGTCAAATAAGTACTGTTAAGGACATGCGATGTCCAAATAAACAAGGAGGGTTTACCATGAAATTGATAGTTGCGATTGTCCAGGATAAAGATAGCAACCGTCTCTCCGCCGCATTGGTCAAAGCTAATTTTCGGGCAACAAAGCTTGCAAGTACAGGCGGCTTCCTGAAGGCGGGGAACACCACCTTTATGATCGGGGTAGACGATTCACAGGTTGAAAGTGTGCTCAGTGTCATTCGCACAAGCTGTAAAGTTCGTGAACAGCTGGTCACCCCGGTAACCCCTATGAGTGGTACAACCGATTCCTACTTGCCGCTTCCGGTCGAAGTGCAGGTTGGTGGCGCAACCGTGTTTGTTCTCCCTGTAGAACGATTCGAGCATTTCTAAATTCATTTTCTGGATCTGCGATAGATACGTAACGGATGTTTTTATTGGGATATTTGACGGCTGTGTTCTCCTGTCACCAAAGTCTTCTGAACCACTTCTGTATCATAATAAAAATAGTTACCGTAGATCGCCGCACTCGGGAGATGATCTTAATAGATGGATGATTTCAATGAATTCCGGATAATCGTCCGATTTATCGATAATTGTTAGTAAATCGCTTGACAAGCAATCCATTTCAAGGTACGTTCACGTGAGGCACAGGTTTGTTCGATATGAACGTACCGATGCCTCCGTTTTATTAGATGCAAGAAATAACGCAATAGGCGGTGGATTCAGGTGAAGATCAATCCGGGCTTTCGGCCCATGAAAAGCGAACTCACGGTGCCGGATGGCAACGCCAGACCGATTCAGAAGCGATCGTTCTCGGATATGATGCAGCAGCAGGGAGAACGTGCGACCCATGAAGAGCTGAGTCGTCAAATGCGTGAAATTGCAATGCAAGGTGATCGATTGGCTAAGGCGATGACCGTTCGAGAGCTCAAAGCGTATAAATTGATGGTTCGCCGATTCCTGGAGGAAACGGTACGTCGCGGTGTGAAAATGAAAGAAACGCGCGGCTGGGACCGCCGGGGACGCGGAAAGCGGTATAATGTAATCGATGAAGTCGATTCTGCGCTGCTCGCAATGGCGGATGAACTGCTGGATACGGAGCAGGGGAGAATTGATCTGCTGAACCGAGTTGGTGAAATTCGAGGCATGCTGATCAATCTTGTATTCTAGCTGCAAAAAGCAAGGAAGCGTATCGTAATTCATGACTGCTCCACATGGAGGAGGATTATGAAGGATTGATAGAAAGTGAGGACTTATGTCTTTTAATGATATCGTAGGTCAAGAGACTGCGAAGCAACTGCTGCAAAATGCCTTGCGCCGTAATGCGGTCAGTCATGCCTATCTGTTTAGCGGCCCTCATGGTGCCGGACAGATGCAGACGGCGCTTACGTTTGCCAAGGCTTTGTTTTGTACGGAACTTGAAGACGATGCCTGCGGCCAATGTTTGGAATGCCGCAAGGTAGATCATGGCAACCATCCCGATCTTACATTGGTTGAGCCTGATGGAGCAAGCATTAAGATCGATCAGATTCGCGATCTTCAGCGTATATTCTCTTATCGATCGGAGAATCGCAATCCTAAGGTTTATATCATTGACCGGGCGGAGAAGATGACCACACAGGCAGCCAACAGCCTGCTGAAATTTTTGGAGGAACCCCAAGCGCCGGCTGTAGCGATTCTGATTGCCGAGAACGGACAGGCCCTTTTGCCCACCATTCAATCGAGATCCCAGCAGGTTCCATTCCGGGCTTTAGATCCGCAGATGATGGAGAAGGTTCTTGTAGGGGAAGGTTATCCTGCCGCACTTGTACGCTGCGCTGTTCACCTTTCATCAGGTCTTGAAGAGTGCAGGAAAATATTGAGTGAGAATTGGTTTGCAGAAATTAGAAACGTAGTGTTACAATTAGGGAAGGAGTCTTTGAACCGCAGCGGCTCAGCCATCATCACAGCGAGTCAAAAAGTGTTCAAAACCGAACTCTCAGATCATCTGGACCTATTGTTCAGTATGTTTCATTTATGGTTTAAGGACATGATCCATGTCCAGTATGGAAGGAAAGAGTCTCTCGTTTTCATAGATCAGGCAGAGTATATCTCTGGTCATGCATCAGCCCGCAGCACAGCACAGTGGGTGTCATACATGGATTTGGCCGCAGAGTGTCAGAAGAAGTTACGCTATAATGTCAATGGACAGCTCAGTTTAGAGCAGTTATTGATGGGTTTGGGCGGTAACACTCCGGCGTGAGAAGACCCCCAGGCCCGCAGAATGGCCATTATGTACAGGCACAAGGGGGTTTATTTTTGTACAGTGTAGTAGGTGTCCGCTTTAAGAAGGCGGGCAAAATATATTACTTTGATCCGCTCGACCTGCCAGTGGAGAAGGAACAATCCGTCATTGTGGAAACCGCGAGAGGTATTGAGTATGGTCAAGTTGTGATAGGAAAGAAGGAGGTCGGTGAATCAGACGTTGTCCTTCCGCTCAAGAAGGTCATTCGGATCGCTGGTGATTCTGATGCCCGTGTGGTTGAAGAGAACAAACAAGCGGCTAAGGATGCATTCACCACCTGTTTAAATAAAATTCGGGATCACGAACTGAAAATGAAGCTGGTCGATGTGGAATTTACCTTTGACCGCAACAAAATCATTTTCTACTTCACGGCGGAAGGCCGTGTGGATTTCCGTGAGCTGGTCAAGGATCTGGCCAGTATATTCCGTACAAGAATCGAACTTCGCCAGATTGGAGTTCGCGATGAAGCAAAAATGCTCGGCGGTCTTGGACCTTGCGGACGCGTACTGTGCTGTTCCTCATGGCTTGGTGATTTTGAGCCGGTATCGATCAAGATGGCAAAGGATCAAAGCCTATCGCTCAATCCGACTAAAATTTCCGGGCTATGTGGAAGATTGATGTGCTGCCTGAAGTTTGAGCATGATAATTATGAAAGCGTGAAAGAAGAGCTTCCATCCGCTGGGAAAATGGTCGTTACTTCGCTTGGAGAAGGCAAAGTAGTCGGACTGAATGCGGATAAGCGGACGGTTCATGTTCAGCTGTTTGAAATTGGTAAGGTTAAGGAACTTCCAATGGATGACGTTGTCATCAAATAGTCCAATAGAATGTTTATTTTCGGGGTGTAGACTTGGAGAAGAAAAACATTTTTGTGCTCATTCAAGAGTTGGAAACACAGATGGGACATATACACAGTGAACTGGGTGGACTTAAGCTGGTCATCAAGGAACTGCTGGAAGAGAACCATCGCCTCAGTCTTGAAAATGAACAGCTCCGGAAAATTTTAAAGCGGGAAGTCAATCCGGCAGAATTGGAAAACCCAGTGGCTTTACAACCTCAGCCTCATGTGAAGGATGAGGAACATGAAGATGTGGTCGGCGAGGGATATGATAACCTGGCTCGGCTGTATCATGAAGGCTTCCACATCTGCAATGTCTATTACGGACATCTGCGGACGGAAGGGGATTGCCTGTTCTGCTTATCTTTTTTGAATAAATAAGAAGCCGTAGGAGAAACTGCCTACGGTTTTTTTCTAGAATGGAAAGGTTATACTGTAAGGATCGCGATTGAAAAAATACCATACGGCTGCTTGTCATGCAATGTGAAGAGCAGCCTTTTATGTATTTCATTTTATCAGGTACTATGTAGAGAGCCGATACACCAGAAGAGCGTGTTTGGAATTATGGAGATAAAGGGTTGAAACTATGAAATTGAAAGAAGTGTTATTGCAACCATCCGAGCGGATTGATGATCTGCTTACCCATGAGCTTGGCATCATCCAGAGTGAGGAGGTATTCAGCTTTTCCATGGACGCCGTCCTGCTCGCCAGGTTTGCCAGCATTCCGCGCAGGGGCCGTATTTTGGATATGTGCACGGGAAACGGAGTTGTTCCGATCCTGCTGTCAACACGTACAGGAGCGCCGATCGAGGGGATTGAGATTCAGCCCAGACTTGCAGACATGGCCAGACGGAGCGTCGAGATGAATGATCTGCAGGATCAGATCACGATTCATGAAGGAGATCTGCGGGAACTGTACAAGGAAAAAGGGTATGGAGCGTACGACCTGATTACGGTCAACCCGCCTTATATGCCGATGAACGGCAGCGACTTGAAGCTGAATGAGCACCAGGCGATTGCCAGGCATGAAATTCACTGTACGCTTGAGGAAGTAATTGAATCCTGTGCAAGACTGCTTCGCCAAGGCGGGAAGATGAGCATGGTCCACAAGCCCCTGCGGCTGGCAGAAATCATTACGCTGATGAGCAAATACCGGATTGAGCCCAAAGTCATCCGCTTTGTCCATCCGCGCGTGAATATGGAAGCGAACATGGTGCTTATCGAGGGGATTCGGGACGGGAAGCCTGAGGTTCGGCTGAAGCCCCCGCTGATCGTGTATGATGAGCAAGGAAACTATGGACCGGATTTTATGGAAATTTACTACGGAACACATAAGGATGAGACGAACGAATGAGAAATCTTATACAGCAAAGTTATGCCGACCAGGGAGAGGGGAGCCCGGGCTCTCTGTATTTGGTGGCAACGCCGATCGGTAATTTGGAGGATATGACCTATCGAGCCGTGCGCATCCTTCAGGAGTGCGATATTATCGCCGCAGAGGATACGAGGCAGTCACGCAAGCTGCTGACCCATTTCGAAATTCCGGCCAAACCGCTGTTTAGTTATCACGAGCATAATAAGGCGGCCAGCGGGCCTGAAATCATACGTTATATAATAGAAGGAAAAAATGTGGCACTCGTCAGCGACGCCGGTCTGCCGGCGATTTCGGACCCTGGCAGTGATCTGGTTTCACTTGCGATTGAAGCGGGCATTTCGGTCATTCCGATCCCGGGGGCCAATGCCGCTCTTTCCGCCTTAATCGTTTCGGGTTTGCCGACCGAACGGTTTACGTTTATCGGCTTTTTGCCGCGGGAGCGCAAAGATATCGTCCAGCAGCTGCAAGCTTTGCAATCGGCGCAGGGAACGTTATTATTTTATGAATCTCCGCATCGCGTGAAAAAGACCCTGGAGATCTTGCAGGAGGTACTGGGAAATCGGAAGGTGACCTTGGCTCGCGAACTAACCAAGCGCTACGAGGAGTTCTTGCGCGGAACAATCTCCGAATGTCTGGACTGGCTCACGGAGCATCCGCCGCTGGGAGAATATTGTTTGGTGGTTGAAGCCGGCAGTGCAGAAGAGGAGCTTAAAGAGAAAAATGCCTGGTGGCAGGAGCTTTCGCTCCAGGAGCATGTGGAACATTATGAGCGGGAAGGACTAAGCCGCAAGGATGCCATGAAAAAAACCGCGAGTGATCGCGGTGTATCGAAGCGGGATATTTATAATGCACTCCTGACGGATTCGTGATCTAGCGTAACTCGGCGCAGGGGGATAACAAATAGCCCCACAAAGTGGGGCCTATGCTTCGATGTTTATTCAAATCCTTTGCGGGGACCCCAAAACATATAAATAAATGCGATTAAAGAATTGCTCACTTCGCTGAAAACTTATAAATTCTTTAATATCAAAAAAAGACCCTCCTGCGGCCGGGTTCATAGCCGAGGAAGGCACCAAGGAGATATGAAAAAGGTTAGAATTAACAAAATGTAATAATGCTATTATATACTAAAAATCTTAATTTGTCACAGGTGTAGGGATTTCCGAGATACATTCATGGCAAACAATTTTACCTTTGAAGTAAGTGACATTCTCAGCGTTACCACAGAAGATGCAGGCAGGCTCATATTTCTTAAGCATGATGCGTTCGCCGTCTACATAAATCTCCAATGCATCTTTCTCACCAATTCCGAGCGTACGGCGTAACTCAATTGGAATGACGACCCGTCCAAGCTCATCGACTTTCCTTACAATTCCTGTTGATTTCATCATAACTTATAAATGCCCCTCTCGCCATAATTTAAAAAAGTCATAATTCGACATAGTTCTAGTTTTTATGTTATTTATAGTACCAACGATTCCCAAAACAGTCAACCTATATTTTTGAAAAATCGGAACCTATTTACGAAAGTATAGTGAACGAAACCCTTGTATAGCAACGTAATTACCATAAACGAACCAATTTTTGCTGCGGTTTTCTATTTGTCGATTTGGAAAGCGTAATTTTACCTTATTCGACATGGTTCGACATTAGATGTCAAAAGAAGTGTTTATCGGCAAAAACCCAAATCAAAACGATAAGGAGTTGAGATGGAATGCATTCACCAATTTCGGAAGAAAAAGTGTTTAAGGATCCCGTCCACAATTATATTCATGTGCAAGACGATATCATATGGCGATTAATCGATACCCCGGAATTCCAGCGGCTCCGCCGGGTGAGACAGCTCGGGACTTCATTTCTGACCTTTCACGGGGCCGAGCACAGCCGATTCTCCCATTCACTGGGAGTCTATGAAATTACGAGAAGAATCATCTCTCAATTCGAACGGAGGGGGTACTCCGATTGGCCTGCCGAGGAAAGGCAAGTTGCCCTCTGCGCGGCTCTGCTGCATGATTTGGGGCATGGGCCCTTTTCTCATTCTATAGAAGAAGCTTTTCATATGAATCACGAGGATTGGACATGCCGGATCCTGCTTGGGGATACTTGCGTCAATCAGGTACTGCGGGAGCTTGGAGCGGATTTCCCCGAGAAAGTGGCTTCGGTTATTAACAAAACCTACGACAAGCCGATTGTGATAAACCTGGTCACTAGTCCGCTGGATGCAGACCGGATGGATTATTTGTTAAGGGATGCGTATTATACGGGAGTCAATTACGGAACGATTGATATTGACCGGATCTTGCGGATGCTGCGGCCGTACCGGGATCGGGTCGTCGTGAAGGAATCGGGTATGCATGCCGTAGAGGATTACCTGATGTCAAGGTATCAGATGTACTGGCAGGTGTATTTTCATCCTGTCACCCGAAGCTCCGAAATTATCCTGCGCCAAATTTTCCGCCGGGCCAAGGAACTGCATGACCGTGGATATGCTTTTCGTTTCATGATCGAACCGCTTCCTGCGTTGTTTTCGGGGAATATCGGGGTGAATCAATATCTGCGCCTTGATGAAGCTCTGATCCAAACGGCCTTTCTGCAATGGACGGAGGAGGAAGATCCTCTTCTTAGCGAATTATGCGGCCGTTTCATGCACCGAAAGCTCTACAAATATGTAGAAATCGACAACATCGATCTGGAGACCATCGACGGGATACGCCACGCATTCAGTGCCGTGGGATTGCATCCGGAATATGACCTGGAGATTGATTTTCCAACGGATCTTCCTTATGATAAGGTTCATTCCGATATGCCGCTTAACGAGAAGCAAATCCTGCTTCTGGATCGGCATGATGAGCTGAAGGAAATCTCGGAAGTATCCGATATTGTACGCTCGATCAGCGGCATTCATAAAGGACGGTACCACCTTTATTATCCGGAGGAGAAGGTAAGTCCGCTGCTGGCTCAAATGCCGGAGAAGATAGCCAGTGTATTTAAACAACAACATTAACCTAGTTGGAAAACAGGAACATTTGGTTTATCTGCAATTTACCCAGCTAATGGAAGATATACGACACAGAAACGACAGGAAGGAGAGTGTGGATTTTATGTTGTTCGACACGCACACTCATATGGATGCTCCCCAATTCGACGAAGACCGGGAAGAGGCAATCCAGCGGGCGCTCGAAGCCGGCGTGACCCGGATGATCAATATTGGATTTAACCGGGAGACGATTCCGACTACGATGAAGCTGGCAGAAACTTATGATTTTATATATGCAGCGGTAGGCTGGCATCCTGTAGACGCCATTACCATGGAGGATCAGGACCTGGATTGGATCGCCTCTTTGTGCAGTCACGAGAAAGTGGTGGCTATAGGAGAGATCGGTTTGGACTATTATTGGGATACGTCTCCGAAAGAAGTTCAGCACCGAGTGCTTCGGCGTCAGATCGGACTGGCCCGGGAATTGAACATGCCGATTGTCATTCATAATCGGGATGCGCATGAAGATATCGTGAGAATTTTGCGCGAGGAAAAAGCCTCCGAGGTGGGCGGTGTCATGCATTCTTTCTCCGGAAGCTGGGAAACGGCCAAAATATGTCTCGATATGGGATTCCATATTTCGTTTGGCGGGCCGATTACCTTCAAAAATGCAAAGCAGCCCAAAGAGGTTTTGGCGCAGGTTCCGCTTGATCGATTATTGATCGAAACGGACTCCCCTTACCTAACACCTCATCCCTTCCGCGGGAAACGAAATGAGACCGCTTATGTAAAATTGGTGGCGGAGGCGGCAGCCGAAATTAGAGGGTTGTCCTATGAGGAATTGGCCCAAATTACCACCCAAAATGCGCTGGAACGATTTGGTATTTAACGAAAACGAGAGCAAAAGCGATGAAAAAGGGAGCATTTTCGATTAATTAAAGTTTTTTAATCAGAAAAGGCGTTGATATTACAATATTTTAACCTTTTACATGAGAAAATGTGGTTGAATGTTGCTTTACAACCTGCATACAAACAGGATATCATCTTTTCAGTGATAAGAAGCTGCGATGTGCAGATCGCGGCCGAATATTTCATGAACCGTCTCGCTTAATCTCCGAAATTTTGGGGAACGGGGGAACCGATACCGCCGTGCATACTGGTCTGAATGCGCGCAGCTGTATTTGATTTCTTTTTCGGGTCTTTGGGGTGAATTTGAAGGATCTCGCCATGAGCGGGTATCCGGATCTAGGGCGTCTCTCTTACGTCCGAACCCGACAGCTAACTCCGTAAGCGAAATAAGAGGGGAATTCTCGTGCATACCATTTCCATGATTCTAATCATCAGGAAGCCACGTTAGAGCCTCTAGTACTCTTTCAATGGCTTTCTTTTATTTTTGAATAATGGAGAGGGGATCATCATACTCTTGGTAAACAAGGGGTGGTGGTACATGGACGGAAAGACGGGAATTGACGCAGGGTGTAGATAGATAGCAGGGCGCCTTGTGAGAAAAATTGCTATAGTCACGTCAAATGCATTCATGCGTTTACCTAGACGGCGGGACTATGAAGGAGGATGGAATAGTGGGCATTTTTCAACCTGAAGAAACCCATGAATCACAATCATCCAGCATGTCTTACGCATTGAGATGGAAGCATGACAATTTGCGTCAACTGATGTTGCTCGGTGCCATGGGTGCCGTTACGGTATCACTTCTCATATCGTTGGTCGTACATGATCAGGCAGGCAAGGAGGTTCAGCTTGTCGTCGATGGTCGTGTCACCACAGTAGAAACACGTGGATCATTGCTGCAGGAATTGCTGGATGAGCAAGCGATCACGTTGAGTCCTCAGGATCAGATTTCGATGCCTTTAAACGGCGCGATCCAGGATGGAGACCGGATCATCATTGACCGGGCAATTCCAGTCAAAGTTACAGTAGGCAGCACAACCAAAACCATATTTACATCCCAGGATACGGTTGATCATGTACTTAAAGAGGCTGGTATTACGATCCAGGGTGAAGATATAGTACAACCGGCACAGAACACGAAGCTGACCAGCAATATGAATATCGATGTCGTTCGCGTCACGAAACAAAAAGTTAAAGAGACGGAGGATCGCAATTTCCGCGTGATCAAAACAGCCGACCCATCGCTTGAGAGAGGGGATAACCGCGTTATTCAGCGGGGCGAGCCTGGTCTCATGGTGAACCATTATGAGAAGGTCTACCACAATGGCAAGCTGGTTTCCAAGACGAAGGTCTCCCAAGAGATTGAACGCAGAACGAAGGATAAAATCATTGCTGTTGGCACGAAAAAAGTAGAGAAGCCTGTCATCGTTCAGGCGGCAGCCACCGATGTAAAGGCTAAACCGGCTAAATTGTCCGGCACGAAAAAAGTAACGACCGCCAAGGCTGTCGAGAACAACGTGGTTTCTCGGGCAGGCGTTGATTTTAAATACAGCAAGGTATTGAACAACGTGTCGATGACGGCGTATTCCGCTGAGCAGCAGGGAATCGGTACACGCACTGCATCCGGTACACGCGTTACAGAAGGACGCACCATCGCCGTTGATCCTAACATCATCCCGATCGGCTGGTGGGTCTATATCGAAGGCATTGGCTTCCGTCGTGCAGAAGATACGGGCGGTGCCATCAAAGGCAACAAAATCGATGTGTATTATGATTCACTGAAATCGGCCATAAACTTCGGCCGGAAGAGCGGCCGCACCGTTTACGTGATCGGTCCGGTTAAACCTGAATTGAACTAGACGCATGAATTCCAATTTACAATACCATTCTAATGCTATACTATTTAGCTTATAATATATAATGATGAAGAAGAGGGAATATTTCCTCTTCTTTTGTTTTGTTAAGAACGGAGTATATAGGGCTAAGTTGGTAGAACCTAGAGGTTGTACAAGCCTGTTTTCTTGGGAAGGAAGAGAACAAACGCATGATTAAAGAAGTGATTGTTGTGGAAGGCAGAGACGATACCGTTGCCATTAAACGGGCCGTAGAAGCAGATACGATCGAAACGGGCGGCTCAGCGATCAATAAACAAATCCTGAAACGCATAGCGCTTGCTCAGGAGCGCAGAGGCGTTATTATATTAACCGATCCTGACCATGCAGGGGAGCGGATCCGCAAAATTGTGGATCAGGGTGTCCCTGGCTGCAAGCATGCCTTTATTCCGGAAGCGGATGCTACCCGCAAAGGGGATATCGGCGTAGAGAATGCCTCGCCAGAAGCGATACGGCGTGCGCTGGAGCGGGTACATACCTCCTTTGAGGGCGGAGAGAGCCTGATCAGTCTGGAGGACATGCTGGAGGCAGGATTATCAGCCCATCCGGAGGCTGCTGCAAGGCGTATGACGATGGGAAACCTGCTCGGGATCGGATATTGCAACAGCAAGCAATTCCATAAACGATTGGCCATGTTTCAAATATCGCGGGAAGAATTTCTGGCCGCACTTTCACAGCTGGAAGAAGGGGGCGTAAGCCAATGAATCGGATCGAGGATATATCAACACCAAGACGGACGAAGGAGATCATCTCACGGCATGGATTCTCCTTCAAGAAGAGTCTGGGTCAAAACTTTCTCATCGATCAGAATATATTGTATAAAATCGTGGAGGCTGCAGGACTGGATGAAGATAAGGGAGCGCTTGAGATCGGTCCTGGGATCGGTGCGTTAACCGAGAAGCTGGCACAGACGGCAGGAACCGTCACCGCGGTCGAAATTGATCAGCGCCTGATTCCCATCTTGCGGGAGGTCCTGGAGCCCTATGAGAATGTGAAGGTGCATCATGGGGATGTCCTGAAGGTGGATCTTCATGAGCTGTTCCGTCAGGATTTTGCGGGCGTATCGAAGGTAAGTGTGGTTGCGAATCTGCCGTATTATGTGACGACGCCGATTCTCATGAAGCTGCTGGAGGAGAAGCTGCCGCTGGAGAATATCGTGGTGATGATTCAGAAAGAAGTGGCAGAGCGGATGGCGGCCGCACCGGGAAGCAAGGATTACGGCAGCCTTAGCATTGCCGTTCAATATTACAGTGAGCCTAAGCTGGTCTGTATTGTGCCGCATACGGTGTTTATTCCGCAGCCGAATGTCGCTTCGGCCGTTATTCGCTTGGCGGTACGGGAACAGCCTCCTGTCAGCGTAGAAGATGAAAGCTTCTTCTTCGAGGTGGTCCAGGCCTCTTTCGCACAGCGGAGGAAGACGATTGCCAACAATCTGAAGAGCCGGTTCTTTCCGGGAGAAGGCCGTGAACGGCTGGAGCAGCTGCTGCAGGAGGCGGGCATCGAGCCTTCACGGCGCGGCGAGACCCTTAGTATTGAAGAGTATGCCCGGCTTAGCAACATATTGTACAACGCGGATATTCGTTAATACAGCCATTAGGGCGCCCATAGACCCGCGGAAGGTCTCGACGCGATAAATTGATGTTTCCAAGAACCAATAGTCACAGTGGCCCATACCATAGGGTAGGGGTGATGTTGTGATGAACTTGGGAGACTTGGTCGTTCGTAAATCCTACGGCGGCGATGTAACGTTCCGGGTAGAAGGCATGCGGCAAAATAACAATATCGTCATCAAAGGGACGGAATTCCGGTTACTGGCCGATGCTCCCGTTGATGATCTGGTCACGGTCCCGCATCCCACCTTAAGCGAACGAACAAAGCAGGCACAGATCAAAGCCAATGAGTCGCTGGACCGCCTGCAGAAGCACAGACAGGAGCAGAGCGAGCGTCAACTGGCCAGCCTGCGCAATATCGAAGGCGGCCAGCTTGCGGATAAAGGATATTTTGACGTGCCGGGCAAAGTGCTGCATTTGGATGGGGATCCCCAATACCTGAAGAAGAGTTTGACCTTGTATAATCAGCTTCGGGTCCCAGCGGAAGGCCATTATATCAATGAGTCGGGGATGGCCGATTCATTATATCGTCTTCTTCCGCGGGTAAGACCTGATATCGTGGTAATTACAGGTCATGATGGAGTTCTGAAGAGACGACAGCCATACGATTTATATAGCCTGGACAGCTATAAAAATTCACACAACTTTGTCACGGCCATTCAGGTAGCACGTCAATATGAGCGGAATCTGGATTCCCTGGTCATTGTAGCCGGAGCGTGCCAATCGCATTTTGAAGCGCTGCTGCAGGCAGGAGCCAATTTTGCCAGCTCGCCGGGGCGAATCCTCATTCATGCCCTGGATCCCGTCTACGTTGCCGCCAAGGCAGCCTATACGTCGGTCAGGGATACCGTGAACATTCATGATGTCGTTCATCATACGATCAGCGGCAGCCAGGGCGTGGGCGGAATCGAGACGAGAGGCAGCTACCGGATCGGTCTGCCCAAGCTGCAGGATTTGTCCACATTGAAGGTTACGCCTTCGGTCAGTTAGGCTCATACTGTGTGCTGAAAGAGGCTTATCGGCCGTTGAGGAAAGACCCGAGAAGAACCCCACAAGCTGGGGTTTTTTATTTTTTGTTTCAATTCTTTAAGAATGTTGTCAAAAAAAATACATAAAGCTTGTCAATTTAGCACATATTAAAGCAAATGCACACGAGAAATACAGGGTCAAAAAAAATACGTTGACAATATATTTTTGATGCTGATATAATTAATGTTTTTGAATTGACAAATGACTGAATCTTTTGTATAATGGACAAGGAAAGAGGTGGTCGTCGACAATGGCTAAAAACGCGCTGTTGGAAATCAAACGCAGTCTCGATGCCCATTTAGGGCAAAAAATTACGCTTCGGGCTAACGGTGGCCGTCGGAAGACCGTCGAGCGTACTGGTGTTTTGGAAGAAACGTACCCTTCTGTTTTCATTGTGAAGCTGGATCAAGACCAGCAAACTTTTAAACGTGTGTCCTACAGTTATGCCGATATTCTGACCGAAACCGTGGAAATCATGGTAACCGGTGATGACAACGAGATGCGAATCACCTATATCAAGTCATAACGATATGTCATGAGAGAGCAGTCTCCACTTACAGGGAGGCTGTTTTTTGTTGCCATCGAACCGGGGAGAATGACAAGCGAAAATTAAACGCATACTAAGGCTGCGCGAGGCCTTCTTTATCCGTTCCATATGCGGAGATGGAGGTTAAGCTTGCAGGGGGGCGTAAAAGGTCACTGCATCGCGCCGGATGCTGTTCATGCCATACTCAATACATTTTCCAAGGAGGCGGGATTGATGAGCAGGAGAAGACGAAGCATTATGTCCGATCAATTGAAGACCGAATTGGCTAAGGAATTGGGATTCTACGATACCGTGGAAAAAGAAGGCTGGGGAGGCATTAAGGCCAAGGATGCCGGCAACATGGTAAAACGGGCGATTGAGCTCGCCGAGCGGGCAGCCCGCAAATCCGATCTGTAAGAGAAAGACCATAACGCGGCAGGGGCTTCCGGTTAAGCGGAAGCCCCTGTTTGTTTACCTCCATCAAACGGTCCCATGACTTCAAAGCCTGAGTTTGTTAATATAGAGGCATTAGATGTTTTTCCTCGAATATGTTAAGTTCAAGCATATGGGAAAAGCTAAGGATAGGTGAACGTTCTTGAAAATATACGAAAAAGCACCGGCCAAAATCAATTTGATGCTGGATGTACTTCATAAACGTCCTGACGGCTTTCATGAGGTAGAGATGGTCATGACGATGATCGACCTCGCCGATCGGCTCGAAATGTCCGAACAGAAGCGGGACACCATCATCATCACCTCACAGGCAGGGTACATACCGTTGGACGAGAAGAATTTGGCCTTTCAGGCAGCAAGACTAATTAAAGAGCGCTACGACGTGAAACAGGGTGTACATATTCACCTGGACAAAAAAATTCCCGTTGCCGCTGGACTGGCAGGAGGCAGCAGTGATGCAGCGGCAACACTGCGCGGCTTGAACCGCCTCTGGGGACTGGGTATCCCCCAGGAGGAGCTGCTCGCGCTGGGGGCAGAGCTCGGCTCGGATGTGCCGTTCTGCGTAACGGGCGGCACCGCACTGGCTACAGGGCGCGGCGAGGTACTCACGCCGATCCCGAATCCGCCGCAGTGCTGGGTGATCGTGGCGAAGCCGCCGATCAACGTGTCGACGGCGGAAGTGTACGGACGTTTGCGCAGCGAGCAGATTCAGCGCCACCCATCGGCAGAGCGCATGGTAGAGGCGCTTACGCAAGGCAACTTCCAGCAGATGTGTCAATCGCTGGGTAACGTTCTGGAGGAGGTTACCTTGAAGATGCACCCGGAAGTTCAGCAGCTGAAGGAAGGAATGCTGAAATTGGGAGCTGACGGCGCGCTCATGTCCGGAAGCGGTCCTACGGTCTTCGGCTTGGTCTCCAAGGAATCCAAGGTAGCCCGGATTTACAATGGCCTGCGGGGATTCTGCAAGGAAGTGTATGCCGTTCGCCTGCTGACTTAGAAACGGTTATGTTTGACAATTCGGGGTCGAATTTCAAACAAAGTTGTATAAATACGTACAAAGGTGTTATATTTAACATATAATATTCGGATTTAGCGAGGAACCCTAGGTGAAAAAATTAAAACGAAGCGAACGATTGGTCGATATGACCCAATATTTACTATCTAAACCGCATACGCTGATTCCGCTGACGACGTTCGCCGAGCGATATGGAGCAGCCAAGTCATCCATCAGTGAGGATTTGGCGATTATTAAGGACGTGTTCGAGAGTGAGGGACTCGGAGAGCTCCAGACCCTGGCCGGCGCAGCGGGAGGAGTCAGATACATTCCGAAGCTGCGCAAAGATCATGCCTTGCGGTTTGCGGAGGAGCTGTGCCAGCAGCTTCAGCAATCAGATCGGATTTTGCCGGGCGGATATTTGTACATGTCTGATCTGCTTGGACAACCTTCGCTGATGAACGAGGCGGGCAAGATCATTGCCACGGCGTTCGCCGACCGGGATATCGATGTGGTCATGACCGTAGAGACCAAAGGGATTCCACTGGCTTATGCGACAGCGGCCCAACTGAACCTGCCGGTCGTACTAGTTCGCCGGGACCATCAAGTGACCGAAGGGTCGGCCGTAAGCATCAATTATGTGTCGGGCTCGCACAAGAGCATCCATACCATGTCATTATCCCGCCGGGCGCTCAAGGAACGCTCCCGCGTGCTGATCGTGGATGATTTTATGAAGGCAGGCGGGACCATTCAGGGAATGGTTGACCTGCTGGGTGAATTTAATGCTGAAGTCGCAGGTGTCGGTGTGCTGGTAGAGTCGGGAGCGGTGGAAACCGAGGAAAGACTTCTGGAGGACTATATTTCACTGGCCATCTTAAGCGATGTGGACTCCAAAACGAAGAGAATTACCGTCAACCCTGGTAATTATTTCGAAAAATAGAGTCGCGATATTTGTCGATATAATAGCGTTTTCATTCGAATTAGCCCGAAGTCTGTCGAAAATATCACATTCTAAAAAAAATTCCTGTTTTTAGGACATTTTGTATTAGAAAAAAGAAGGATTTCTGGTTTGCTGTGTGGAATTATACACCAAGTCTCTGATGGAAAAAGGTGGTGAACACATATGCAAATTACGGATGTCAGACTCCGCCGTGTTAACTCTGAGGGGAGAATGAAGGCAATCGCATCCATTACCATCGATAATGAATTTGTCGTTCACGACATTCGCGTCATCGACGGAAACAATGGAATGTTTGTTGCAATGCCGAGCAAACGCACTCCTGATGGAGAATTCCGCGACATTGCCCATCCCATTTCTTCCGGTACTCGCGAGAAAATTCAATCGGCTGTATTGGCCGAGTATGAGCGAGCGGCTACTGAAGAAGAAGTGATTGAAGAAGGCGCTTAAGATTTACAATTGGGGTTCAAGGAAAAGAGAGCCATACCTGTGGCTCTCTTTTCTTTTTTGTAGAATGATATATATTCAGTAGTGAGTTCAAGAGGAGGAGGCATGGCCCTTGAAAAGATTTGCTATTGTGCTCGCCGCTGGGCAGGGCAAACGTATGAAATCCAAACTATATAAAGTGCTGCATCCTGTTTGTGGCAAGCCGATGGTCGGACATGTATTGCAAACCGTACAACAGGTAAACTGTGAACGCAGTGTTGTGGTCGTAGGCCACGGCGCGGAAGCGGTTCGCACCTATCTGCAAGACGCAGCCGAGTATGTACTGCAGGAGCAGCAGCTCGGAACGGGTCACGCCGTGAAGCAAGCCAAGGAATTACTTGGCGGCGAAGAAGGCTCCACGATTGTCATTTGCGGGGATACTCCTCTGGTGACGTCCGAGACACTGGAGAATCTTTTGAAGCTGCATGAGAGCAACAATGCGGCCGCTACGGTGCTTACCGCGCATATGGATAACCCGAAAGGCTACGGCCGGGTCATTCGAGGCGAGGATGGCAGCGCACTTCGGATTGTTGAGCAGAAAGATTGCAGTCCGGAAGAGGACGCCGTCACTGAAATTAATACCGGTACCTATTGTTTTGACAATAAAAAGCTATTTGCTGCACTGGACAATGTAACCAACCAGAATGCGCAGCAGGAATATTACCTGACCGATTGCATCGGTATTCTGAAACAAGCCGGCGAGACCGTGCTTGCTTATCAGACGGATGATTACGCGGAATCGATTGGCGTCAACGACCGTCTGGCGCTGTCGGAAGCCGAAGGCTTCATGAGAGAACGCATCAACCGCACGCACATGTTGAACGGTGTTACGATCATTGACCCGTCATCAACCTATATCGGGGCTGATGTTAAGATTGGTTCAGATACCGTGCTCTATCCCGGTACCGTCCTGAAAGGAAATACGGTGATCGGTGAAGATTGCGTGATAGGACCGGATTCCGATATCGAGGATTCCGTTATTGCGGATGGTGCCAGCGTCAAACATTCGGTGCTCAGCAGTGCTGAAGTCGGCTCTCGGACCTCTGTAGGACCGTATGCTTATCTTCGTCCAGGCGCCAAGCTGGGGGATGATGTAAAGGTGGGGGACTTCGTTGAAGTGAAGAACGCCACGATTGATAACGGCTCTAAAGTATCTCATCTCAGTTATGTGGGTGATGCCAAAGTCGGCAAAAACGTTAATATCGGCTGCGGTGCGATTACAGTCAACTATGATGGTTATAATAAGTCCATTACCGAAATTGAAGATGATGCATTTATCGGCAGTAATGTGAATTTGATTGCACCGGTGAAGGTGGGCAAAGGCGCATTCGTTGTTGCAGGCTCTACCATAACGGATTCCGTTTCGGATAATGATCTGGCCATCGCCAGACAGCGTCAGGAGAACAAGCCAGGGTACGCAGAGAAGATCCGGGAACGCGCTATCGCCAAGAAGAACAAGAAATCGTAATTATCCCTGCTTCCTTTACCAAGATATGAAGCGGTGATCGGATACCTAATTCAACGAACCAGCACGGAGGGTTTTTATTCTATGACTTATCTTGATTCTAAATTAAAAATATTCACGTGTAATTCCAATCCTAAACTTGCCCATCAAATCGCCGATTATATCGGCATTCCGATGGGGGAATCGCATACAACCAGCTTTAGCGACGGCGAGATTCAAGTAAAGCTCTCCGAGAGCGTGCGGGGCTGCCATGTTTATATTGTGCAGTCCACCTGCTTGCCGGTGAATGATAACCTGATGGAACTGCTGGTTATGGTGGATGCGCTCAAGCGGGCATCCGCGAAGAGCATCAACGTGGTTATTCCGTATTACGGATATGCCCGTCAAGACCGCAAAGCGCGTTCGCGGGATCCGATCACCGCTAAGCTGGTTGCGAATCTGATCGAAAAAGCAGGAGCTCATCGTGTCATTACGATGGACCTGCATGCGATGCAGATTCAGGGATTTTTCGATATTCCGGTGGATCATCTGCTCGGGGTGCCGATTCTTGCCCAATATTTCCGTTCAAAGCAGATCGAGAACCCTGTCGTTGTATCTCCGGATCATGGCGGTGTCGTTCGCGCGAGAAAGCTTGCTGATTTCCTGAATGCACCGCTGGCGATTATCGATAAACGCCGCCCTGAGCCGAATGTCAGTGAAGTCATGAACATTATCGGGAATATCGAAGGCAAGACCGCCATTCTGATTGATGACATTATCGATACCGCCGGTACGATTGTGCTGGGTGCCAATGCGTTGATGGAAGGCGGCGTTAAGGAAGTCTACGCGTGCTGTACACATCCGGTTCTCTCGGGCCCTGCCCATGAGCGCCTGGAAAACTCCCCGCTGAAGGAAGTTGTTGTAACAGACACCATTCCGATCACCAATCCGAACCCGAGCAGCAAGCTGACGGTATTGTCGGTTGCTCCGTTGATGGGTGAAGCCATCATCCGGGTTCATGAGGAACTGTCGATTAGTAAATTGTTTGAAATAGAATAATAAACCGTGTAAAGGCAGGGTTACATCTCCTCATAAGGAGATGTAACCCTTGTCGGCTATGGCGACTTTGTAGCTTGGGTTAAGCAAGAGCAGGTGAACAGCCTGGGAGAAAACGTTTTCATAATTTCAGCCTGATAATACGTGCTGCGTAGGCTATCAATATCCGGGCCTGGAGATGAAAGTGAACGTGTTCCGGTTGTATAGCGTCCCCTCAAGCTCGACAAAGTAGGCGTCGACTGCAGTGATCAGACCCACGTCGATGTGACAACCCAGTTCATAGACTTGAACAGGGATGCCATGCTTCATATGGTATTGAAAATGACTGTGGTGCGTTAATTTCTGTTCGAAAGCTTTCAATGCCGATTCACCTTCTTATGAGGGCATAACGCCGATAGGTTTTGTTCATATTGTACTCAGAAATGCGCAAAGAAGAAAGTATAAATCGTGAAAGGAATCAACCTGTGATGAAATGGATTGTCGGACTGGGCAACCCCGGTTCAAATTATGAGAAGACACGCCATAATGTTGGGTTCATGGCGCTGGATGCTCTGGCAGAGCGACACGGCATGAAGTTTAATCAGAATAAATGCAAATCGGTCATCGCGGAAGGGATGATTGGTGGCACTAAAACGGTCCTGATCAAACCGATGACGTTCATGAATCTTTCAGGCGAGGCCGTGCGTGCTTATATGGATTATTATAAAGTGAGTCTTGAGGACATGATTGTGGTCTATGATGATTTGGATACCGTCGTCGGTAAGATCCGCCTGCGATATCAGGGCAGTGCCGGAGGACATAATGGCATTAAATCCATTATTCAGCATACCGGGACGCAGAGCTTCAACCGCGTCCGAATGGGCATATCGAGGCCTGAGCCAGGTTATGCCATTGTGGATTATGTGCTGGGTACATTTCCGAAGAAAGAACGCGAACAGCTGCAGAGCATGGTTGAGGAGACCTGTGACGCGCTGGAATTCAGTCTGGATCATACCTTTGAGCAGACGATGGCGAAGTTCAACAAGTCCTAGAGAAGCATTATAGGATGGAAGCAACCTGCCGGAAGATCGAAGTCTTAAACGAGGGAATTCCGGGCATACTGAAGGTATATACGACCTTCAGGAGGCATATGATGGCGATAACCTATGTTTGCAGACACTGTCGGGCTTTTCAGGGCCGCATCGATTCCAATCACGTATCCGAAGCCCGTCTCGGATTTGATTCCTTGACCCCTGAGGAACGCAAGGATATAATAGCCTATGATTTTAACGGAGAAGTGATGGTCCGGGTAACCTGCGATCATTGCAGAGAAGCCCTCGAAGCCCATCCGGAACTTAGCCTTTTGGCAAATCCCCTGCAATGAGAGTATAATGGGGTTAACGACGTTTTTTGGTAGAAGACATACAGCGGCAGGCCCTGCCGCTGCTCTAGCCTTGGCAGTTTTGCTCAAGGCTTCTTTTCGGTTATAATTTTTTGGCAATCGTCTAAAATTCCATGAGAAATAGAGTCTAGGAAATTCATTTCTTTTGCATAAGAGAGGTGCCCCCTTTTGTTACAAGCACTTATTGATGTATTTTCGAAGGATTCGGACTTCAAATCCATAACCGCTGGCGTTCAAGCCGGCATGAGGGAGCAATTGATCTCCGGTCTTTCCGGGTCGTCCAGACAGATCTTAATGGCTGCATTGCACCAGGACCAGCAGCGCCCGCTGCTCGTGGTCACTCATAATATGTTTTCAGCCCAGAAAATTGCGGATGATTTACAGGAAGCGCTCTCACCGGATCAAGTGTTATTATACCCGGCGAATGAGCTGGTAGCAGCCGAGTCGGCCGTTTCAAGCCCCGAGACTCTGGCGCAGCGGATTGATGTTCTCGTCCGTTGTGCAAGAGGCTTCCGGGGTATTGTCGTTGCGCCATTTTCCGGCGTGCGTCGCCTGCTTCCCGCTCCCGAAGTGATGTCCGATGCCCGAATCGTGCTCCATGACGGCGGTACACTCGTGCTGGAATCCTTTCTGAACCAGATGATCGAGATGGGATATGAACGGGTGGAGCGCGTCGAGAGCCGCGGCGAGATGAGTGTCCGCGGCGGTATCATCGATTTTTATCCGATGACAACGACCATGGCGTACCGCGTAGAACTGTTTGATGAGGATATCGACTCGATTCGTACCTTCGACCCGGCGGATCAGCGCTCGATTGATAAGGTCCGGGAAGTCACCATTACACCATGCAAGGAAATTATTGCCGATTCGGAGCGGCTTAGTCGCACAGCTGATACGGTGGCCCGTCTGCTGGAGACGCAGCTCGAACGCATGAGTGATCGTCAGGCCAAGCTCCGTTTGCGGGACGAAATACACCGGGAAGTTGAGATGCTGCGCGAGCGGATGTATTTCCCTGAAATCTATAAATATATCTCCCTGTTGTATCCGGAGAAGACCAATTTATATGATTACTTGCCGAAGGATACGATTCTGATTATGGATGAGCCTGCTCGCCTGTTAGAAACAGCCAAGCAGCTGGAGCGGGATGAAGCGGAATGGAATTTGCATCTGATGCAAAATGGCAAATCGCTGCCGGATCTGCCGCTGTCGCTGGATACGGAAGAACTGATCTACCAGCATCCCTACCAGAGCCTGTTGATCTCCATCTTCCTGCGTCAGGTGCCAAGAATGCAGCCGCAAAATATCGTCAATATGATTACGCGCGGCATGCAGGATTTCCATGGACAGATGAACGTGCTCAAGGCCGAGATGGAACGCTGGAAGAAGTCGGGCGTTCAGGTCATGATGCTGGCAGGCGATGCAGAGCGGATGGACCGTATGCGGCGGGTGTTGCTGGACTATGGCATCGAAGAACCGGTGATGTATGAAGGGCATTTGCAAAATGGCTTCGAGATGCCTTCGGTCCATGCTGCTATTATTACAGAGAGTGAGATGTTCTCCTCGAAGCAGCGTAAAACACGCAAAACCACGAAGAATATGGACAACGCCGAGCGCATCAAGAGTTATACGGAGCTCAAAGTCGGCGACTATGTGGTGCATCAAAACCACGGTATTGGGAAATATATGGGGATCGGGACGCTCGAAATCAACGGAATCCATAAGGACTACATGCATATTTTGTATGCCGGGGGCGATAAGCTGTCCGTTCCGATTGAGCAGATCGATCTCATTCAGAAATATGTCGGTTCCGAAGATAAGGAGCCGAAGGTTTACAAGCTGGGTGGAAATGAATGGACACGGGTTAAGAACAAGGTTCGTTCTTCCGTTCAGGATATCGCCGACGATCTGATCAAGCTGTATGCCGAGCGTCAGTCTGCGCCTGGATACGGTTTTGAGAAGGATACGTCGGAGCAGCAGGAATTCGAGGACATGTTCCCATATGATGAAACACCCGATCAGCTTCGGGCCATTACCGAAATCAAAAAAGACATGGAACAAAACCGACCGATGGACCGGCTCCTGTGCGGTGATGTCGGTTACGGGAAAACGGAAGTGGCGGTTCGAGCTGCCTTTAAAGCGGCGATCGAAGGGAAGCAGGTTGCGGTGCTGGTACCGACAACGATTTTGGCCCAGCAGCATTACGAGACGTTCCGGGAGCGCTTCGCCAATTATCCGATCAACATTCAGGTGCTGAGCCGTTTCCGGAGCCGTAAGGAGCAGAATGAGACGATCAAGAAAGTAAAGCAGGGCTCCGTCGATATTCTGATCGGAACGCATCGACTGCTGTCGCAGGATATTGTGTTCAAGGATCTGGGACTGCTGATCGTGGATGAAGAGCAGCGATTTGGCGTTACGCATAAGGAGAAATTGAAGAAGCTGAAGACCAATGTCGACGTGCTGACGCTGACGGCAACGCCGATTCCGCGCACGCTGCATATGTCGATGCTCGGTGTTCGGGATTTGTCCGTGATCGAGACACCGCCGGAGAATCGTTTTCCAGTGCAGACTTATGTCGTAGAGCATAGCCAGACCCTGGTGCGGGAAGCGATCGAGCGGGAGCTGGCCCGGGGCGGTCAAGTTTACTATCTTTACAACCGGGTTCAGGGCATTCAGGAGATGGCAGCCCAGATATCCATGCTGGTACCGGAGGCCCGAGTGGGTGTGGGACACGGCCAAATGTCGGAAACGGAACTGGAGAAGACCATTCTCGACTTCCTCGACGGCGAATACGACGTATTGGTGAGCACAAGCATTATTGAGACGGGCGTGGATATCCCGAATGTCAATACGCTTATCGTGCATGATGCGGACAAAATGGGCCTCTCCCAGCTGTATCAGCTGCGCGGACGCGTCGGACGTTCCAACCGAATCGCATATGCTTATTTCACGTACCAACGGGATAAGGTGTTGACCGAAGTGGCCGAGAAGCGGCTGCAGTCCATTAAAGAATTTACGGAGCTTGGCTCCGGATTCAAGATTGCGATGCGGGACCTGTCGATTCGCGGTGCGGGCAACCTGCTCGGAGCGGAGCAGCATGGTTTTATTGCTTCCGTCGGGTTCGATTTGTATTCACAAATGCTGGCGGAGGAGATTCAAAAGCGCAAAGTCAGCATGTTGGGTGAGCCGCCATTGCCATCGAAGGACTGGAACACCTCCATCGATCTGGGGATTGATGCTTACTTGCCGTCTGATTACATTTATGACAGCATCCAGAAGATCGAAATTTATAAAAAAGTGGCTGTCGTTTCGTCTATCGACGAATCGGCTGAGCTTGAGGACGAGCTGCTTGACCGCTTTGGCGAGCTGCCGCTTGCGGTAAGTAACCTGCTTGCCGTATCCCGCTTGAAGGTATATGGTCGTACGTACGGGATCGACTCCATCATCCAGCGCGGCGATGATGTGCTGCTGCAGTTTTATGAAGGGCAGGACAAAGCGATTGATACAACAGGGCTTGCGCAAATTGGAAATATGTTCGAAAGACGTGTACAATTTGAACAAGGGCCGACTATGGCCATTCGAATCAAAGGCAAGGGACTTTCCGATCAACAACTGCTAGAATTGCTGGAGCAATTCCTGGAGGCCGCAAAAGGGCCATTCAACCTGAAGGGAGAACTACAAAATGCCGTCAAGAAATAACAAGGCATGGAAGACGTTTATTGTATCCATCACAGCAGTACTATCCATGTCGATGATCGCTGCGTGCGGAAACGACAAGACTAAGGGAACCGAAGATGATAATAGCAAAGTTATCGTCAAATATAAGGGTGGAGAAATTACCGAGAAGGAATTTGATCTGGAACAGCGCATGATTCAGTTCATGTCCCCGGAATACGCCCAATTTTTACAAATGGATGAATTTAAGGAGTATTTGGCGAAACAGGGGGTAGCCTATGAATACCTGTACGCCAAAGCTGACGATAAAGCGAAGGAAGCTGCCGGGAAGCAAGCGGATGATTTGTTAAAGCAGCAGAAGAGCGGAATGGGCGAGGAGCAGTTTAAAGCTGCTCTGGAATCGCAGAAATTGACGGAAGACGACCTCAAAAATTATATGCTTCGCGTCATGACCGTCATGGAGCACGAGAAGAATCAGGTAAAAGAAGAGGATATCAAGAAGGAATTCGATGCGAACAAGAAGGATTATACCAACATTAGCGTTCGTCATGTCCTGATTGGTTTTAAAGATACCGAAGGCAAGGAGAGACCTGAGGGAGAGGCGCTCAAAATTGCCAAGGAAGTACAGTCCAAGCTGAATAAAGGGGAGGATTTTGCTGCTTTGGCGAAGGAATACTCCCAGGACCCGGGCTCCAAGGACAGCGGGGGTCTGTACGAGAACAAACCCGCAGGCAGCTGGGTGCCTCAATTCAAGGAAAAGGCCTTAACGCTGGAACTGAACAAAATCAGCGATCCGGTAGAAACCGATTACGGCTACCATGTCATGAAAGTGGAGAAGCGTGAGGAAGTGTCTTACGACAAACTGCCTGCCGATCAGAAGGAAGGCATTCGAAATGAGCTGGCTTCGGCGAAGATTGACAACTTCATGCAGAATGAGCTTAACGACCTGATTGAGAGCATGAATCTTCCGAAAAGCGAGAATGCGGACAAGCCTGCCGAGGGCACGGGAGACCAGAAGACAGACGGTACAACCGACAAACCGGCGGAAGGTGATCAAACACCGGATGCAGGCAAGGACGACACAGGTAAATAAGCCCGCAGACAAGCGGTCGGGCAATGATATTGTAATGCGTTGGGGCAATGCCGGATGTATGGCCAGCGCACGCAAGAAATGGTGGGATCTTCGAATCCATAACGTGCGAAATCGCGCGTTATGGATTTTTTCTCCCCTGACGTCAGTCTCTTTCGAATGATATTTATTTTGGATTTCGCAACCAACAGAGGGTAGATGATGTATAAGGAATTGGGAATGGATGAATACTATGGTCAGACATTAACTCTTATATACCTGGGGACATCCTCTTCCCGAATGGAACAGTAGTTGAAAAATCTTCTTATGAAAGTGGGGCAACAAGTGACATGAAAGCTACTGGTATCGTCCGCCGTATTGATGACCTCGGGCGCGTGGTCATTCCAAAAGAAATTAGACGCACACTGCGGATTCGCGAAGGCGACCCGCTGGAAATTTTCGTTGACCGGGATGGAGAAGTCATTCTGAAGAAATATTCACCGATCGGTGAGTTGGGTGATTTTGCGAAGGAATATGCAGAGTCCCTTTATGAGAGCACAGGTCACATCACGATCATATCGGACCGTGATACATTTATCGCCGTAGCAGGCGGCTCCAAGAAGGAGTATTTGGACAAGCCAATCGGCAACCTTCTGGAAAACTGCATGGAAAATCGCAAGACAGTGCTGGAAAGCAACAGCGGTACGTATGAGATCAGCAAAGACAATCCGGAAACTCTGTCCGCATTTGTCGCTGCGCCTATCATTGCTGGTGGAGACCCGATTGGCAGTGTTGTGCTGCTGAACAAGGATGAATCCGTGAACATGGGTGAGATGGAAGTGAAGATGTCTGAAACTGCTGCAGGCTTCCTCGGCAAGCAAATGGAACAGTAAGACGAGGACATGAATCCTTGGATGGAGACTCCCGCTGAACGTTGATCACAGGTCAATCGGCAGCTGGGAGTTTTTGTTGTCCGGTTTCTTTTTTTGTACCACGCTCACACCCTTGGTTATAATGATGTACATATGGCAGCATCTGAATGATGATGGGTCTATATTTACGGAAAAAGAAACTAGGGGATTGGAAGAGGATATGAAACCAGATCAAACAGGGGCAAGGCTTCTACAGGGAGCGTTTATTCTCAGTGCGGCCGCGCTTTTGTCCAAATTGATTGGCACACTGCAAAAAATACCGCTGCAAAATATGGGCGGGGATGCCGTCTTTGGCATCTACAATACGGTTTATCCGTTCTATATGATGATCATTACGATAGCGGCCGTCGGTTTCCCCGCAGCGGTCTCCAAATATGTGGCAGAATATGAGGCTGAAGGGCGCACAGAGGACGGTCATCGCCTGCTCCGCCTGTCATCCGCCTCGTTGGTGCTGTTCGGTCTGATTCTCGGCTTGCTGATGTATGTCTGCGCTCCGTGGATCGGGATGTGGATCGGAAGCAGTCAGGTTGTACCCGCCCTCCGCGCAGGCGCGTTGGCGCTGGCATTCGTGCCTTGGATGTCGGTCCTCCGCGGTTATTTTCAAGGGCTGCACAATATGGTGCCGACGGCGATTTCCCAGATTACGGAGCAAGTTGTCCGTGTCGGGGTTATGATTGTGCTGCTCCTTTACATGATACGGGCCGGCGCCGATTCCGACATGATTGCCGCCGGGGCCCTGCTAGGATCTGCTGCCGGTGGTGCTGCCGGTCTGGTGGTGATGGGAATCTACTGGCGCAAGCATCTCCGGGGAACTCGGAGTAAAGCACAAGGAAAAGTTGTCTACGGAATCAGAGCAGCGGGTATGAACGAAACGAGGATGCGTGCCGATGTATCTAGAGAGGGAGCAGGTGTTCTGCTTGGACGCCTGCTTGCTTATGGAATTCCGGTCTGTCTTAGTCTGCTCGCGGTTCCGCTGATTGGACTGGTGGATACCTTCACGGTGCCCCGGTTATTGACATCCGGCGGACTGGGCGAAGCAATGGCTATGGCAGAGTTTGGGGTCTATAACCGCGGACTGCCGCTTGTCCAGCTGGTTACGATGCTGGCTACTTCGTTGTCGGTTCTGTTTATCCCTGCCCTGGCAGAGGCCAAGTTCAAGGGAGAGTCCAGCCGGGTTGCAAGCCAAACCCGCATGGCCCTCCGCTGGTTTTGGCTGATCGGGATGACGGCTTCCGTAGGCTTGGCAGTGCTGGCTGAGCCGATTAACGTTATGCTGTACGAGGATGCCGCAGGAACGGTGACGATGCAGGTGATTGCCTTTACAGCCGCCGGGGGTACGCTGAGCACGATTACAGCCGCGCTGCTTCAAGGCATCGGCATTGTAAAGGCCCCGGCGGTTCATCTGCTGGCTGCGGCAGGGCTCAAGCTGCTGCTCAACCTGCTGCTGGTGCCGCAGTTTGGCATTACCGGCGCAGCTATCGCCGGCGTGGCCGCGCATCTGACCGCCGCCGCGCTCAACCTCGCGCTGCTCTCGCGAAGCGCCGGCGCCCGCCTTGACGCCGGCGGCATGCTTGCGAGGACGCTGCCGGTCCTCGCCGCGGTGGCGCTGGCCGCCTGGGCCGCAGGTGAGGCAGCTGGCGGCATTCTGGCGGCGGCCGGCTTCGCCCCAGGTCGCCTCACCCACGCGGCAGCGGGCCTGAGCGGCGTCGCGGCCGGATGCGGCGCCTTCCTTATCGGCGCCGCGCTCACGAAGCTCCTCACCGAGGAGGAGCTTCGGATGCTGCCGAAGGTCGGAAGACCACTGGCAGCCTTCTTGCGGGCCCTGCGTATGCTGCGCTGAACCGGGCCGATTGTGAGATGTTTGATCTTCTGTGCTATAGTAGTGTACGATAATGACGTCGACAAGGCGGACGAAGACGAAAGGAAGTAGCGTATGAGTGCATCCATTACGGTGGTCGGCTTGGGTTCTGGCAATCCGGATCGATTGACGATAGGTATCATAAAAACCATGCAGCGGGCATCGAAGGTGTATGTGCGTACATTATCTCATCCCGTCATTGCTGCGTTGAATGAATTCCAGATTGAACCGGAATCGTTTGACCATGTGTATGAAGCGTATGACACCTTTCCCGAGGTGTACGAATCCATTGCATCCGCGCTAATCAACTTGGCCAAAGCTGCTGAGGAGGATCGCGAGATTGTCTACGCGGTGCCCGGGCATCCCATGGTAGCGGAGGCAACGGTTCGGTTATTACGGGAACGCTGCCCGGGAGAGCATGTGACGCTTACGGTGCTCGGCGGTGAGAGTTTTCTGGACGAGGCCTTCGTTCGCCTTGGTTTCGATCCCATTGAGGGCTTCCAGCTTCTCGATGCGGCTGAGCTTCGGGCAAGCGTCATCCAGCCGCAGCTGCATACCCTGATCGGCCAGGTGTATGACATGTTTACGGCTTCGGAAGTTAAACTGGCGCTGATGGAGCTGTATCCGGACGATTATCCAGTCATTGTCGGCCATGCGCTGGGCGTTGAGGGCGAAGAAGCGATACAGCAAGTACCGCTCTTTGAACTCGATCGCATCGACGGCTACGGGAATTTGTCGCTGATCTACGTACCCCGAAGCGATGACAGCACGTTAAGGCAGCGAACGTTTGCCCGGCTCCATGAGATCGTTGGCATTCTCCGCAGTCCTGAAGGCTGTCCGTGGGACCGCGAGCAGACCCACGAATCCATCCGCAAAAATCTCATCGAAGAAACCTATGAGGTATTGGAGACGATTGATGAGGATGATCCTGAGCATATGCAGGAAGAACTTGGGGATCTGCTGCTGCAGATTATGCTGCATTCCCAGATGGAAGAGGAGCTCGGTACCTTTACGGTGTATGATGTCATTCAAGCGCTGAATGACAAGCTGATCTTCCGCCACCCGCATGTCTTTGGCGAGAGCAGCGCCAAAGACGCGCAATCTGCCCTGCAGAACTGGGAGCAGATGAAAGCGGAAGAGAAGCGTCGCAAGGGGCTCTCACCTGAGAAAGCCTCGGCGCTGGATGGCATCCCGCGGGATCTTCCCGCCTTGATGAAGGCGTACAAGCTCCAGAAGAAGGCATCCAAGGTTGGTTTCGATTGGGATAATATCGAAGGTGTGTTCCAGAAGATTGAAGAGGAACTCGGTGAACTGAGGCAGGCGGTGACCGAGGGCCAGTCTGATGAGGACACAGCACTAGAGCTCGGCGATCTGCTGTTCGCGGTCTCCAATGCGGCAAGATTTATCGGTGCGGATCCGGAAGAGGCGCTCTCGAGAACGAACCGAAAGTTTGTCAGTCGCTTCAGCTACATAGAGGAGAAGCTTGCCGCCCAGGGGAAAACCTTGCAGGAAAGTACTCTGGACGAGATGGAAGCCCTATGGCAGGCCGCTAAATCGGGATCGGCACAAAACGGCGGTATCGACGTGTGAAAAGGGCAACTTTTCACGTAAAAAATAAAAAAATAGGGATTTGCGGCAGGAATTCCGCAAGGCATCCAGAATAATCATTAATGGTGAAATCTTGCAGGTTGCAAGGCGGTTTAACCGAATAACCGTAAAATCTTATATTTTTCTGATAATTGGGAGGATTTAATTCATGAACAAAACAGATCTGATCAACAACATTTCCGGTAAAAGCGGTTTGACAAAAAAAGACGTAGAGAACGTCCTGAACGGCTTCCTTGGTGAAATCACTGAAGCTTTGGCTAATGGCGATAAAGTTCAATTGATCGGCTTTGGTACATTCGAAACTCGCAAGCGCGCTGGACGTACTGGCCGCAACCCGCAAACGGGTAACACGATCGAAATTCCAGAATCCAACGTTCCTGCGTTCAAGGCAGGTAACAAGCTTAAAGAAGCCGTAAAATAATGCGCGTCGATAAATTCCTGAAAGTATCGAGGTTAATCAAGCGGCGTACCGTAGCGAAAGATGTATCGGATCAAGGTCGGGTGCTGATCAATGGCCGCGAGGCCAAGCCGAGCAGCACGGTTAAATTGGGCGACGAGATCACCGTCCAGTTTGGCCAGAAGCTGGTGACCGTCCGGGTCGAGCGTCTTACCGAGACAACCCGTAAAGATGAGGCGACCAGCCTCTACACCTTGGTCAAGGAAGAACCGATCGTTAAAGATCGCGGATTGGACTGGTAAGCAGCCCAAAGCCGTTCCATCAAACGTCCCTCTCACCATATGGTGTGGGGGGCGTTTTTATGTTTATCATGGATGTATAAACGATTGGAACTCCTGCTCTCTTTCTTTCGCCTGGCTTTCGTCGCAGCGTCACGATCATTCCTGAGGCGGTTGTTCTTCTTCCGGTTCTAAAGACAGGCACCTTCCCATAAGCTATTGTTAAAGGAGGGGTACATGCCATGATCGACCAAGGGAAGGGTAAGTTTCATGACCTGCGGATGCAGAACCGGAAGCTGCTGGACATAACGGGTGTCCAAAATGTGGAGAGCTTTGACAGTGAAGAATTTCTGCTTCAAACCGAGCTTGGGCATCTCACCATTCGGGGGCAAAATTTACATATTAAAAATCTCAGCCTGGAAGAGGGGCTTTTGTCGATTGAAGGTCAGGTGCATTCACTGATTTATTTGAATCCCGGTTCGCAGACCAAGAACAAGAGTCTGCTGGGTAAGCTGTTTAAATGAACCCCAGCGTACAATGGATCACGCTGCTCTGGATGCTCTTCTCCGGAGCAGCGATGGGAGTCGCCTTTGACAGCTACCGGGTGCTGGCAGGGCAGCTCCGTTTCCCGCGATGGTCCAAGCATACCCTGGACTTCCTTTACTGGATTGCGGCAGCCTTCTTCATTTTTCGCATGTTGTACGTGACCAATGACGGTCAACTGCGTTTTTATGTGTTTGTGGGCCTGTTTATAGGGGTTTGGATCTATTTTTTATTATGGAGTGTCATAACCCAGCGTTTTGTGGTAATGTTAATTCAAGTGACAAAAGGCTTAATGGCCTTTTTGTACAAGCTGTTCCGTATGTTAGTGTGGAATCCCATCAAAGGACTCCTAATGCTCATCTTGGGATTGTTAAGGTTTCTATGGAAGTTTCTCCTGTCGCTGTTGCGTTTAGTCCTTAAATGCCTCATGCCTTTTTGGCGACTCTTGAAATGGATGCTGAGACCGATCACATCCAGAGTCAGGCTGCCGGCATGGAGCAAGCAACTCGCGGACAAGGTTATTAAGGCGTGGAAGCGCTGGTTTTAGGAGGTATGGTCATGGGAAGATTTGCTGATCCGTCGAAGCAGGCTCCCCAACAAACCAAGACAAAGAACAAGGGCGCACGCCGGCGTAAAAAAATGTTTGTGGCGATGATGGCGCTGTTTTTGATCTGGGCAGGTTCAACGCTCTGGTCCCAGAATGACCGCATCCGTAATCAGAACGAAGCGCTTGCTCAAAAGCAAGAGGATTATAAGTCCGTTGAACAGTCGCTAATCCAGATTACTCATGAAGTGGAGCGATTGAAGGACCCTGAATATATCGGGCAGATTGCCCGCAAGAAGTTTGGACTGTATCTGCCAAATGAGACGCCGATCATTCAGCCCCAAAATTCGGGCGAAAAGCCGTAATTAGGCATGACAGACGTCTGTTGACCTTGTTTAGGTCATTATCGTATAATCAAATCACCGCAGCGCGATTTCTAAATCGGACTGTATATTTTTAAGGGAGGATCATTTTATTCTATGGCAATTGAAGTGGGCACCAAGTTAGAGGGCAAGGTGACAGGCATAACGCATTTTGGAGCATTTGTGGATCTGTCAGGAGGTGTCACGGGTCTCGTTCACATCTCGGAGATCGCCGACAATTACGTTAAGGATGTCAACGATCATTTGAAAATCAACGACGTCGTTACCGTGAAGGTGATTAATGTCGACAAGGACGGCAAGATCGGTCTTTCGATCAAGCAGGCTGTCGACAAGCCGGCTTCCGAAAGTCGTCCACCCCGCGCACCGAGACCGGAACGCAGTGGAGGCGGCGGAGAACGATTCGGAGGTGGCGGTGGTGGAGGATTCAACCGTGAACGCGGCGGACGCCCGTTTAAGCCTGCGGCCAACAAGCCTTCATTTGAGGATAAAATGTCACGCTTCCTAAAAGACAGTGAAGAACGGATCTCTTCGCTTAAGAAGAATACGGAAGGCAAACGCGGTGGACGCGGAGCCAAACGTATGTAATTCGATAAAATATAAACTGACCGCAGAGGGAAATCGCCTTCTGCGGTTTTTTTGTCGTTGCATCCAAGGGTACGACAGGTTCCTACGCAATTTACGGCGCTGTCGTATGGAATGAGCACGGAATGTCCGCCTCAATTCGGGAAATGATCCGCAAGAATGCTGCAGGCTTGACCCGTGGAAACACCGCTGGGCGCGGGGGATGGACGCTCTTTTCCCGAACGTTCGCAAGACACGTTGATTTTGTCGGAAATTTCTTTCGGGCTTGTCCGGTGTTCTGACAAACTTTCCTGAACAGGGGTTTTATAATGGGACCAACAAATTCGTGAAGAATGGGGTGCCAGCGTAATGGATAAAAGAAATCTGGTGATGTTTCCGGGTACTGAGGCGGTTAAAGGGGGAGCGGGTTCCATTCGTGCCCGTGTAACAGAACGGTTAGGGCAGCTGCCTTTCCTGCAGCGTCCCATCCACTTCCTGGCCGCTAAGAAGTGGATGATTCTGCTAACCTTCATGGGTTTTCTGCTCGGACGAGCTATGATTCTGGGGAGTTGTCTCCATTTGCAGTCGCTTATTTTGCAGTTATTGCCTTTATGCGTCGTGATGTTTTGCTGCCGGTAGGCGCAGCGATCGTTGCAGGTAGTTTATTTGCGTCCTTTCCGGTGGCATGGATGGTACCGGCAGAAATCTTGATCTTTTACTTTATGATGCGGGGATTGGAGACCTATGATCGGGCAGAATTGTCATATGCGCCGCTGATGGTATTTGTCTCCACCTTCTTCGTGAATCTGTTCAGTGTTCTCATCGGACCTAGCATTACCTGGTATTCCATGATGATGCTCACCCTGAACGCCGTGCTCAGCTTTGTACTGACATTGGTCTTTATCCAAGCGATCCCGGTGCTGACCCTTCGTAAAAAAACACATGCTCTTCGAAATGAAGAAATTTTATGTATCATCATTTTGCTGGCGTCGGTCATGACAGGAGCCGTTGGCTGGACGATCCAATCCCTGTCGGTAGAGCATGTCCTATCCCGATACTTAATTCTGTTGTTTGCTCTAGTCGGGGGAGCTCCACTAGGCGCCTCGGTTGGTGTAGTAACAGGCCTCATCCTCAGTCTTGCCAACATTTCGGCATTCTCCCAGATGAGTCTGCTCGCCTTCTCCGGGATGCTCGCCGGTATGCTGAAGGAAGGGAAGAAAGGCGGCGTTTCGCTGGGAATGCTGCTCGGGGCTACCATTCTCTCCATCTATTTCAGCAATCCTGGAGAAGTGATGATCTCCACTTGGGAAACCTGCGCGGCTATTGTGTTATTCCTCATTACACCCAAGAGCGTGATGCAGGCTATAGGCAAATATGTGCCAGGCACGCAGGATCATACCCGTTCACAGCATGAATATGCCAAGCGGGTCCGGGATCTTACAGCGGATCGTGTTACCCAATTTTCCCGGGTGTTCCGGCAGCTCTCGCAAAGCTTCGGACAAACGTCCGGGGTTATACAGCCTCCGGGCAAACAAACGGAGGAGATGAATCATTTCATGAATGCCGTGGCGGAGGGCAGCTGTGCCACATGCTTTAAACGGAATCAGTGCTGGGACATGAAATTTTACCAGACTTATAAATATATGACCGATATGATGACCTCCATCGAGGAGAACCCTGAGATGGAAGCAGATGATCTGCCACCGGAATGGAGCCGGATCTGTGCCAAGAAGGAGGAGGTGCTTGGCATCCTCAAGCAGCAGTATCATCTTTACCAACATGATATGCAGTGGAAACGCCAAATATACGATAGCCGACATCTGGTAGCGGAACAATTATCCGGGGTTTCGCAGGTTATGGAAGATTTGGCACGAGAGATTAAGCGGGAAAGCCAGACGATGCACATTCAGGAAGAACAGATTCGGGAAGCGCTTCAGCAGCTGGGTTTATCGATTCAAGGCATTGATATCATCAGTTTGGACTCCGGGCAGGTTGAGATTGAGATCGTTCATGCGTATACCCGGGGTTATGACGAATGCAGGAAGATTATCGGACCGCTGCTGTCCGACATTCTCGGGGAGCATATCGCCGTAATGGAAGAGACCTTGACCCATCCAAGGGATGGATTGGCCACCGTGCGATTCGGCTCAGCGAAAACATATGAAATTATGACAGGCGTAGCCGCAGCGGCTAAGGGAGGAGATATTTTATCAGGTGACAGCTTCAGTACGGTCGAGTTGGGGAACGGGACGTTTGCGGTAGCGCTTAGTGATGGTATGGGCAACGGGGAAAGGGCTCGGCTTGAGAGCAGCTCGGCTCTGAATATATTAGAACAACTGCTTCAATCCGGGATGGATGAGAAGCTGGCGATCAAATCGGTGAACTCCATCCTTATGCTGCGTTCACCGGATGAAATCTATGCTACGGTCGATATGGCCCTAATTGATCAATATACGGCTCAAACCACCTTTATGAAGATCGGTTCGACGCCAAGCTTTATCAAGCGGGGGAATGATGTCATACCGGTCTCGGCCAGCAATCTCCCGATCGGGATTATTCAGGATATCGAAGTGGATCTGGTGTCGTTACAGCTGCAAGCCGGTGATGTTCTCATCATGATGACGGATGGCATATATGATGCGCCGGGTTATGCGGTGAACAAGGAGCTATGGATGAAACGAATGATTCAGGAGGTGAACAGCGAGGATCCGCAGGAAATAGCCGATTGTTTGCTGGAGAAAGTGATTCGCTATCAACAGAATCAAATACATGATGATATGACGGTGGTGGTCGGGCGTGTGGATCACTTCCATCCGGAATGGTCGAATGTGCATGTTCCGGGCTTCGCCCGAATGGAGCGGCCGCGAACGGTTAGCTGATGCGATAGATAAAATAGATAAACTAAGTGATTACCCGGGAAATGGAGGACCCCGGAGAGGGTAAATCTTTTCCGTCGATTCTTCTATATATCGTTTGAACTCTCTTGAATGTGGAAATGATAGAGACAGAAGTCAAATCGATAGGATGAGACGGAGGCGATCATTTATTATGAAGCAAATTCTACTGATTACGGACGGATGCTCGAACGTGGGAGCCAGTCCGGTTCTGGCTGCAGCCCATGCGCTCCAGGATGGTATTGTCGTGAATGTGGTGGGGGTCCTTGATTACGGAACGATCGGTGAGCTTGGGGGATTGGAAATTCAGGAGATAGCCAAAGCGGGAGGGGGTATACACCGGATCGTAGGTACACCGCAGCTGGCGCAGACGATACAGATGATGACTCGGAAAACGGTGGTTCAGACGATCCAACAAGCGGTAAATAAGGAGATACAGCATATTTTGGGGGGCGGGTCGCTGGAGGAACTTCCGCCGGACAAGCGATCGCAGGTCGTTGAAGTTGTGGATGAGCTGGCTGAGACGTCATCTCTGCAGGTCGCGTTGTTAATCGATGCAAGTGCTAGCATGAAACCCAAGCTGGCTGCCGTTGAGGAAGCGATACGTGATTTAATGCTGAGTTTGAAAGCGCGCGCAGGCTCAAGCGAATTGTCCGTATTCCATTTTCCTGGAAAACACAGCGGCGAGGATATCGTGATGGACGTGAATTGGACCTCGGATCTGGACGGCGCCCGGGGAATGTTCAGCCGCCTGCAGATGAGAGGGGCTACGCCGACGGGACCTGCCTTGTTAAAGGTGATTGAATTTTACCGATATGGTACACTAGAGGGTAATCAATCATGGCAGGGTCATTCCAGCCAAGAGGAAGGGATGCTCGGTGACTACGTTGTCTAACCCGGGTTATCCGCCAGGAACCGTAATTAAGGGCAAGTGGCGGAACAGCCGGTACATCGTGGAGCGTATGCTCGGCAAAGGGGCTAACGGCAAGGTGTATCTGGTCCATCGGGCAGGAGTACGCGAGCGTTATGCTCTAAAAGTTGGGTATGACGCTCTGGATCTTCAATCCGAAATTAATGTCCTGAATGCGTTGAAAGAACAGATGCCGAACCCTTATCTCGTGGAGGCGGACGATCATCATGACGGCAGTGGGGAAGTGTCCTTCTATGTCATGCGTTACATTGAAGGGAGTCCGCTGCATCATTTTATTCGCAAGCGTGGTGCCGATTGGATCGGATTGATCGGACTGAAGCTGCTCGAGAAGCTGTCCGTTCTGCATGCATCCGGTTATGCATTTGGTGATTTGAAGCCGGATAATGTGATGGTCTCGGCATACGGAAGAGTGGAACTGATCGATTATGGAGGCGTAAGCCCTTTCGGACGCAGCGTCAAGCAGTTTACGGAATGGTATGATCGGGGATACTGGAATGCCGGAAGCCGGACTGGCGACGTATCCTATGATTTGTTCTCGTTTGCCGTGATGTGTATCGGCCTACTGGATGAGAAATCATTACGGGAGGCGTCTTGTCAGCTTCCCCAGACCCGTAGTGTTGCCGATCTGCAGCTGGTGCTGCGAAGAAACCTCCTGTTCAAGCCATACGCTGTGTGGCTGAACAAGGCTTTGTCGGGAGATTTCGCGGATTCACGGGAAGCGTTGAACGAGTGGAGAAAACGAATATATGAAGGCTCGGGCCGGAGCGTGCGTCCTAAACCGGGGCGAACTCCGCGTTGGCTGAAGAACGCGTTTGGTTTGTCGTTAGTCATCATGGCCCTTACTGTTTATTTTTTCTTCCGCTCATGAAGTTGTTACCTTGTTACTGGGAGTTCATAAAGGTGCGAGTTCAAAAAGGTCGGTTTTCAGCACCGAAGCTTATGCTCCCGATGTGCGTTTTTTCAAAACGCTTCAGTTGGATGAAGCTAGGGACGTCAGGAGTGGAGCTACACGTTTTCGCAGAAAACGCCTTCGAAAGCATCTGCTGTTTTTGGTACGTGAGCACCTGAAATGTTTCCGCAGGAAACATACTTCGAAAGCATCTGCTTAGGCCCGGCTGAATTCAAGATTCGATGCCGAGTGGCTTCCTGATTCACTTCGTGTTAGATATAGAATTTATGAGTTATCAGTGGAACTGATGAAATTCTATATCGCAAGAAAACCTACCTATGCATCGCGCTCGCTCATCCTTGAAGTGGCCTCGATAGGGGTTTTCTTATCAAAAGCGGGCTTTTTGAACAACCTCTAAAGGGGACCTGGAAAGTGAAACAGGATTATTTACGGACATTCGTCAACCATGTCGAGCGTACAGCCGCAGAGTTTGATCTGTGGTCAGAAGGCGATAGCATCGTGGTCGCCGTTTCCGGCGGGCCTGATTCCGTTGCGCTCCTGCACGTACTGCATGAAATTTCTATGCACCGGACGCCGCTCCGATTGATCTGCGCCCATGTTCATCATGGGTTTCGGAAGGAATCAGACCAAGAGGCAGAGATGGTGCGTGAACTGGCGGAGCGGCTCGGACTTCCATTAGAAACGGCGTTTATCGATATTCCTGCTTATATGGAAGAGAGCGGTAAGGGTGGGCAGGAGGCTGCAAGAGAGAAGCGTTATGAATTTCTGCTGCAAACAGCCCACAAATACAATGCGCGCGCCGTAGCGCTGGCTCATCATGCTGACGATCAAGCCGAGACGGTGCTCATGCGGCTTCTGCGCGGGAGCGGCCTGTCCGGACTTGCCGGAATAAAATTTAAGCGAACGGAAAAAAAAGTGGAACTTATCCGTCCGTTCCTACGTATGTACAAGGCGGATATCGTGGAGCTGTGCCGTATATGCGGATTCCAGTATGCGGTGGATAACAGCAATCTGCAGACGAAGTACCGCCGTAATGCGATTCGCCTGGAAGTATTGCCTTTTCTGGAACGATACAATGGGCAGTTCTCCTCCTCACTCAATCAGCTGGCCGAGATTGTCCAGCAGGAGGATGATTTTGTGGAGCTTGAAGCTGCGAAGCAATTTCGGAGTATGGTACAGGAGAACGATGGGAGGCTCGCTTTCGACGCGCCTTCCTTTTTGGGCTTACATGTCGCTTTACAACGGCGTTTGATTAAACTAATATTAAATTACCTGCCCTCAGACCAGGAAAACACCGATTTTGTCAAGATAGAAACGGTGCGCCATGGCATTCTTAACGATCAGCGAAGCAACTGGCGTCTGGATCTGGGTGACGGCATTACCTGTGTTCGTGAGTACGGAGTGATCCAGTTTTGGCCTAAGCCTCCGGAAGAACAGGGACAGTACATATACATTCTTGATTCTCCTGATGTTTCGCAGCAGTATGTTAAGGAAATCGGAAAGATGCTGAAATTGTCGTTAAAGACAGGAAGCGAAAGCCGGAGCGGCTCCAGACCATCGGCCTTTGTGGCGGATTTTGATGCGGATGAGCTTAGGTTTCCTTTAACCTTGCGTAACAGACAGCCGGGGGACAAGATGAAGATCATGGGATTAAACGGAAGCAAAAAGGTGAAAGATATTCTCATTGATGAGAAAATCCCACCGTCTGTCCGTGCCCGGATTCCTATTCTTTGTGACGGTTCCGGCAGCATTGTGTGGATTCCAGGTGTACGACGTTCCGTTCACGCCGCTTGCGGGCGGCACACATCACGAGTTCTCCGGATGGAGCTATCGGATGCTTAAGGCAAGTGTAAAACGAAGAATGGCCCGTTTCACGCTTTCATAGTATAAACGTAGGAGGTCCACTTAAGTTGCAGAATGACATTCAGGAAATACTCATCAGTGAAGAAGAGATTCACGCAAAGATTAAGGAACTTGGTTCCAAACTCAGCGCCGAATATGTGGGACGCAATCCACTCGTTATTTGCGTTCTTAAAGGTGCGTTTATTTTTATGGCCGACTTGGTTAAATCCATAACAGTACCTCTTGAGTTGGATTTCATGGCTGTATCCAGCTATGGGGCATCAACCAAATCCTCCGGCGTGGTGAAGATCATTAAAGATCTGGACGCATCCGTTGAAGGCAGGGATGTGCTGATTGTGGAGGATATTATCGACAGCGGTCTTACGCTGAGCCATTTGATTGAGCTTCTGAAGAGCCGCAAGGCAAACTCGGTGTGCGTTGTCACCTTGTTTGACAAGCCGGCACGCCGTACGGTGGATTTGCAGGCCGATTATACCGGATTCGTGCTGCCGGATGCATTTGTTGTCGGATACGGACTTGATTATGCCGAGCATTACCGGAACCTCCCCTACATCGGGATTTTGAAGCCGGAAATCTACAGCAGTTAAACCGCGCCAATGGGCCGCTATCACAGTTCAGGGCCCTTTGTTGAGATGGCCAGACAGGCTGTGGTAAAATATCTTATGTGTCTTGAGAGGAGGTAGGGGATGAGTCGGTTCATCCGGAATTCTGGTTTTTATTTGATTCTATTTTTAGTCGTGGTGGGCATAGTACAATTCGTTACTAATGGCGGCGAGCAAGCCGATGCCCCTAGTTATAATGAACTGCGGCAGGAAGTCAAAGCTAACAACATAGAGGAAATGACGGTACAATTTGACGGTTACGCTTATCTGGTGACCGGTAAGTATAGGGAGGTTTCCGAAGAGAAAAAATCGGAGAATTTCTCAGCCTATATTCCTGCCACGGATGCAGCGATGCAAGAGCTGACTGCAGCCAGTGAGAGCAACAAAGTCAAACTGTCCGTGTTGCCAATGGAAGGCCAAAGCATTTGGCTGACATTGCTTTCATCCTTTATTCCGCTCATCATTATGTTTGTACTGTTCTTCTTCCTGTTTAATCAGGCTCAAGGCGGCGGCGGCAAAGTGATGAACTTTGGCAAGAGCAAAGCCCGCTTATATAATGAAGAGAAGAAACGGATTACATTTGAAGATGTAGCCGGAGCAGATGAAGAGAAGCAGGAGCTTGTTGAAGTTGTTGACTTCTTGAAGGATCCGCGCAAGTTCAACACGGTTGGCGCTCGCATTCCGAAGGGCGTTTTGCTTGTCGGTCCTCCGGGAACCGGTAAGACGCTCCTGGCTCGTGCCGTTGCCGGTGAAGCGGGAGTGCCGTTCTTCAGTATTTCCGGTTCCGACTTCGTTGAAATGTTTGTCGGTGTCGGTGCTTCTCGTGTACGTGACTTGTTCGAGAACGCGAAGAAGAATGCACCATGTATCATCTTTATCGATGAGATTGATGCAGTAGGTCGTCAGCGTGGCGCTGGTCTTGGCGGCGGTCATGACGAGCGTGAACAGACACTCAACCAGTTGCTGGTTGAAATGGACGGTTTCGGAGCGAACGAAGGCATTATCATCGTTGCTGCGACCAACCGCCCGGATATTTTGGACCCGGCGCTTCTTCGTCCGGGACGTTTTGACCGTCAGATTACCGTAGATCGCCCGGATGTGAAGGGCCGTGAAGCCGTACTGAAGGTTCATGCACGCAACAAACCATTGACGAAGGATGTTAAACTTGACATCATCGCCAAACGTACAACCGGTTTTACAGGCGCCGATCTGGAGAATCTCCTGAACGAGGCTGCCTTGCTTGCAGCTCGCCGCAACCGTAAAGATATTTCCATGCGAGAAGTGGATGAGGCGATTGACCGCGTTATCGTCGGTACGGAGAAACGCAGCCGCGTGATCAGTGACCGCGAGAAACGCATCGTGGCATACCATGAAGCGGGTCATACCATTGTGGGTTACTTCCTCGAGCATGCGGATACGGTGCATAAGGTAACGATTATCCCTCGTGGCCGTGCCGGCGGATATGTCATTATGATGCCGAAGGAAGATCGGATGCTCGTGACGAAGCAGGAATTGCTGGATCGCGTAACCGGTTTGCTTGGCGGACGTGTCGCTGAGGAGCTGTTCATCGGTGAAATCGGGACCGGGGCATACAGTGACTTCCAGCAAGCAACAGGCATTATCCGCAGCATGGTTGTGGAATACGGTATGAGTGAGAAGCTCGGACCGATGCAGTTCGGTACATCCCAAGGACAAGTGTTCCTTGGACGTGATATCGGACATGAGCAGAACTATAGTGATGCAATCGCTTATGAGATCGATCAGGAAATGCAGCGATTCATTAATGATTGCTATGAGAAATGTAAAGAGATCCTGAATAAGCATGCTAAAGAGGTTCATCTGATTGCGAATACGCTCCTCGAGATGGAAACGCTGGAGCTTGAGCAAATCAAGAATCTCATTGAGACCGGATCAGCTGAAGGCAACGGCAGTGGCGACGGTGAAGGAGAAGGTTCTTCCGAGAATGGTGAACCGATCATCGACAACATTGGCGACGTGAAAGTTCGCATCCAAGGGAAAGAAGACGGCGAGCAGCCGACTTCCACGGAGGAAATTCCGAACAACCCGATGGATTCGAATGATCCAGGGCCAGAGCGCAAAGATTCGGAGCGCAAGGATCCTCCAGGCGGATCGGACAACGGTAACAGCAGCTTAACGTAATATTTGCTGATAAAACCTCGAATACCGAATAAAATTGAAGAACCGGAGAACGATAATTCGTTTTCCGGTTCTTTTTGTGCTTTCTATCACATTGACAGGGGGCAGAACGAACGTGTACATTAGTTGTTAAATAAGGATGCGAATCCTTTCACAAAGGTGAAAACCATCCTGAAAGTCACATGGTCATCAGCGGCGAACTGCCGGACTATATAAGGGGAGAGGGTCGATCATGGAAGCGTTGGCACTGGAGCGTAAGTCGGAACAGAACCGTGAGCTGCGCGAGCGGTTAATGCAATTGAAGAAGGAACGTAACGCAATCATTTTGGCACATTATTATCAACGGGATGAAATACAAGAGGTCGCTGATTTCCGGGGGGATTCCTTCCTGCTCGCGCAGAAGGCAGCACAAACGGATGCCGAGGTTATCGTATTTTGCGGTGTGCATTTTATGGGCGAAAGCGCTAAAATTCTGGCACCGGGCAAGACGGTTCTTATACCGGATGAGCGGGCCGGCTGCCCTATGGCGGACATGGTGAACGTTGACGGACTGCGGAAGCTGAAAGCGCAGCATCCGAATGCCAAAGTGGTCACGTACATCAATTCATCGGCTGAGATCAAAGCTGAGACGGATATCTGCTGTACTTCATCCAATGCCGTGAAAGTGATTCAGTCGGTGGATTCGGATGAAATTATATGGGTGCCTGACAAAAATCTGGGGCATTATGTTCAGCAGCATACCGACAAGAAGCTCATTATCTGGGAAGGGTACTGCAACACGCATGACATGCTGACGGTGAAGGATGTCGTCGAGATGAAGGCCAAATATCCTCATGCTGAATTTGTGGTGCATCCGGAATGCCGTCCGGAGGTTGTTGCGATGGGGGATTTTGTAGGAAGTACCACCGCCATCCTGGAGTATTGCAAAAATTCATCGGCCAAGGAGTTTATCGTGGGTACTGAGGACGGAACCGGTTATCAGCTTCGACTGGATAGCCCGGATAAATCGTTCCATTTCGCTACGAAATTCCTGGTGTGTCCGAATATGAAAGTGAATAACCTCAAAAAGCTGGTTAAAGCGTTGGAAACGATGAAGCCGCAAATTTATGTGCCGCCGGTCGTTGCAGAAAAAGCCAGAACTTCATTAGCGCGCATGTTACAGGTTAAGTAGCATGCGCTACTCTTTCGTGAAAAGACAGGTGAGGCATCGTGATACCGCAGTATTTAATTGATTTTGATCTGAACGATCTTCCTGCAGTTGAGACGGACGTCATCGTGATCGGTTCAGGCATTGCGGGTTTATATACGGCGATCATGGCAAGTGCGACTCAGAATGTGCTGCTGATTACGAAGAAATCGCTGCTCGAAAGCAACACGCGTTATGCGCAGGGAGGAATTGCAGCCGTAACAGCTGAGGATGACTCCCCGGCCTATCATCGGCAGGATACCCTCTTGGCAGGGGCGGGCCTATGTTCATCTGCCGCGGTGGATGTCCTTGTAAACGAGGGGCCGGTTGGCGTTCAAGAGTTGATTCGGCTCGGCACGATGTTTGATGTGGAGAATGGCGAGCTCGCGCTGACCCAAGAAGGCGCACACAGTCACCGCCGGATCCTTCATGCCAACGGGGATGCTACCGGATATGAAATTGTGCGTGCCCTTTCCATTCAGGTTGAAATGCTTCACAATATAGAGGTGTGGGACGATCATTTTGTCATTGACCTGATTACCGAGCAGGGAGAATGTCATGGCGCTTTGGTACAAATGCCTGATGGAAAACGGGTATTCGTTCGTGGACGGGCGACGGTTATGTGTTCCGGCGGCGCCGGTCAATTGTACCGGTATACGACCAATCCGGAGGTTGCCACAGCCGATGGCGTTGCCATGGCTTATCGGGCAGGCGCAGAAATTCGGGATATGGAGTTTATACAATTCCACCCGACGGCGCTTAGCTATCCGGGTGCGCCCCGATTCCTAATATCAGAGGCGGTTCGGGGTGAAGGCGCCGTTCTTCGGAATATACAAGGGGAACGCTTCATGCCCAAATACCATGATTTACTGGAGCTGGCACCGCGGGATATTGTAGCACGGGCTATTGTCAGTGAGATGGAAGCAACGGGGTCTACCTTTGTTTATCTGGATATTACCCATGAGTCGCCGGAAATGGTCAGACATCGATTCCCAACGATTTATGAAACCTGCATGCAGTATGGACTCGATTTATCGTCAGATTGGATTCCTGTCTCCCCGGCTGCGCATTATATGATGGGGGGCATCAAAACCAATCTGCACGGCGAGAGCAGCGTGAAACGTTTATTTGCTTGCGGGGAGGTATCGTCTACTGGTGTCCACGGGGCGAACCGTTTGGCCAGCAATTCGCTGTCGGAGGCGATTGTGTACGGTAGTCGTATTGTCGAGCGCATTAAGAGCCTGCCGGAACCTTCAGGCGATCCGCTTCATGTATCATTCCACCTCGGTCGCAAGGACGCTCCGTCCCAAGCGATGGTGGAAAAACGCTTGAAGCTACAGAAGGTGATGGTACGTTATGCAGGACTTCGGCGAAATCGGGATACTCTATTAAGAGCAGCGGAAGAGCTTGGCCGTCAGCTGCCATTGTTCCAATCCGTGCTCACCAAGCGTGAGGAATACGAGTTTGCTAACATGCTCACAGCATCCCTGCTCGTGGTTCAGGGTGCGCTGGGTCGTGAAGAAAGCCGGGGAGCCCACTATCGTGAGGATTTCCCGGAACGGAATGACAGCGTATGGCAGAAACATATAGTCCACACACGGGATCAAGAAATGACGGAGGAATTAAGCGATGATGTTTAACGGATACAACGATGGCCTTCTCCAGAGTATACGGACTTGGCTGCAGGAGGATATCGGGTCGGGGGACATTACGACCCTCACCACCATTGAGCCGGGTCATGAATCCAAGGGTGTTATTCATGCCAAGGAGGCAGGAATCGTAGCAGGTATGCCGGTTGCAGAGCTGGTATTCGAAACGGTTGATCCGTCGCTGACGTTTACGGCATTGGTCCGTGATGGAGACGAGGTTGAAAAAGGAACGGTTCTCGCCGAAGTGGAAGGAAGCACGCACCGTATTTTGACAGGCGAGCGTCTTGCTTTGAATTTGCTTCAGCGTCTGTCGGGTATTGCAACAAGAACGCGTTCTTTTGTTGATGTGCTTGAGGGATTGCCAACAAGGCTGGTGGATACCCGCAAAACGACGCCAGGCCACCGAATGCTTGAGAAATATGCTGTTCGGGTTGGCGGCGGCGCGAACCATCGTTTCGGCCTGTATGATGCCGTCATGATTAAGGATAATCACATTAAGGGTGCAGGCGGAATCGCGCAAGCGGTCAGCCGTGCAAGAGCCCATATTCCACATACCATGACTATAGAAGTTGAAACCGAGAGCTTGGCGCAGGTTGAGGAAGCACTGGCTGCAGGCGCAGATATTATTATGCTGGATAACATGAGTCATGACATGATGGCGGAGTCTGTTCGAAGAATCAAGGCCAAGGCCCCTCATGTTCGCGTCGAAGCATCGGGGAACGTGACGCTGGAGACCGTGCGCGGGATTGCCGAAACCGGGGTCGACGTCATATCCGTTGGACGGCTGACTTATTCTTTCCATAGTCTCGATATCAGCTTGGATCTAAATGCGAAGAAAGGAGGGACAGAGAGTTGATTCTGGTTGTGGATGTAGGGAATACCAATATTGTACTGGGTATGTATCAGGGAAAGAAGCTGCTGCATGATTTTCGAATCAGTACATCGCGTCAGTCCACCGTGGATGAATACGGTGTATTGATTCATAATTTGTTTCAAATGTCCAATATACTGGTAAGCCAAATCGAAGGCGTTATTGTTTCTTCCGTAGTTCCTCCTCTTGTGCGTGTGGTCGAGGAGATGTGCAATAAATATATTGGCAAGGCGCCCCTGATCGTAGGACCAGGCATCAAAACCGGACTTAATCTGCGGTATGAAAATCCGCGCGAGGTTGGCGCTGATCGGATTGTGAATGCAGTAGCAGCCGTCGAGCAGTACGGGGGGCCGCTGATTGTGGTGGATTTCGGTACGGCGACGACGTTTGATTGCATCGATGAGGCAGGCAATTATCTTGGCGGAGTGATTGTGCCTGGTATTGGCATTGCCACGGAGGCTCTTGTACAGCGTGCTTCCAAACTTCCTCGCGTAGAGCTCGAAAAGCCGAAAAAGGTAATCGGGCGCAATACCGTGCATGCCATGCAGGCCGGTATCGTTTTTGGTTATGCGGGACAGGTCGATGGCCTGGTCAAGCGTATAAAAGCCGAGATGGGTACGGACAATGTTAAGGTTATCGCTACGGGGGGACTGGCTGAACTGATTGCCGGCGAGACGGAGTCCATTGAAGAGATTTCTCCCCTTCTGACATTGGAAGGCTTGCGTATTATTTATGAGCGTAACTAGAACCGATATAAAACCGTTAAATATTACAAACAACTAGAAAGACAAGGAGGCCTCAAGATGGGTAATCAAAAAGACCGTTTGCTGCGGGGAACTGCATTAAACGGGAAAGTACGGACATTTGCCGTGCGGACAACCGATTTGGTCGAAGAGCTTCGCCAAAGACATGATACGTTCCCTGTCGTTACAGCCGCTTTGGGCCGCACCGTGTCAGCAGCAGCGATGATGGGAGCTATGCTGAAAGGAGACGAGCGCCTTAGCATTCAAGTGCGCGGCGACGGACCGATCGGTTTGATTGCAGCGGAGAGTAATGCTAACGGCGAGGTGCGCGGATATGTCAAAAATCCGCATGTGGAGCTGACGAATATCCGTCCGGGCAAGATGGATGTGGCCGCTGCTGTAGGTACCACCGGCCATATTGATGTGATCAAGGATTTCGGCTTGAAGGAGCCTTACCGTGGCAGCGTGCCGATTATTTCGGGCGAGCTCGCTGAAGACTTCACATACTATTTTGCCGTATCCGAACAGACCAACTCGGCGGTAAGTCTGGGAGTGCTGGTTTCCCCGGATTATTCCGTGGCGAATGCCGGGGGCTTCATCATCCAGCTTCTCCCCGGGGTTACGGAGGATGAGATTACGGAGCTTGAGCTTGCGCTAAGCAAGATTCCTCCGATCACCGAGATGCTGGAAGAAGGACTGGAACTGGAAGACATCCTGAAGCGAGTCGTTCCGGATGTAACCATTTTGGAGGAAATGGAAGTGTACTTCAGCTGTGACTGCTCGCATGAGCGGGTGGAGCGCGCTTTGATCAGCTTGGGACAGGTAGAGCTTGAACAGATGATCGAAGAGGATGGCAAAGCCGAAGTTTCCTGTCATTTTTGCAATGAAAAATATACGTTCGATAAAGAACAGCTGAAATCCGTGCTAGAGCGGGCCAAATCTTAACGTTGGGATGAGCGACCGTGATGACGAGACAAGAGAAGGGATTGTGGGCGACCGTCATTGTCTTGACAGCATGCGTATTGGGTATGGGCGGCTGGATGCTGTTTTCCGGGAATTTTTCGCAAGAGGCTTCACCACCGTGGAAAGAGGGCTCCCAACCAGTTGCATCCATCCAGGACAGGGCGATTACCGAAGACGAGTGGGTTGACGAGCTAAAGAAGCGTTACGGCCGCGAAATGCTGATGACCATGCTGAATCGGCACGCTGTGGCCCTGGAAGCCAAAGCGAAGGGTATTGATGTTACGGCGGCTGAAGTCGATGCAGAAATCGAAGTCATGAGCCGCAGCTACGGTTCTATGGAGCGTTTCTTATCGGAAATGGAAAATCAGCTAGGCATTACGGAGAGTGAATTAAAGACAGAGACGACGTATCGGCTGCTGCTTGAGAAAATTGCAACTTCCGACGTGCACATCGAGGAGCAGCAGATCGATTCGTATCTGGAACAGTATCCTGACCAATTTCGTCCCAAGAAGCAGCTGAATTTATCCATGATCGAAGTCGCTTCGAAAGATGAGGCGGAACGGGTGATGGATCGGCTGGAGAATGGAGAAGCTTTTGCGGATCTCGCATCCCAGGTATCACTCGATGAGTATACTCGCGAAGACGGCGGGCAGATCGGACTGGTCGAGGAGGATGATCCCTTTTTGCCGCCGGCACTGCTGGATGCAGCTTTAACGCTGGAGCCCGGGGATATTGCGGGGCCAATCTCGCTCACAGACACCTATGCCATTGTTTATGTGAAGGACATTATCGAGCCTCAGGCCCCTAGTGAGGAAAGTGTCCGCGAGGCGGTTCGCAAGCAGCTGGCGCTGGAGCAGGCGGTGTCTTTATCCGAACTGGAGCGTCAGCTTCGTGAGAAATACGAGGCACGGATTAGTGCGGGTACGGTCACGTTGTAAAAAGAGGAAGAACAGGGAAAGCTCGCTGTGGCGGAGTAAGATGTAGCTGCAGGAGCTTTTTTTGCGTTAAAGGATGCAATAGGTTACGTTCACTGAAGGATGATGGCTTTTTGAGCGTGTATACCTTGGAGGCGAGTCCCCCGTTATCTCGTTCGGGAGGCGCAGGAAAATCCACCTAGAAATGTTGATTTTCGAGGTGTGGGATATTGACAATGACTCGTAACGTTGTTAAGATGAAGGTATAAAAACCTACCTTTTTACTCGGATATCAGAGACCTCAATAATCAAGGAGTTTGCGTCTATAAGCTGGCTCCGCTTTTCTTTCAACATCCAGACACTACAAATTTAATGATTCAACATTAAATGTATAACACCATTATGGACTTACTAGTTTATCTAAGATTCATATCTAGAGGAGGGCTTCATTCATGGCAAAAGTCGTAAATAATGTGACAGAATTAATCGGTGGAACTCCACTCGTCCGTTTGAACCGGATCGTACCGGAGGATAGTGCAGAGATCTATCTGAAGCTGGAATACCAGAACCCGGGCGCAAGCGTTAAAGACCGGATTGCGATCAGCATTGTGGAAGAAGCGGAGAAGGACGGACGTTTGAAGCCGGGCGATACCATTATTGAAGCAACCAGCGGTAATACCGGCATTGGTTTAGCTATGGTGGCAGCTGCCAAAGGCTACAAAGCCGTTATCGTTATGCCTGAAACCATGAGCTTGGAGCGCCGCAACCTGCTGCGTGCCTATGGTGCGGAATTGGTACTGACACCGGGATCGGAAGGAATGAACGGTGCGGTTAAGAAGGCAGAAGAAATTTTGAAGGAAAATGCCGGATTCTTTATGGCCGAGCAATTCAAGAACCAAGCCAACGTGAAGATTCACCGTGAAACAACAGGTCCGGAAATCGTTGAAGCGATCGAATCCATCGGTGGTTCCCTGGATGCGTTCGTTGCTGGGATCGGAACAGGCGGAACGATTACAGGGGCTGGCGAAGTACTGAAGGAGCAGTTCCCTGACATCAAGGTTATTGCGGTTGAGCCTGCTGCATCACCAATCCTTGCAGGTGGCAAACCGGGTCCTCACAAAATCCAGGGCATCGGCGCAAACTTCATTCCTGAAATTTTGAACCAAGAAGTCTACGATGAAATCATTCATGTTGAGAATGACGATGCCTTTGAAACTTCCCGCCGCGTGGCGAAGGAAGAAGGCGTTCTTGGAGGTATATCCTCCGGTGCGGCTGTATATGCTGCATTGAAGGTTGCCAAGGAGCTTGGTAAGGGCAAGCGGGTAGTAGCCGTGATCCCAAGTAACGGAGAACGTTACCTGAGCACACCGCTTTACAACTTCGAGTAAGATGATATCGTAATATGCACCTATCTCCTTACCTCATCTGGTTGAGGTAACAGGTGGCAAGGAAGGAGCTCTCAATGTGTTTTTATAGCATTGAGGGCTTTTTGCGTATACTACTCCCTAAGATAACGCTTTATTAGAATCCGCCTGATGACCGCTCCAAAAATTATTGTTGGACGAGCTTCTATTTAGGGTTTTCAAGAGAAGCGGGATACAGTATACTGACAGGCAACAGTAAGGCTTTTGATGACTAAGGGAGGATCGGCATGGAGAGAAGAGTGGAGCTGGCCCAGTGGCAGGCATGGGCTGAAGAGGGCTGGTCCGTCGTTCCCTATCTGGTTCAATATAAAGGAGCAACAAGTGGGTTACCCCTGTCATGGAGACATGCATGGAACGCCGCATCACCATATGCCTTTGTGCTGGAGAGCGGTAAGGGCGGACGCCATACGTATCTTGGATTGCGGCCGGTGTCCATTCTGCAGGGGAAGGGATGCCATGGTGAGATCATCGAGCTGTCTGACGGTCTGCGAACGCAGGTAACGGGAGAGCCGCTGCACCTGTTAGAGCAGTGGATGAACAAATGGAAGGCTCCCCGTGTACCGGGGTGGCCGGACTTCCGCGGAGGCTGCGCCGGATTCCTGAGTTATGATGTGATTCGGTCGATTGAGAAATTGCCCACGATGGCCAAGGATGAGCCGGGGTTCCTGGATTATATGTGGATGCGGATGGAAGAGATTTGGATCTATGATCATTCAGATGACAGCATCTACTGTTCGGTGCATGTCCCTCTGCCTTGGGCATTCGGGACCGGGGGAGTTTCGAAAGAAAAGAAAGCGCCCGGTGCTTCTAGTGATGAATCCAGTGGTTCGGTGCTTTCAACCGACCAAGAGAAGTTATTGCAGGAGTTATATGATCGGGCTGTCATAAGGGCTGAATCGATGCTGTCCCAATGGAATCAAATGTTCGGAACGGGCTCAGGGAACGACTCGAGTTCCGAAGATGAGCGCGTGCGGCAGGAACGATGGAAGAAAGCGCAGGAGCTGTCAGGACCGAATGTCGAAATCTGGGATCGGCTGGAGATTGATTTTACGCAGGAAGCGTTCGAGCAGGCGGTGCTCTCGATTCAAGAATATATTCGGCAGGGTGACGTATTTCAAGTCAATTTGTCTCTTCGCCGGCACTTGCAGCTGCATGCGGACCCTGCCGATATTTATGAGTGGCTGCGCATCCTGAATCCGTCGCCATATATGGGGTATATCTCTTCACCGGGCTTCAGCTTGGCCAGTGGCTCGCCGGAATTGCTGGTGAAGCTGGATGGCGATGTCGTGTCTGCACGGCCGATCGCGGGAACGCGGCGTCGTGGAAGCAATCCGGAAGAGGACGCGGCAATGGAAGCGGAGCTGCTTGGCAGCGAGAAAGAACGGGCGGAGCATATTATGCTGGTTGATTTGGAACGTAATGACATTGGCCGCATTGCCGCATACGGAACCGTGCATGTTCCGGAGTTGATGACGGTTGAGAGGTACTCGCACGTGATGCATCTGGTGTCGCAAGTGGAAGGGCGGATTGCAGAGGGCAACCATGCGTATGATGTCATTGCGGCAGCGTTCCCCGGCGGCACCATTACAGGCGCACCCAAAATCCGGACGATGGAGATCATCGAGGAGCTGGAGCCTGTGACGCGAGGGCCCTATACCGGCTCCATGGGCTGGATCGATTATAATGGTGATATGGAGCTTAACATTATTATTCGGACCCTCGCCGTGAAGGATGGGGTTGGTTACATTCAGACGGGTGCAGGGATTGTTATTGACTCCGATCCGTACCGGGAATACAGGGAGTGTCATAACAAAGCAAAGGCTTTGATTGCCGCACTGATATGCAGCGAAGAGGAAGCGGCAGCAGTGGCTGCGAATATAGGGGGGAAATAACATGATACTTGTCATCGACAATTATGATTCGTTTACGTATAACCTGGTTCAATATTTGGGTGAGCTCGGCGAGGAAGTGAAGGTTTACCGGAATGATGAGATCGACATCGCCGGCATCGAGGCGTTGGCTCCGGACCATATCCTGATATCGCCGGGACCGTGCACGCCGAATGAAGCCGGCGTCAGTCTGGATGTGATTTCGCATTTCAAGGGTGTCATTCCGATCTTCGGCGTCTGCCTCGGCCATCAGGCGATCGGGCAAGCCTTTGGCGGCAACGTGATTCGTGCGGAGCGCCTCATGCATGGGAAAACATCCGCGATCCAGCATACGGGTGACTCGGTCTTTGAAGGCTTGCCAGTTCCGTTCACCGCAACGCGCTATCACTCGCTGATCGTTGAGAAGGAGACCTTGCCGGATGAGCTGGACATTACCGCCTGGACCGAAGAGGGCGAAATCATGGGGCTGCGGCATAAACAATATCCGGTAGAAGGGGTGCAGTTTCATCCGGAGTCCATCATTACGGACCATGGCCATCAGATGCTGCGCAATTTCCTGAAGCGTACGGCTGGCGCCAAAGCATGAAATATATTGGCATGAACGGCGGCATCGTTGAAGCTGCCGAGGCTGTCATACCTGTAATGGATCACGGCCTTCTGTACGGAATGGGGTTATTCGAGACCTTCCGCACTTATGAGGGGAAGCCTTTTTTAATAGAGCGGCACTTGAACCGGCTCATGGACAGCTGCCGGGAGCTCGGGATCGCTCACAGGGCGGATACGGAGAGGATCAGCCGCTGGATATCGGAACTGATGGAGGCCAATGATCTCCAGGATGCTTATATCCGGTATACCGTAACGGCAGGAGAGGGATTGCTCGGTTTGCCTGCTGGCGATTATTTGAAGCCTTCCGAGATTTTATTCGCCAAAGAGCTGCCGGCCGCAAACGAAATGCTCTACGAGAAAGGCAGAGCCTTGCGGCGGCTGTCCCTTCCGCGTAACACACCGGAATCATCGGTTCGGTTTAAATCTCTGCATTATATGAACAATATACTCGCAAAGCGGGAATTGGCCGGATACCCCGGCCACTCGAATGGTTCAATAGAGGGGCTGATGCTAACGGCGGCCGGGGAAGTGGCAGAGGGCATTGTCAGCAATGTCTTTTTTGTCAAAGCGGGTCGATTATATACGCCTGACGTTGGCACGGGCATTTTGCCGGGGATTACACGGGACGTGGTGCTGGAATTGGCTGCCGAACTTGGTATTGAAGCCGAAGAAGGCCGTTACAGCTGGGAGTTTTTTACCGGAGCGGATGAAATATTTACGACAGGCTCTGTGCAGGAGATTGTTCCGGTCTCGACGTTGATTGGAGCTGAGGACGAGACTCTAGTCATTGGACAAGGATTGGCCGGTCCGATAACCCGTACATTACTGAGCGCATATAGAAGGAAAGCAGGGCAAAAGGCATGAAAACAACGATTTACGAACGTGAATTTCGTCTGAGCAAGGATGCTGTGTTAAAGCTCGGTCAGTCCACGCTCATTATGGGTATATTGAATGTGACCCCGGATTCATTCTCGGACGGAGGTCGATATAACGATACGGAGCGGGCGGTCGAGCACGCGCTTCAGCTGGTGGAAGAGGGAGCCGACATCATCGATATCGGCGGAGAATCGACGCGTCCGGGCCACGAGCCGGTTGGAGCCGCAGAGGAGCTTGCCCGGGTAATCCCGGTTATAGAAGCCATTCACCGGCACGCGCCGCATATTCCATTGTCGATTGACACGTATAAAGCGGAAGTTGCGCGTCAGGCTATTGGAGCGGGTGCTCATATCATTAATGATATTTGGGGCTTTAAAGACGACGCGGATATGCCCAAGGCTGCGGCAGAGCTCGGATGTCCCGTGATCCTGATGCACAATCGCCGCGATCGAAATTACACCAATCTTATCGAGGACGTAAAGCGTGATTTGCTGGAAAGTGTCGAGATTGCGCGGGCTGCAGGCGTGCAGGATCATCATATTTTGCTCGATCCGGGTATCGGGTTTGCGAAGGACTATGATGAGAACATGAAAGTGATGGCATCCCTCGATCAGCTCGTGGGGCTTGGGTTTCCGGTGCTGCTGGCTACCTCCCGCAAAAGGTTTATCCAGACCGCGCTTGGCGCTCCGGCACAGGATGTGCTGGAAGGAACGGCTGCCACGGTGGCTTACGGGATTGCCCAGGGCTGCCAGATCGTTCGTGTGCATGACGTGCTGCATATGAAACGGACAGCGAAGATGTGTGATGCCATGACCTACGCTTCGACAGATCTTAGACGCATATAATTTTTCTTGGGACAAAGGATGGAAGGGCGGAGTAAGAGATGGATAAAATGATACTGAGCCGCATGGAATACTACGGCTACCATGGTGTGTTTGAGGAAGAGCGTAAGCTGGGACAACGATTCTATGTGGATCTGGAGCTGGAGATGGATCTGAGCAAAGCCGCCAGGACGGACGATCTGACGCTCACGGTAAATTATGCCGAGATTCATGATCTTTTGCTGGATATTATGCGGACGGAGTCGTTCCGCCTGATTGAAGCTTTAGCGGAGCATATTGCATCTAAGGTATTGGACACTTATACTATTATCGATGCTTTAACGGTCCGATTGACGAAGCCGCACCCGCCTTTTGACATTCATTTTGAAGGTGTGACCATTGAGCTGCACCGGACCAGGAAGTGAGACAATCATGAATTCACACGCCACCTCTGAGTGTTCAGAGGCTTATATTGCTTTAGGGGCCAATTTGGGTGACCGCGAAGGTAACCTGATGGAGGCTTTGGAACGGTTGGATGAAGTACCCGGCATTACGGTAGAGCGCGTATCCAACTTGTATGAGACCGAGCCGGTCGGATACGTGGACCAACCGATGTTTCTTAATATGGCAGCAGCCGTGTCGACATCGCTGAGTCCTCATGAATTGCTTGCCGAAATGCAGCGAATTGAAAAACAGCTCGGCCGGGTCCGTCATATTCATTGGGGGCCGCGGACGGTGGACTTGGACCTGCTATGGATGGAAGGGCGCCGTCTGGATACGCCGGACCTTGTACTGCCGCATCCCCGTATGCAGGAGCGGGCTTTTGTGCTCAGACCGCTGGCCGATATCGTATATGAGTTCGAACCTTCAGGTCTGTACCCTGTGGTGAAGACAGCACTTGAGAACCTGGAAGGAAAGGAAGGAATACAGCTTTGGAAAACAAGCAGCTGGCGCAGCGTATCCGCGCTTTCCGAAAATTAAAGGGTTTGACCCAGCAAGAGCTCGCTGAGCGAACCGGTATTTCACTAGCCGTCCTTGGTGCGATTGAGCGGGGGAACCGCCGTGCCGAGGAGCAAATGTTGGCTCAGATTGCGGATGTGCTGGAGATTTCAGTGCAGGAGCTTAAGGAACGGAGTTAGATCATCTAAATAGGAAGTCGGTGCAGGTTTGTTTTTCATCAAACTCTGCCATTCATATAGGATGATGTTTCTGGATGCGATCTACAAGAATATGTAATTTTTGCGGACTGGACGATAACGCGATGAATGAGTATGATGGTTTGGTTTGAAACTCAGGGATCCCTTGCACGATAACCGGGATCTTTCGACTATAAATATCTGAACACAAAGGGGTGACACATAAAATGGATAAGTTGAAAATCGGAAACATCGAGATGAAAAATCAAGTGGTTCTGGCGCCGATGGCTGGCGTATGCAACCCGGCGTTCCGATTGATTGCTAAGGAATTCGGCACCGGATTGGTTTGCGCCGAAATGGTAAGCGGCAAGGCCATTGTTCACGGGAACAAGCGCACCCAGGAGATGTTGTTCGTCGACGAGCGGGAGAAGCCGCTGAGCCTGCAAATTTTTGGTGGTGACCGCGAATCTTTGGTGCAAGCGGCCAAAGTGGTCGATCAGCAAACCAATGCCGACATCATCGACATTAACATGGGCTGCCCTGCACCGAAGGTAACCAAGATGGATGCGGGTGCACGCTGGCTTCTGGATTCGAACAAAATTTATGAGATGGTGGCGGCGGTTGTCGATGCCGTGAACAAACCGGTCACGGTGAAGATGCGTACAGGCTGGGATAGTGATCACATCTATGCTGTCGAAAATGCACAGGCTGTCGAACGCGCGGGCGGTCAGGCGGTCAGCGTTCACGGACGTACGCGCGAGCAGCTCTACACCGGATACGCGGATTGGGACATCATTCGCCAAGTGAAAGAAGCCGTCTCCATTCCGGTTATCGGTAACGGCGATGTGGTGACACCGGAGGATGCTCGCCGGATGCTGGATACGACAGGATGCGATGGCGTCATGATCGGCCGCGGGGCGCTGGGCAACCCATGGATGCTGTATCGAACCGTGGAATATCTGAAGACAGGCAAGCTGCTGCCGGATCCGGCTCCGCAGGAGAAAATCCGAATTGCCATTCTGCATATGGACCGTCTGATTGCTCTGCGCGGCGAAGCGGTAGCGGTACGGGAAATGCGTAAGCATCTTGCGTGGTATCTGAAAGGTCTGAAAGGCTCCGCCCGCATTAAAGATATCATTATGGAAGAAACGAAGCGCGACGAAATGGTGAACCTTCTGAACAACTTTGTGAACAATCTGGAGGACCAAGAAGAATCGACAAAAAGTGTATATCCTCAAGCCGTTGCGGCGATGGGATAATTAGGGGTGCAGGCTGTTAACGGGTGCATGTATGCGACATTCGTGACAGCCTTTGCGCGCATTGACTTTTTGAAATGGTTCCCATATAATCTTTCAGTATAAATTCAAGAAATTGAGCAGGCATCAGAGGGAAGTTCTGATCCCCAAGAATTCGCATATAGTATGTTGATACCGTGGTTTAAATTATTTACATGACAGGAGAATCGGTTAATGAGCGATAAAGAAGTCATTCTTACCCAGGACGGTCTGAAGAAACTAGAGGACGAACTTGAGAATCTGAAGTCTGTAAAACGCCGTGAAGTGGCTGAGCGGATTAAAGTTGCCATCGGTTATGGTGATATTAGTGAAAACTCCGAATATGAAGACGCCAAGAACGAGCAAGCCTTTATCGAAGGCCGGATTATAACGCTGGAGAAAATGCTCCGTAATGCGCGCATCATCAACAACGATGATATCAATACCGATGTAGTCGGCGTGGGCAACACGGTGATCGTGGAGGATTTGGAATTCGGCGACACAATGGAATATACCATTGTCGGTACGGCTGAATCGGATCCGCTAAACAACAAGATCTCTAACGAGAGTCCTGTCGGCAAAGCGATTATTGGCAAGCAAAAAGGTTCGGTTGTAGATGTTAACGTTCCTGCGGGCGTTATTCAATATAAAATTGTAGACATTAAGAAGTAAGTCGGAATGTGTATAGAAAGCTTCCTTCGGGGGCTTTTTTAACATATTAGAATTTATAATTTTTTGGGGGTCCCCGCAAAGTATTTGGAATAAGCATCGTAGCATAGGCTCCACTTTGTGGGGTTATTTTGAATAGGCAAGCTGAGTTGAGGGCTTAATGGGTTAGTGGCATGTCTTGAAATGGCTGCCCTACCGTTAAGTCCTAGCCGAATGTGTACAAGTTGTTTAAGGGCTGTCCGGATGTTATAGGTGGCGGCGTTTGTGCTGTTGGGGATTACGATGGAAGTGAAATGAAGGAGATGAATGACGATGACGGAAGAAATGAATAACCAGGAACAAGAACAGGAGTTAAGTGAGCTTTTGCAAATCCGCCGCAACAAATTGGACGAGCTTCGGAAGCTGGGCATCGATCCGTTTGGCGGAAAATATGAAAGAGAACATCACGCAGGTGATATTCTGAAGCAGTATGACGAGCTCTCCAAGGAAGAACTGGAAGAGAAGCAGGTGGAAGTGAACCTGGCCGGCCGGATTATGGCTAAGCGCGGTATGGGCAAGGCTTCTTTTGCTCATATTCAGGATTTGAGCGGCCGAATTCAGATCTATGTTCGCCAGGATTCGATTGCAGAAGCGCAATATGAAGCATTCAGCATCCTTGATCTGGGTGACATCATCGGGGTAAAAGGGGTCTTGTTCAAGACCAAAACTGGTGAAACCACCATTAAGGTAAAGGAGCTGGAGGTTCTTTCGAAGTCGCTGTATCCGCTCCCTGAGAAATTCCATGGTTTGAAGGATGTGGAACTCCGTTACCGTCAGCGTTATGTCGACCTGATTATCAACCCAGATGTACAGAAGACCTTCATTGCCCGTTCCCGTATTATCCAATCGATGCGTCGTTACCTGGATTCACAAGGCTATCTTGAAGTGGAGACCCCGACGTTGCATTCGATCGCTGGTGGTGCGGCGGCACGTCCGTTCATTACGCATCATAATGCGCTGGATATGGAGCTGTATATGCGAATCGCGATTGAGCTTCACCTAAAACGTCTGATCGTGGGCGGTCTGGAAAAAGTGTACGAGATTGGCCGCGTGTACAGGAATGAAGGGATCTCTACCCGTCATAATCCGGAGTTCACGATGATTGAGCTCTATGAAGCTTATGCGGACTATAAGGATATTATGGCATTGACCGAGAATATGATCGCACATATTGCCCAAGAGGTCCTGGGTACACAAGTGATTTCCTATCAAGGGCACGAAGTCGATCTGACGCCACAATGGCGTCGTGTATCCATGGTGGATGCGGTAAAAGAAGTTGTAGGTGTAGACTTCAGTGTGGAAATGTCCAATGAGGAAGCGCATCGCCTTGCAAAAGAACATAAAGTTCCGGTAGAGCCGCATATGACATTCGGCCACATCTTGAATGCGTTCTTTGAGCAGTTCGTTGAAGAGACGCTGATTCAGCCGACGTTCGTAACCGGTCATCCGGTTGAGATCTCGCCGCTTGCGAAGAAGAATGACGTGGATCCGCGGTTCACGGATCGCTTTGAGCTGTTTATCGTGGCGCGTGAGCACGCGAACGCCTTCTCGGAGCTCAATGACCCAATCGACCAGCGTCAGCGTTTTGAAGCGCAGATGAAGGAAAAAGAACAGGGCAATGACGAAGCGCACGAGATGGATGAGGATTTCTTGCGTGCACTGGAGTACGGTATGCCGCCCACAGGCGGACTTGGTATCGGGATCGATCGTTTGATCATGCTTCTTACGAATTCCCCGTCCATTCGTGATGTCTTGCTGTTCCCGCATATGCGTAATAAGGAATAGAATTTGCTCCAATCATCGATGGTTGAAGAGGCAGTTGACTATAGATTTCTATAGTCGGCTGCCTTTTTTTGTTTGAACTTCTCGATTGTCACTTGTTCAGAGAAGGAAGCTGTGTTAAATTTATTTGGTACAACTGTATTAAAAAAGGAGGTTGGCGGAATGATTGGGGCTTTTATAATCGGATGTGAGATTTTATTCTGGGTATTTGTTCTAGCAGGATTAAGCGCAAGATATCTGCTCGGGCTGAAAAGAACGGGCGGAATACTGCTGCTGTGTACGCCGATCATCGACTTATTGCTGATAGCCGTAACCATTATAGATCTGCGTGGCGGGGCGGAAGCCGGATTCATGCATGGGCTGGCGGCTGTATATATCGGGGTGACGATTGCTTTTGGGCATCGGATGATCCAATGGGCGGACGCCCGGTTTGCTCACCGATTTGCAGGTGGCAAGAAA
>NZ_CP017659.1:4452500-4525000 GCF_015326965.1 Paenibacillus sp. JZ16
AGTAGGTCCCAAGGGTTGGGCTGTTCGCCCATTAAAGCGGTACGCGAGCTGGGTTCAGAACGTCGTGAGACAGTTCGGTCCCTATCTGTCGTGGGCGTAGGAAATTTGAGAGGAGCTGTCCTTAGTACGAGAGGACCGGGATGGACGTACCGCTGGTGCACCAGTTGTTCCGCCAGGAGCATGGCTGGGTAGCTACGTACGGACGGGATAAGCGCTGAAAGCATCTAAGCGTGAAGCCCCCCTCAAGATGAGATTTCCCAATTAGTAAGACCCCTTGAAGACGACGAGGTAGATAGGTTGGAGGTGGAAGTGCAGCAATGCATGGAGCTGACCAATACTAATCGGTCGAGGGCTTATCCAAATCACCCCAAAAAGTGAAGTGAAGCTTTGAAGCTGACACCGAATACTTTTCGGGGACCCCGATACCACATCGGGTAATGCTACGGATTCTAATCAACGCAAATTTCGTTTCGTATCTAGTTTTCAGGTGATCAAGCATCTGAGCCGTTTGGTGGCGATGGCGGAAGGGTTCCACGCGTTCCCATACCGAACACGACCGTTAAGCCTTCCAGCGCCGATGGTACTTGGACCGAAGGGTCCCGGGAGAGTAGGACGTCGCCAAGCGAACAACCATAAAGACCGTTATCGAGTCATCGATAGCGGTCTTTTCCTATACTCAATAACATGTGTTTGCGAAATCGAGGACTATCCCGTACGGGGTTGGGTGATACTAAACGACAGCGATTCATTGTCCCTAGGATGGTGCCTCAAGGGTTGGCGTATTGGCAGACAGGGCTTTAACCTGGGTAAGTCTCCATTTAATAGAAGAAACCCGGTCTGTTTGTCCATTCCAAAGAGACAGGATAACGCGCTGGATGGATACTTGCGAACTTCGAGCAAAGGGCGAATATCAATCCTTGACAGCCTATGGGCCCTTTGCTAAGATGGCAATAATATATTTCTGAAAATACTTGAAAATGCCGTCCGGTCCAGCTCTGACAGTAGTTGTAGTCCGCAGGAAGACGACAAAAAGGAGGAATAACCCAGGTGTGGGAAGATAAGTTTAGCAAGGAAGGCTTCACTTTTGACGATGTATTGTTGGTTCCTAGAAAATCCGAGGTGCTTCCAAAAGAAGTAGATGTTAGCACCAAATTGAGCGAGCATGTAAAATTGAATATCCCGCTCATCAGTGCAGGAATGGACACCGTAACGGAAGCTCCTTTGGCCATTGCCATTGCTAGAGAAGGCGGAATCGGCATTATTCATAAAAATATGACCGTTGAACAACAAGCTGAAGAGGTAGATCGGGTTAAGCGTTCGGAAAGTGGTGTTATTACGAATCCGTTCTCACTCCATGCTGATCATCTTGTATCCGATGCAGAGAAACTCATGAGTAAGTTCCGGATTTCCGGCGTACCGATCGTAGATAAGAACAATAAGCTGATCGGTATTTTGACTAATCGTGATCTTCGTTTTGTTCATGACTACAATACGGTAATTAGTGAAGTAATGACCAGCGAGAATCTGGTGACAGCTCCGGTCGGAACGACTCTTCAAGATGCCGAAATGATTCTGCAGAAGCATAAGATTGAGAAGCTGCCTTTGGTAGACGAAGATAATGTTCTTAAAGGACTTATCACGATTAAAGATATCGAGAAAGCGATTCAGTTCCCTAGAGCTGCGAAGGACGCTCAAGGCCGCCTGCTTGTAGGTGCAGCGATCGGAATTTCCAAAGATACCTTCGAAAGAGCAGAAGCGCTTGTGAAAGCTGGCGTAGACGTCATTACCGTTGACTCTGCCCACGGTCACCACATCAATATCATTGATTCCGTTCGGAAATTGCGCGAAGTGTATCCGGATCTGACGATTATCGCTGGTAACGTGGCTACAGGCGAGGGTACAAGAGAGCTTATCGAAGCCGGTGCATCCGTCGTTAAAGTCGGAATTGGGCCTGGATCGATCTGTACGACGCGTGTCATTGCCGGGATTGGTGTACCGCAAATCACAGCGATTTATGATTGTGCAACGGTTGCTAAGGAATACGGAGTGCCGATTATTGCAGATGGCGGCATCAAATACTCCGGTGAAATTACAAAAGCGATCGCAGCCGGAGCAAGTGCAGTTATGCTGGGCAGCATGTTTGCCGGTACGGAGGAGAGTCCGGGCGAAGCTGAGATCTATCAAGGACGCCGTTTCAAGGCTTACCGCGGTATGGGTTCCCTTGCTGCCATGAAACAAGGCAGTAAAGACCGTTACTTCCAAGATGACGACAAGAAACTGGTACCGGAAGGCATCGAGGGCCGTGTTGCTTACAAAGGGCCTTTGGCAGATACCATCCATCAGCTGATCGGTGGATTGCGCTCTGGTATGGGCTATTGCGGTACACAAAACCTGGAGGAACTGCGGAATGACACCCAGTTCATCCGTATCTCTGGTGCAGGACTCCGCGAGAGCCATCCGCATGATATCCAAATTACCAAAGAAGCACCTAACTATTCCTTGTAATTCACTCGGAAGAACAAGGATAAACAATATATATGTCATTTATTTCCTGGACAAGCTGGATGAAATTCATCTAGCTTGTCTTTTTTTGATACCCCCCCTATGATAGAATAGAACAAGTTAATGACTTATTGAGAATTAGAGGGGAGTAATTCCATTGATAGACAAGTCTGTAAAGAAGAATAAGCGACAACGCATTCAAAGAACGCTGGCATCCTTGATGCTGTTTAATATACTGTGTTTCTCTGCTGCGCCTGCGGTTTCGCTTGCGGCGCCTCATATGCTGGTAACAGCGGATACGACGAAAGCCACAGAGGACAAAGCGACAACAGAGAAAGCGACAACCAATGCTGAGAAACCGGATAAAGTGCCATCCATTGATCAGCTTGGACTGGATGTAAGCTCCGCTGTTCTGATCGAGCCATCAACAGGACAGGTCCTATTATCAATTAATGCTGATGAAGCATTACCACCGGCGAGTATGACGAAGATGATGACGGAATACATCGTTGCAGAGAAAGTGAAGCAAGGCGAATTGGCTTGGGATGATGTGGTCACTGTAGGGGAGAATGCAGCCAAGACAGTAGGATCACGCATATTTTTGGCTGAAGGCGATCAACATACAGTGGAAGAACTCTACATAGCCATGGCTGTTGGTTCAGCAAATGATGCCACAGTAGCATTGGCGGAACGTGTGGCTGGTTCCGAGGCAGAGTTTGTTACCATGATGAACGATACAGCGAAGAAGATGGGGCTGAAGACGGCTTTCTTCATTAATTCCACAGGCCTGAGCCGTGCCGATATGCCAGAGAAGTATCGTCCTGCGGAGGATAAGGAAACGGTAATGTCGGCGATGGATACCGCTCTACTTGCCAAATATATCGTTGAGGATCATCCTGATTTTTCGAGATTTACGGCCATTCAGTCCCATAAATTCCGGCCGCGCGACACGAATCCGATTATCAACTACAACTGGATGCTTGAGGCTAATAAAAGTATTACAAACTTTAAGTCCTATGCGTATGAAGGTTTGGACGGTTTAAAAACCGGTCATACCAATGCGGCGGGTTATTGCTTTGCTGGTACCGCTGAACGCGATGGTATGCGTCTGATTAGTGTTGTTATGGGTACGAAATCTGAAGGTGCCCGTTTTAAAGAGACCAAAAAAGTTCTGGATTACGGCTTTGACAACTTTGAAGTGAAGGAAGTCCAAGCTGCCGGGGCAACCGTGCAAGGCTTTGAAACGGTCGAAGTGAAGAAGGGCAAAGGCAAAGAAGCTGCGCTCGTAACCGACAAGGCTCTCACTTTTGTTGTACCAAAAGGATCAAGCGGCAAGAACATTACCTTCGAAGCCAAGCTGGACTCCTCCAGCATGACGGCGCCTGTTGCTAAAGATACGAAGGTGGGCACGGTAACCTACACCTATAAAATAGAAGGCATGAAGGAAGCTCAGACCGAAACGGTGAATTTAATCACAGCGGAGGAAGTTGAGAAGGCCGGCTGGTTCAAGCTGTTCCTGCGGGCCATTGGAGACTTTTTTGCCGATTTGTTTGATTCCATCAAAAATCTTTTCTAACAGCCGACAAATTCCGAGTAAATGGGTTGTGTATTTGATTTTGATGCGGTAAAATATCGAGTTAGATTCATTGCAAGTATGCACCTATACAGGTACAGTCCATATCGCCAGGGAATGCTGTAATGGCGATGAGATACAACATATAATCGGGGGGCTAGGGGACATGGAAACAGGAACATCAACTGTAAAAAGAGGTATGGCGGAAATGCAAAAAGGCGGCGTCATTATGGACGTCATGAATGCGGAACAAGCAAAGATCGCTGAAGCTGCCGGCGCAACGGCAGTTATGGCGCTGGAGCGCGTTCCTTCTGATATTCGCGCTGCTGGGGGCGTAGCACGGATGGCTGACCCAACCATCGTTGAGGAAGTCATGAAAGTTGTATCCATTCCAGTTATGGCCAAAGCTCGTATCGGTCATTACGTCGAGGCGAAAGTCCTTGAATCTCTTGGCGTGGATTATCTCGACGAGAGTGAAGTGCTGACACCGGCGGATGAAGTGTTCCATATCGATAAATGGGATTTCACGGTACCGTTCGTATGCGGTGCAAAGGACCTTGGCGAAGCGCTGCGTCGTATTGGTGAGGGTGCTTCCATGCTCCGTACGAAAGGCGAGCCGGGAACAGGTAATATCGTGGAAGCCGTTCGCCATATGCGCCTTATCAACAGTCAAATCCGTAAAGTTCGCAACATGTCGAAGGACGAGCTGTATGCGGAAGCGAAGAACCTCGGTGTTTCCTATGACCTCCTGAAGGGCATTCATGAGACGGGCAAGCTCCCTGTCGTTAACTTTGCAGCTGGCGGCGTGGCAACACCTGCAGATGCCGCATTGATGATGCATTTGGGCGCTGACGGCGTCTTTGTTGGATCCGGTATTTTCAAATCGGACAGCCCTGAGAAATTCGCTCGTGCGATCGTTGAAGCGACTACGCATTATGATGATTATAAATTGATTGCTGAAGTATCCAAGAACCTGGGTACTCCGATGAAAGGCATCGAGATATCCAAGCTTAGTCCGGCTGAGCGCATGCAGGATCGCGGCTGGTAAGAGAGAAGGGGTAACATGAAGGTCGGCGTACTGGCACTTCAGGGTGCCGTTGCAGAGCATATTCGAAGCATCACGCTTGCTGGTGCCGAGGGAGTGCCGATCAAGAAGGTCGAGCAGTTGGACGGCATTGACGGCTTGATTATTCCTGGCGGTGAGAGCACCACCATCGGCAAGCTGATGCGCAAGTATGATTTTATGGATGCGATTCGTCAGTTCTCAGCCCAGGGCAAACCGATATTCGGAACATGCGCCGGACTGATCGTGCTCGCAGAACGAATTCAAGGCGACGAAGAGGCTCACTTGAAGCTGATGGACATCACGGTGGCACGGAACGCATTTGGACGTCAGCGTGAAAGCTTCGAGACCGATTTGCCTGTAAAAGGAATCGAGGAAACGGTACGGGCAGTCTTTATCCGTGCGCCGCTCATTCTGGAGGTGGGTGCGGGCGTTGAGGTCTTGTCCACTTATAAGGATGAGATCGTTACAGCCAGACAGGGGCATCTGCTTGCAGCTTCCTATCATCCGGAGCTGACGGACGATTATCGACTTCATCAATATTTTGTGGAGATGGTTCGATCCCGGTCTACGGCACCACAGACGTAATAGTTACAGTAGAAGACATCTTGACTCTTTGGCAGTATGTGGGGGTCGAGTTGTCTTTTTCGCTGAAATACAATAAGATGTATCGTATGTAATAATGTACACTGCAGCCTTGTCCCAAGGCTTTTTATCAACATATAGGGCAGCTGCTTCGATATACTTGATGGATGTTTTACTTTAGGAGGGTTTCCCGTGTTAGACGTAAAAATATTGCGCAGCGAGTACAGTCGTGTAGAAGAAGCGCTGAAGAATCGAGGCAAATCGCTCGATCTGATTGCGGATTTTCCTAAGCTTGACGCCCGGCGCCGGGAATTGCTGCAGGAAAGCGAAAGTTTGAAGAATCGCCGCAACACCGTGTCGGCTGAAGTAGCCAAACTGAAGAAGAATCGTGAGAATGCAGATGATCTGATACTGGAAATGCGCCAAGTGTCGGACCAGATTAAAGCGATGGATGAGGAAGTTCGTGAGCTGGAAGCCAGCATATCCGAGCTTACTTTGGCGATTCCGAATATCCCTCATGAGAGTGTGCCTGTAGGCGCCTCGGAGGAGGAGAACGTGGAAATCCGCCGCTGGGCGGAGCCAAAAGCTTTCGATTTCGAGCCTAAGGCTCACTGGGAGCTTGCTCAGAATCTGAGTATTTTGGATTTTGAAGCAGGTGCGAAGGTAACGGGTTCGCGGTTTACGTTCTACAAAGGTTTAGGTGCTCGTCTTGAGCGTGCCTTGATCAGTTTCATGATGGACCTGCACAGCGACAAACACGGCTATGAGGAGATGCTGCCTCCATATATCGTCAACCGGGACAGCTTGTACGGAACAGGACAGCTGCCTAAATTCGAAGAGGATTTATTCAAAATTAGCGATACCGACTATTACCTGATCCCAACCGCTGAGGTTCCTGTAACGAACTACCATCGCGAGGAAATCTTAAATAGCGAGGATCTGCCTAAATATTACGTGGCGTACAGCTCCTGTTTCCGTTCGGAAGCCGGCGCGGCAGGGCGCGACACGCGGGGACTTATTCGTCAGCATCAGTTCAACAAGGTTGAGATGGTGAAAATTGTACACCCGGAAACTTCGTTTGATGAGCTTGAGAAGATGACGGCGGATGCGGAGCGCGTGCTTCAGCTGCTGAATCTTCCTTATCGCGTCATGGCTCTCTGTACTGGGGATATGGGCTTCGGATCGATGAAGACATACGATCTGGAAGTTTGGCTTCCGGAGAGCGGCGTATATCGCGAAATCTCCTCATGTTCGAACATCGGGGACTTCCAGGCACGCCGTGCCAACATTCGCTTCCGTCCGGAACCGAAGAGCAAGCCTGAATTTGTCCACACCTTGAATGGTTCCGGGCTTGCGGTTGGACGTACCGTCGCTGCGATTCTGGAGAATTATCAACAGGCTGACGGGTCCGTCGTTATTCCTGAAGTACTTCGCCCGTACATGGGGAACGTTAGTATCATCGACCAGAAAAAATAAGTTGATAAAACAGTTTGTCTTGTGGTATAATGATTTTTGCACGTGATTCATTTGCATGGATCATTACCACATGGAGAGGTACCGAAGCGGTCATAACGGGGCGGTCTTGAAAACCGTTAGGGGGCAACTCCACATGGGTTCGAATCCCATCCTCTCCGCCATACATATCAAACGCAAACCGTTTCCTTAGGGAAACGGTTTTTTTGCTCTATTTTATGAGGAATCATTGCGTGGTCTTCCCTTCAGTAGGTTTGTGCTTTATGGAGGAGGCTGTATAAAACATCCCCTGTTATCGCAATTTATAGAGAAGGGGAGGTGTGAACATGAACTCAGAACTGAATGTGGATCAGTCGACGCTGGTCAATGCCTGGCAGGAAAGGCTGCCCACCATATTAAAGCCGGGAGATCGCGCAGAAGTGGCTGCAGACGAAGGGGACCCGAACGCCATCCGCATTCACATTGATGCAGCAGGTCGCCAGGAGTATTCATTTGATTTTCAATGCACGTATGTGGATTCACGGGAAGTGAAGGTCGATTTGGTCGATGTAGAGCGTGATGGTGCAACGACGGATGAGCGTAATGAGAACATTCAGGGCATGGTCGGCGATTATACGCGCCATATCCATGAGTGTGCCCAAACGCTGCAGCAAATCACGCATCACTAGTTCCATAAATGAGCGAGACAGTTTCCATACTGTCCATCATGGTATGGACATCAAAGGCAGGATAGCGTAAGACATCGTTGTGATCCATGAAATGGAGGGCTATCAGTTGAGCAAACCAAAAGCGATTCCGGTACCGGAAGCACAGGAGCAGCCGAAGCAGCGCAAGGACCATGACCGTGGCGGCCAGGAGCCGCTGTCAGGCTCGCACAGAGCGAAGATCCGTAAACAGGATGGACATTTCAATCCGGAGGGCTAGAAGCCTGTAGAGTGAAGACTGAGAGGCTAGAAAGCAAGAATCGAGGGAACTTCCTGTCATTCGACAGGAAGTTCTTTTTTTCGTTTTGAAACCTTTTGCGTCCAACTTCCGTATTAGTGTTCAAGTGTAATATTTTGGGGCCCCACCTTATTCGCATGTTAAGAAGTTTGAAATTAAGATGGATGGAAAAAGAAAGGAAATAAAATTTCAGTAAATATTCCAGAAAGTGTTTCTCATTTTGGTTAAATGGTTTATGATTAGAAGGTCTGTTATTTTTTTGACTGTTAGAGGGGAGAGAAATTTTAATGAACAAGAAGTTTGCAGCTATCATGCTGACACTGCTGCTCACAGTGACAGTTGTACTTTCTGGCTGCGCCAAAAAAGAAGAGCCTAAGGCAGCGATGACGAATGCTGCTACGAACGCGATGAAGATGACATCCTACGAAATGAAGAGTAAATTTGTCATTGAAGACCTTCAAGTTAACATACCTGCAGTTGAAGGCGATCCAAGCGTAACACAGGCGATGACGATGTTGAAGAATGCTGAGGTTACGCTTGATGGTATCTACCAAGCTGATCCAATGCAAACCGAGATGAACATGGGTATCAATCTGAAGGGTGACATGGCGATGTCCTTCAATATTGATATGGTGATGACGAAAGAGAAAATCTACGTTAAAGTTCCAAGCATTCCAATGCTGCCATTCCCAGAGGACGTTGTTGGTAAGTTCCTCATGATGGACATGAAAGAGCTTGCTGAGCAATCCGGTGAAACGTTTAGCCCAGAAAGCCTGGATACTGAGAAGTCCCAGAAATTCGTTAACGAAATCCTTGAAGCCTTGTTGAGCGAGTATGACCAAGCGAAATACTTCAAAGAGATCAATGTTAAAGATGCTGGCCTTCCAGAAGGCGTTGACGCTAAACAAGTGGTTCAATTCTTTGTAACCAATGATAACCTGAATGAAGCATTGGATATTATGGTAAACAAGGTTGCACCTAAGGTTGTTGACATTGCAGCTAAAGACGAGTACCGCGAATTGCTGGGTCTGACCCAAGAAGATATCGATGCTGCTAAAGCTGAAGTATCTAACGTTAACCAAGATGAATTCAAAGCGGGCTTGGAAGAGATGCAGAAATATCTGAAGATCAACACATTCAACATCAACACAGCTATCGATAAAAAGGATTTCCCTGCATATCAGGATGTTGTGTTGAACGTTGATTTCAACGATCCAGAAACCAATGAGAACGTGAAGTTGGCTGTGAAGGGTAGCACCCAATACAACAACATCAACGCTAAACAAGAATTCAAAATCGGTATTCCAAAAGATGCTGATGTCATCACGATGGAGCAATTTGAGGAATCCATGAGCCAAATGGGCACTTATTAATATTATTCATCGCAGACAACAAAACCCGGCCGTCATGGCCGGGTTTTTACGTTGTTATACTTTTACTCTACATAAGGATCATAGTTTCCCGCGCAAACGTCGGAAGAACTGAGTGAGCAGTGATGCGCATTCTTCCTGCAGCACGCCCTGAACCACGTTAGTCCGGTGATTAAAACGCGGCTCTTGAAGCAAATTCATCAATGTGCCGGCACAACCGGCTTTGGGATCACCAGCACCATAGATCAGCTCTGGGACCCGGGATTGGACGATAGCTCCTGCACACATGGGACAGGGTTCTAACGTCACGTATAATCGGCAGTCCAGCAGCCGCCATGCTCCAAGATGCTGGCTTGCCTCCCGAATAGCTACCATCTCGGCATGGGCCGTACCATCGTAAGTCGTTTCACGCAAATTGTATCCACGGCCAATAATCTCATCGCCCCGCACGATGACAGCACCAATCGGAACTTCACCGAGCTCTTCAGCTTTCCGTGCTTCTGCAATGGCTTCTCTCATCCAGTGCTCATGATTATCGTTATCCACAGCCAGTGGGTCTATTGAATTTGATATCAAACTAAAGTCTCCTTTCACAGCCCGTTAAAACCCTGTATTTATACCCAATGTTCAACGAACATTTATTCGTTTGTTAACATGTTGTGGACAGAATTGTGGATAACTAAAATATTATACACAAAGTTATGCACACTATCCCCAGATAAGTTGTGTATTTGTGCGCAATCTGTGGATACGTTGTTTATTTTACCGGGAATGACCTCTTATATTGTAAGGATTCCTTATTTCAATAGCAATGCGATTGTGGAAAAAACCATATAGCCATAAAGCTGCTTGTCTTTTCAAACGTTCGTGATCAAGGTATCATGAGGGTATTAGATTCGCAAGTCGTCTATGTGACAGCAGAAAGGTGAAGATGCCACTTGTCGATTAAGACGAAATTATCGATGATCATGTCCATATCGGTATTATTTATTCTTCTGCTCAACATTACGCTGAACTATTACACGACCCAGGAAAATTTGCAGCAGGATAGTGAAACCAAGATGGTGATGGCCGCTACTCAGATCGCCATTACGGTCCAGCAAACCGGCTTTAGTTCTGCATATGTGGATAATATATTCGGCGATATGCTGAAGGTGGCCGCGGTCAACGCGGCAAAAGCTTTGGATCCGGATATTAACAATATAACCAATCAGCAATTGGTGGAATTGAGTAAGGAGATTGGCGTCACTCACATATCATTAATGGTTCGGACGAATGATGATATCGTTGTTGCCCGATCCTCCTCTCAAGATGAAATCGGCCTTTCAACAAAGAACTGGGGGTATTGGCATACGGCTTTTCTGGAATTGTTCCAGTATGGTAAAGTCGTCTCAGTTACCGAGGGCCAGCGCTCCGATCATTTTTGGTCTGGACCGTTTGAGTTCTCCACATCCAATCCGGAATTCATTGATAAATGGGGATACTATTACGATAGCAAGCGCAATTATATTATTGATCCCTACATAAGGAATTCCAATATCAAGGACTTTGTGAAGATTACAAGTCCGGACACCGTTGTGAAAGAGACCTTGAAGTCGAATCCGCGGATATTGGAAGTAACAGGCATCAATCCTGAAACGTTTGGCAATGAATATATGAGGGAAGATGGAACAGATGACGTTCACCACAAGCTTCGCAATCGACCGATTACATTCGGCACCTATGACTATGGGAGCCTGGACCAAGATGCGGAAGCTGTGCAGAAGGCTGTTTCTACCGGCGATAATGTGGTGTTTGTCAGCACCATCAATAATAAGAAGGTGCTAAAAAGCTTCATCCCTATCGTATCCGAAAATAAACCGACCAGTGTCATTAGTGTCGTTATGGACTATGAAGCCATCTCCTCCGTGATGAGAGAGCAGATGATCAGTCTTGTGGCGATCTCATTGGTTTTATTGGAAATTGTGATATTCGGCAGTTATATTGTTGCGGGGTATTTTACCAAGCCGATTCAGGCTATCCTTGGAACTGTAAATGATGTGTCGGATGGTCACTTTGATCGAAGGCTGGAGGTAAGCAGCCGGGACGAGCTGGGTCAGCTTGCAGGTCGAATCAATGCGATGACACGTAATCTGGGCAACTATACGAGCCAGTTGAAGCAAATGGTCGACGAGAATCAGTCCGTTAAGGAATATCTGGAGTCTGTCATTAATCAGACAGCCGACGCCATTCATACAACCGATACCTATGAACGGGTTATTAGTGTAAATAAAGCGTTTGAGCAATTGTATGGTTGGAAGGCGCACGAAGTGGTTGGACGGAAGCCTGCACTTGTCCCTCCGGCTAAAGAGGAAGAAGAACAGGAACGCATCCGCCGCCTGCGGGCCGGAGAACGGCTTCCTCCAGTGGAGACGGTCCGCCTTCATAAAGATGGAAGCGCTATTGAGGTCAGCATCAGCACCTCGCTGGTGCGCGATGAGAACGGTGAGGTTACTTCCATGATTAGCGTGTCTCGGGATGTGACGGAACGCAATCGCATCGAGGAGCTGCTGCGACGTTCGGAGAAGCTCAATACTGTTGGCCAGCTGGCTGCCGGCGTTGCTCATGAGATCCGGAATCCACTGACGACCCTCCGTGGATTTCTGCAGCTTCAGAAGCAGACCCACAAGGTCAATCCGGACCATATTGATCTGATGCTGTCGGAGCTGGACCGAATTAATCTGATTGTCAGTGAATTTCTGATATTAGCGAAGCCGCAGGCGATTCATTTCCAAGAGAGGGATGTAAGAATCATTATGAGAGATGTCATTTCATTCCTCGACAGCCAAGCCCATTTGTACAGCATCGAGTTCAAATTGAAGTTTACTGAAGCACTAACCTACGTACACTGTGAGGAGAACCAGCTCAAGCAGGTGTTCATCAATCTGCTCAAGAATGCGATTGAAGCGATGCCGGATGGCGGGAGGATCTGGATTGAGCTTTCAAGGCCGAAGGGTGAATGGGTCCAAATCGACATTCGGGATGAAGGGCAAGGCATTCCGGAGGAGCTGATGCCGCATCTTGGCGAACCGTTTATTACGAATAAGGAAACGGGCACAGGGCTGGGATTGATGGTAAGCCAGCGTATTATTCAGGGCCACCGGGGTATGATGGAAATCGAGAGTGAAGTAGGAGCAGGAACGAAGGTGAGTATAGTTCTGCCTGCGATTCAGCGGAATGCGATCGAGGGATAAGCAAGAAGTAGTTACAGATAAGGGGATGGCATCTTGAGAATCAATAAATTTATCAGTGAAACGGGATATTGCTCAAGGCGTGAAGCGGACAAGCTGGTGGAGAGCGGGAAGGTTACCATCAATGGCGTGGTTGCAGTCCTTGGAAGCCAGGCAGAAGAAGGAGACGATGTCCGGATTCAGGGAAAGCCGCTTCAAGATAAGAAGAAGCATGTGTATATTGCTCTTAATAAGCCAGTCGGGATTACAAGCACCACCGAACCGCATATTAAGGGCAATATTGTAGACTTCGTAGGCCATAAGGAGCGTATTTTTCCTATCGGACGATTGGATAAGGACTCCGAGGGGCTGATTCTGCTGACGAATGATGGGGATATCGTCAATAAGATCCTTCGCTCCGAGGGGAAACATGAGAAAGAATACATTGTGACGGTGGATCGCCCGGTAACGGAATCCTTCCTTAGCGGGATGTCCAGCGGCGTCAAGATTTTAGGTGAGATGACGCTGCCCTGTGAGGTCACTCGAATGTCTGAGCGAGTGTTCCGAATCATTCTGACGGAGGGGAAAAATCGTCAAATCCGCAGAATGTGCAGCGCTTTTGGTTATGAGGTCCGAAAATTACAGCGAATCCGGATTATGAATATCCGTCTCGGCAGTCAACGCATCGGCGCTTGGCGTGATCTTAACGAGAAGGAGAAGGAAGAGCTTGGTCGGCTGCTGAACTATAGGCTCGAGTAGCAGGCTGAAATACATCTATAACCCTAAACCAAAACAACCGATGGATCTGGAGACCAGATGCATCGGTTGTTTATTGTGTGTTATAGTCTGTAGGGACCGTTCCCTGTTGAGTTATTCATTCACGCTGGTAAAGGTCGCACTATCCTGGTATTTACGTATAATGGAAACCTCGACTCTGCGGTTCTTCGCTCGCCCAGCAGCGGTGTTGTTATCGGCAATCGGATGGTATTCACCATAACCGATCGGCATGAACCGTTTAGGATCCAACTCCGAGTTGGTGAGCAGAATCTTCATGAACTGCAAGGCACGATCCGAGCTTAAATCCCAATTCGACGGATATCGGCTATTAGAGATTGGCACATTGTCCGTATGTCCGGATACAATAATTTCATAGTCCGGGAACTTATGAAGCATTTGTGAGATAGCCATGGCCAATTTGCGGGCCTCCGGCTTCACAACGGCTTCGCCGGAAGGGAACAAGGCGTTATCCCGTATTGTAATGACAAGCTGGGAGTGGTTCAACTTGGTGCTGAGCTCCGAGGTTAAACCGTTATTTTTAATATAATTATCGAGCTGCTTCTTTAACTTCTCCAGATCCTGTTGTTCCTGACGCATCAGCTCAGCACGTCGTTGGTCAGGTGTTGTTGCGGGAACGGAAGGGGATGTCGCTTTATGATCTTTAATATTGGGCGGATCATCGCTGGGTTCCGTTTTGCTGTAATCCAGCACGCCGGTCCCGCCAGTGAGAGCAACGCTGAAGGCTTCGCTCATTTCTTGAAATTTGCGTGCGTCTGTCGCACTCATGGCGTATAGCACCAGGAACAGGGCCAGAAGCAAGGTCAGTAGGTCTGCGTAAGGAAGAAGCCAGGATTCGTCGGCATGCTCCTCATGCGGCTCGTGCCTAGTCTTTTTGCTCACTAGCACCAGCCTCCCTCTCGCTGAGCTCAGCCCGTTCGGACGGTGTCAGGAACACGGAGAGCTTTTGATTGATTGCAATGGTGGATACACCGGATTGAATAGACAGCAGGCCTTCTACCATCATCAGGCGGATTTCAACCTCGCGTTTGGACAGACGCTTGAGTTTATTCGCAATCGGGTGACAGATAACATAACCGGTGAAGATACCGAGCAGGGTAGCAATAAATGCAGCCCCGATAGCATGAGCGAGTTCGCCCATATCTTCCATGTGGGACAGTGCAGCGATCAAACCGATAACGGCTCCGAGTACCCCGAGGGAAGGTGCATACATACCGGCTTGCGAGAAGATCAATGAACCGGAACGATGGCGCTCCTCGGTGGCATTAATATCTTCCATTAAAACGTCACGTACGAATTCCTGATCGTTGCCGTCGATGATCATGCGCATCCCATTACGCAGGAAGCTGTCATCGATTTCATCGACTTTGGTTTCCAGAGCCAGAAGTCCTTCACGGCGTGTGATCGAAGCCCACTCCATAAACAGCTTGATCATATCCGTTTTGTCCATCAGATTCTGTTTCACGAAGGTCATCTTGACCAGCTTCGGAATCTTTTTTAGCTCGACTAGCGGAAATCCGATGAATAAAGTTGCTGCCGTACCGCCAAGAATGATTAGATAGGCTGCCGGATTATACAAAGCGAGAAGGGAGGCACCTTTCAGGATCATGCCCACCAGTACCGCGACGATACCGATTATTAAGCCTATAATTGTTGAAATTTCCATACCACACCTCATCCGTGAGAAATAAAATAACGAATCCATTCGTCAGAACGGCTCTCATGGAGAACCGGGCCCCTTATGTGGGGCGTTATCCTATTTATCGTCAGGTCGGGCTTTTTTTTTTAGTTGTAATTTCCGGTATAATGGAAGGAAGGGAAACGAAGCTAAGTACGGCAAGGAAAGGAGTGATTAAGATGGGCGTTAAGCACGGAAGGGATTATGGCGAAATTCTGGCAGAACTGACCGAGGCGGTCGGGCGAATTTCCGACAGCTATGTCTTCTTTGAAATGGAAGCTGAGGATTGGGGCAATTTGGGCGAAGCCGAGCGAAATGAGGTCCATGAGGCGCTGGCAGAGGATTTGTTCTATGCGCTGGGCACAGAGCCGGTGATTAATGTTGGCAGCGGCGTGGTCATGCATGATCAGACGAACCATCGAATACATATTTTGATTGGTGAGGAAGAGTTGGCTTTTGTGGCCCTTGTGTAATCACTCCAGTTATCAACAGATACAGGGCAGAATAGAATAGATGACAGATAGCCCATATTACGGTTAGTCGGCTTTAAGATAGGTTTTTTTCGGGGAGGAAGATAAAAGATGCTTTATACGCAGCAAGAAGTAGAGGCTCATCTGGAAAAGCTTGAGGGTTGGGAATTTGAACAAGGGAGATGGATTGTACGAAAGTATACCTTCTCCTCCTTCATGAAGGGAATCGCTTTTGTTGATGAAGTGGCAGCTATTTCGGAAGCTTTCGGACATCACCCCTACATCACCATAGATTATAAAGTCGTTACACTTCGTCTCACTTCTTGGGACGACGGTGGCATTACGGCTGTGGATATTAAGGAAGCGCAGCAGTTTAACGAAGCCTATGAGAAGAGTCGTTCGAAGGATGGCAAGTCGGGACAATAGAACGGGGAGACCATTAGTCCCTTTAGAAGTCCCCAATATGTAAAAAAACACGCTTGCACCGGGAACAACTCCAGGTGCAAGCGTGTTTTGCGTATAAGCTGATTTATTTTTTCTCAGCAAGGTACAGCGCGATGTTTGCGATTTCTTCAGGTTTAAGTTGGTCTTTAAAGGAAGGCATTCCCTTACGACCTTTGGTTACAACGTTGAAGATCGCGTCCGCATCCATGTGTCCGCCTACTTGATTCAAAGCCGGCCCAGCGCCGCCTTGAAGTTGGTCGCCGTGACAGCTAATGCAGCTTGCTTTCAGTGTGGCTTCCGCTGCGGCTGCATCGAGAGTCACTTCCGGCATGGTCGGCTTCTCTTCCTGAGCTACCTGTTCCTTACCTGGGAGCGTAAACATCAGCGCGATAGCCAACGCACATGCGACGAAGAACAATCCGCTCATGATCCATTTTTGCATCGTCATATCGTCCCTTCTATGTATACTGCACTTTTGCACTTGTCTCCATTATAAACCAACATCCATAGACAGCATAGCCAGTTGTGACAAAAAAAGCAACTATACGGCGTAGCTTCATAAAAAGTACACAAAATTGTGCTTTTTCATATAGACAAAGATTAATATTCCTCATTTGTCGGGGGCTCATACACCATACAGTGGAAAAGGGCATTGCCCGTTGGCGTAAGCCGCTCATACGTATCGGTGATGTGAAAGCCTGCCCTTTGATAAGCGCGGATTGCTCGCTCATTCCAGGTCATTACCTCAAGGTCAATTTCGTCGGCAGGCCGCCTCCGTCTGGCTTCCCGGACAATCGTCTGCATAAATCGTTTACCCATTCCACGCCCGCACCAATCAGGCCGCATGCCAAGTCCGATTCGTGTCACATCATGCATCGGAAACAGCTGGGCAAATCCCCAGAGGGCCTCCCGCTCATCCAGAACCGAGATGTACTGTCTTCGGCGAATGTCCGGATCGCCAAACTCCACCTCAAGCCCTTTCATCTGCTCCCAGGGAAGAAAGCCATAGATATTATAGGGGGGAGGGTAGGCCCAGGCGCATATCTCTTCGGCGTGCTCTTCACGCATGACTACGGTGTGAAATGTAATCGGTGTGGCATCCATTTGCGAAGTCCTCCTATCGTCTGCATAAATAATAACCATATTACGAGCATCCAGGTTGCATCAAAAAAGCCCGCCAAAGAGAGGTAAGGGCTCCTTTAACGGGCAAGCATTATGTATAGGGAAGATTAGCCTCTATATCTTAGGATGATTCACCGACCGACTCTTCATACTTATCATCGCTCATGATACGCTTTGCACCCACGTACCGCTGATCGTAGTAATCCTCTGCCAGGCGGTTGATAACCACGCCGCGGTTAGAGGAAGCATGGGCGAATTTGCCATCGCCGACATAAATGCCGACGTGGGAGATGCCCTGCCCCGATGTGTTGAAGAACACCAAATCGCCAGCGCGCAGCTCCTTACGGGACACGCTTGTCCCCATGTCGAATTGAGAGCCGGATTGATGCGGGAGCTTCAGACCGAGTTTAGCATAAACATACATGGTGAAGCCGGAACAGTCAAAACCGCTCGTGGTTGTACCACCGTAGCTGTATCTTGTACCCAGAACCTTATCGATTTCCTGATCCAGCGCATGATCAGCAAAGACGCTGCCAACGCCCAAAGTGAACAACAGCGTGATATTTAGGGCTGCTGTCGATAATGTTTTCTTCAGCATGGAAAGCTCCTTTTCGATGCCGCGAGGCATAGCCATCTATATATTAAAGCACTTACATTAATGACAAAGTTGTTACTGCGTCCATTCTATCAGACAGCAAGCGAGATTGGCAATTATTTCTTGGTGAATTTCGCTATTTTTCAATAGCATTAGCTGTCGAAGCACCAAGGAAAATCAATATTTTTCCAAAATGGGTGTTTAATGAAGGGAGAGAAGGGTATATAAAGGATAGATGATGTGAAGACATGGCGGAGTGAAGTGAACTTGTATAATAAATTTTATTTTTTTTCGAAAAGCGGGAACTTTTTTGCTGTCCTGAACGTTATAAAGGTATACACACAATCAACAAAAGAAAAAAGCCGCTGGATGAGATCGGCACAATCTCATAAACCCAGGGCTTTCTTGTAAGAGTAAATCAATTAAGTTCCAACATTAATTGTAGTTCACAGCTACGGATTTGTACGTATTCTGACTCATAATTCTCTTAGCGCCTACATATCGGTTAGCGTAATAGCTCTGGCTCAGCGGACTGATAATGACACCGCGCGAAGATGAAGAATGAGCGAATTTGCCGCTCCCGACATAAATACCCACATGAGATACACCTCTACCGGATGTGTTGAAGAACACGAGATCGCCAGCTTTCAGGTTGCTCTTGGATACGGCCGTACCTACTTTGTATTGAGCTGCAGACGTACGGGGCAGGCTAAGACCAAGCTTTTTGTAAACATAGCTGGTGAATCCGGAGCAGTCAAATCCATTCGTTGTAGTTCCACCTGTTTTGTAAGAAACACCAATGGCTGGTTTGATTGCAGTATTTAATTTGGAATCGGCGAAAGCGCTTCCGGTCCCTAATGTGAGTGCGAGTGCGAGGCCTAGAGAAACAGCCGTTAACTTCTTTTTCAAAACAAAAGCCCCTTCCATTGCCTGCGAGGTTAGCTTAAGGGTTCGGTTGAAGGTCCCCTATGATCCCTCTCTTGCGAGATCAATTCACCCAAAACGGATCCCCCGCTTCCCATATCGTTATGGGAATTCGGCTCCTTAAAATGTTGATGAACCCATTCATTGACGTTTGACGTTCCAACATAGTTAGCGAATTACAACGTTCCTACATAAAAGTTACAGTAAAGATGACAAAGTTGTTACTAACATATTCGTTATTTTAGCAGAGTATTAACAATTTGGCAAACGAGGAAACATTATTTTTAAACAAAAAAACCTGTCCCCATCTTGAGGGAACAGGTTTTTTTGTAATTTGGCGTTCAGAAATTTGTAATATAGAGGATAAATGAACTCTTATTCTCTGTAAAATCTAGCGCGGGATAGAAACGTGTCGCTTCTGATTACAGCTTATTCACGAGCGTGTTTCATTATTTTAGGGTGACGAATTGTAACCATTAAGGATGCTGTGAGGAGGAATCTCTCCACAAATGATATTGAGCGGACATTTCCCAAATTTGGAAAAGTCCATTCAGGAAATAAGAGGCCTGCTGAATAATTAAGCCGATCAACCCGGCCCAGAAGAGCGAGGCCGAGCTCAGGAGCAGCAGAATGACACAGGCGGATCCGCCGATGGTGATGGATAACAGCATTGCTGTGCCCAAGCGGCGGAAGAGCGCATGGATAGAGCTGATCATGCTGGAATCGCCGGTACGGCCAAATTGCATATAGAGCAATAACAGGCGGATCAGATAGGCGTACAAGAACCAGCCAGCTGCATAGGGCAGTGCATGAAGCAGCAGTACAGGCTCCTGAATTCCATTCAGCAGAATCGGGAGGATTTTGGGCAGAATCCAGTAACCGGGTGCGAAGGTGAGAATAAGCTCAACCAGATAGAATAGCGTTACGGGTTTCCACAGTTTCCGCATGCCAGTGAAGAAGAATAAACCGCGCTCGCCCTTGGCTTCCTGGTGAAGGTTGTAGAAGATGCCGGCCCGAATGAGCGGGGTGAGGATCATCCGGATCAGGAGCAAACCGGCCAAAAGCCATCCGTAAGTGTGTACTGTGCTGCTCAAGGACAGGCTCATCTCGCCCTCGTAGAAGAATAAAAGACGGCTGAGCTCGTTAGGGGCGGAATCCGGATATCGCATCAGAAGGGGGACGACTGCCGATTTTACGAGTCGGTACAGGCAATATCCCCACAGCAAACGGTATAAGAAGAGCAGAATCGAGACGTATAGCTGGTCTTTAACACTGATCCACCCTTGGCCTGCGTAACTTTTCATGTGCTCCCCCTCACCATGACAGGCTGCCGAACAGCGTCTCCACAAGCTTGGTAATACTGAGATTCCAGCGTGTAACCACCGTCGGATCCATTCCTGCCTTCATATAGTTATTAATGTGTTTATTCTCCAGGACGATGGAGTACTTCGGATCAACCATGGCCCAGGCGAGCGGAGAGCTGTATTCCAGGGTGTAAGCAACTTTGCCGTCTTTGCCGCTCCAGGTTCGTTCCACCGTTTTGCCGTCCTCAAAGGCGAACACGATCGGCACATCGGTGATATCCCCGTCCTTGCTCGTAATCTGGACCGTGGACTCATACCGAGGATTTTCAGCCGTGCCTTTATTTTTGGTTTTGATCACGTCGATGGCGACATCCGCCATCTGGCTTCCATATACATATTGGTCAAAATACGACTGCCAGGACGTTTTGCTTACTTGCTCGACGACTTTCTGAAAGTCAGATGTGGTTGGATGCTTGAACCGGTATTTCTGGGCATAGGTATGCATAATCTTGCCCATCATCTGTGGACCGACCTGCCGTTCGATGCCTTGCAGCACCAGCTTGCCCCTCGTATATACATTCAGTGCGTAGTTTTCGTGAGAGCTGTATTTCCAGGATTCCATCTTCAGCGGTGCAGGGGAAGTAATGGATGCTCCCTGAGCCGCCGTATTGGAGGTAATACCGTATTCTTTTTCCATCACTCGTTCTTCTGCATAGGTTGCAAAGGCCTCGTCCAGCCACGCTTCCTCAAATTCGTTACTTGCAATCATTCCGTAAAAATATTGATGGGCGATCTCATGAATAACGGTCCGCTCCAGTTCATATCCCGGCGAATCGTTCTTGGCACCGAAGGCTGTGACCAGCGTCGGGTATTCCATGCCGCCTGCACCGTTGCCCGATTCAGGCGGAACGACGATGGACAGCGTGGAGTACGGATAGGTTCCGTACCATTTTCCAAACGAAGCGAGTGCCGACTTGGCGGCATCAAAGTAACGCTCCTTTAAGTCTTTATGGGCTGGATCGAGATACAGCTTGATGCGGACGCCAGGTACGCCTGGTGCGGAGAATGCTTCTTCTGCCGTGACAAAGTTTGGCGATGCCGACCAGGCAAAATCATGTACGTCATCCGCGTAAAACTGATAAATTTTTTCCCCGTTTGATTTTTGGGCAGGCTTGGTAGGGAATCCGGTCGCGGCGACAATGTAATTTTCGGGCACTCGAATGCGAACGCTGTAAATGCCGAAGTTGGAATAGAATTCGGAGTTGCCGTGGTATTGATGAAGATTCCAGCCTTCCTCTGCTCTTCCGCGAAGACCGGCCGGTTCATAGACCGAAATTTTCGGAAACCATTGGCCAGCCATGATAAAATTCTCGGTGGTTCCCATGCGGGCAAATATTTTGGGAAGCTCGACCTCGAACTCCAAATGAATGGTAACACTCTCCCCGCTCTTGATGGGTTTAGGCAACCTTAGCTTGGCAAGGCTGTGATCCTTGATGTTGCCGTCGTCAGGTTGAACAAATTGAAGGCGATGGGTCAGGGCCAGTCCTTCGGTTGTTTTCACGCTGGTAATGGTCATGGAGCCGTATCCGTCATCTGGCATGGGATCGGAACGAAGCCTGCCGCCCGATTCCTTCATAAAAGTCGTGTCATTGGAAGCAAAAGCATTGGGATACAGATGAAAGTACAGCTCGTTTACGCTTTTTTTGCCTGGATGAGTCCAAGTGAGTGTCTGTTTGCCCTTAAGCTTGTTCTCCTCAGGCTCGTACCGAACATCCATATGATATTCCACCAGCCGGTCGCTTAAGGCCGGAGCGGGAATATTAGGCTGCACCTTAGGCGGTGAGAGCGGGGCCTTCTCCACGGCAGAGGCGGAGGGCTTGCCCGCATTTGGGGCAAGAGCAGACGCTGAGGACCCTGGATTCAGAAATATCGGCATCGATCCTGCAAGCAAACCTAGGGCAAGCAGGGATGATAGAAAGACTTTGGCACGTGGTGGGACCATATCGAACAACCTCCCGTTGACAAGCATCTAGTGCATGTATATGTTTGCTTTTGGGGGATTATTAGTTAAAATAAAATTATTGGGACATGGTTATCAATTTAGCAGCTGATACGTAAGCATCGGCTCTGATATAGGAGGTCGGCAGCAGTGGAGAATGAAGAGCAGAAGCAGGGTGCGAAGAAACCGATTGCTTTGAATATTATTAATAGCAAGAGTAAGCATAAAGGGTTTGGATCAGGCTCCATCGATCTGAACAGTCTGTCACCCGTCATTATCGATAATGGCGAGGCCCGAGTGGATATTGGGGCCATGCATGCCAAGAGTAAGGTGGAGAAGGGTATCCGTTTCAGCATGAACCGGGATGAAGTGCCCAATGGACGACAGGTATGGATCGTGTGGGTGGCTGTAGATCGTACGGCGGAAGGACAGCATTATGCAGGCATGACCGCCTGTGAAATGTGGATCGACCAGGAGGCCCGTCGCGGCTGGAAGATCCTCGCCGATCATGTGAATAAAATGGATGCGGCGATGAAGCGCAAGATCATTCTGGATGGTCTTGGCGACGTCGAGAAGAAGGCACTGCGCGAGCTGCTGATTTCGCGTAACGAGGAATGGTGGAATGCATCGCCAGAGGAATTCAGGGAAGCACTTCAGACAGCGGAATGATACAATAAATTAAAGAAGCCTTTCCAAAAAGGACGAACATGAAGAAGACCGGTTGGATTCGTAAATGAATCCGGCCGGTCTTCTACTTATTTGCATATCGATTAGAATGGAAGGGTGTAGGTCAGCTTTTCTTTTTGATCGAGAAACGGATTGTTGTATTGGAACGTCAGCTTGCCGCCGGCATATCCGAGATACGTAAGGCCGTCACCAATGAAGCCCACCTCATTCGGCGGCATTTCCTCTATGACCTTGATGGTTTCCTCGTCCAGAAGCTCAGGATAGATAAGCTCGGCTGTCTTGCCAGTCGGATGGACGATATACAGGGTCGCCTTCGTGTATGGTCGGACGAGCAGGAAGTCCTGTTCAATCGCTTCTACGATAAAACTATCCTTTACTCCCGTGAGCGCGGTCAGGTCATAAGTTTTGACCGTTTTGCCCATCGGATGAACCAGCTCAAGCGTACTGCCGTTCATCATGGCAATATTGCCTTTGTAGCTGAGTTGGTCCGGATGGTAGTTGATCCCGGCAAAATTGGAATGATTGGTTTTGGATAGCTTCAGGATTTTCTTGTCCTGAATGAGCACCCGGTATCTTCCCTCATGAATATGAGGTTCGCCGTAATAATTGGACAAGTCGACCACGTAGGTAGTGCTATTGATGCGATGTGCGCTTAAGCTGACTTGATCGATCTCCTCAACCGGGATTATACCAACTTGGGCTGGCGTGGATCCGGCTTTACCCATCGAGAGCATACCATTCTCGCGATTTACCCAGAACAGCATATTGGCCTTGGAAGCATAGGCGTATTTTGACCAAGCATCAAAGGTCGTTCTAAGCCCGGATTTGCTGTCATATTTCAGAGGGATGCCGAAAGCTTTGGTAATCAGACTGGCTGGAACATAAGTCACGCCTTTCTTCACGACCGGAGCCGCCTCAAGCTTGAGAGGGGTCCCCTTGGCATTGACTGCGCGCGACTGTCCGATGATAATGCGAACAGACTGTGTCGGGCTGTTAATATACAGCTCTTTTTTTCCCGGGATCGTCAACTGCAGCTGCAGTTGTTCGGAAACTTCCTTCAATGGAATGAATACGACGCCTTTATTCGTATAAGGTTTATGTTTCACGTCCAGCGTGCTCCAATTTGCCTTGCTCTGTGATGTGGAAGCTGCTGCCGCATGGGCAGAAATCGTTGCGAGCGATGAGGACGTAAGCAATAAAGACATGGCTATGGATGCGGTACCTGCTAATTTGATGAGTTGCACGGATTTCATATCAGTTCCTCCTTATGTTTTACACTCCCGCCTATATAAACGACTAAATAATGGGAAATGTTTCACCCTATCGCAAAATCATGTAAAAAATGATATATGCGATGGCGTAAGATCAGAGCTAGTGGCCAAATGACGAACTAAAAAACCGGAGCTGCCCTGAAGGGGCGAGGCTCCGGTTATATTAATATCCTGATTTCAGCTCCTGATCCTTGCCAAGCAGGATGGTGAGACCAAGCAAGGTAACGATAATGGTGGCGCCCATGTCCGATATGATTGCAATCCACAGGGTCAGCCAACCCGGGATCGTTAGCAGCAAAGCAATGGCCTTCAGCGACAAGGAAAGCCCGATATTCCACTTGATAATCTGATTGACCCGTCTTGCGGTTTTGATGGCCCCCGGCAGCTTGCCAAGGTGATCCTGCATCAATACGACGTCGGCGGTTTCTATGGCACTGTCAGTCCCTTTTCCCATCGCGATACCCAGATCGGCAGCGGCCAATGCAGGGGCGTCGTTAATACCATCGCCAACCATGCCGGTTTTTTTGCGGGAAGAAAGCTCCTTGATTTTGGCAACCTTCTGTTCCGGCAGGAGGCTTGCGAATACCCGAGCTACACCGGATTGTTTCGCGATGGCCTGTGCGGACTGCTCATGGTCGCCTGTCAGCATGACCGTATCCGTGATACCGGCCTCGTGAAGCTTGCGGACGACGGTTGCCGTCTCCGGTCTGATCTCGTCGGCAAGGCCGAACTGGCCTAATACGCGATCCTCGCTTACAGCAGCAACAATCGTATAACCTTGGGCCTTCATGCGCCGAATGTCATCCTCCACGGCACGGATATGATCTTGCTGGCCGTTCACATGCTTCAGCACTTCCTCGCTTCCGACCCAGAACAATTTCCCTCCAACTTCAGCCCGAATGCCTTCGCCTGGCAGTACCGTTATCTGTTGAGGTTCATTGAACATGCACTGCGGATTCTTGATCTCCAGATGTTTCATCACGGCTTTAGCCAACGGATGGAGAGACGATTGCTCCAGTGCGCCTACAACGGCATAAAATTTGGTTTCATCATATACCGTCTCTGCATAGACGGCAGGCTCGCCTTTGGTCAAGGTTCCCGTCTTGTCAAAAGCGATGGCTTCCAGCCGGCCAAGCTGCTCCAGGTGGACCCCGCCTTTGATCAGAATACCGTTGCGTGCCGCGCGGGTCATCCCGCTGACCAATGCAATCGGAGAGGAAAGGACAAGCGAACAAGGGCATCCGACAATGAGGATGGACAGCCCTTGATAGATCCAGGTCATCCAGGGCTGATTCAGCAGCAGCGGAGGAATCAGCGTAACCGCCAGTGCGATGATCATAATAGCGGGAGTATAGTACTTAGCAAATTTATCGATGAAGAGCTCTGTCGGTGTCTTGCTGTCCTGTGCCTCCTGTACAAGATGCATGATCTTGGCCAGGGAGGAATCCTCATAGGCCTTCGATATGGCGATATAGAGCACACCATCGGTGCTGACACTGCCGCCAAACACAGCATCGCCCTCCCGTTTCGTAACAGGTACCGATTCCCCGGTAATGGCGGCTTCGTTCACCGCCCCGGTTCCTTGGGTTATGGCTCCATCGGAAGGGATCTTCTCCCCGGGTCTCACCCGGACAACGTCCCCGGGAGTGAGACTCTCGATCGGCACGCGCTGGGTTTGACCGTCTTTCCATAGTTCCGCTTCTTTGGGCGCTGCGGCCAGCAGCGCTTCCATCGATTGCCGGGCCCGATTCATGCCGTAGCCTTCCAGCAGCTCGTTAAGACCAAACAGAATGGCAACCAATGTGGCTTCTCTCCACTCCCCGATGATGACGGCACCCACGAGCGCAACGGTCATCAGGGTATCCATATTGAATTTAAAGCGGGTCAGATTACGCAGTCCGCGCAAAAATGTCGTATATCCGCTCAAAATCATAGCGCCTGCATATAATGCGATCACAACCGGTTCGGCGACTTTTCCTTCCAATAGAAAGGTGAAGAGATAGAAAACAGCGGAGATGGACAGCAGCCACTTCATACTCCCTATGCCGCCATGACTATGTTCATGAGCATGATCATGGCCAAGTTCGTGATCATGTCCTTGTGCCGATCCGTGAGCATGCGATGAATGGATAGGCTGCACTTCAGCACTGGCGGCCGATAAGGCTGTCTGCGGAGCATAAACGATGCGCGCACCGTCACTTTTCAGAATGGTTTCTACTCGGCTTAGATTGACATGGGGAGAGAGGGTCAGCTTCCCGCTGTTGTAACTCAGTCGGGCATTGTTCCCATGATCCAGCTTCTGAATCTCCTCCTGCATTTCACGTGTACAGTTAGGGCAGGAGAGCCCTTGTACCCGGTATTCAATAAGTTCGCCGCTTGTCTCCGGAGAGGATTGGGAATGTTGATGGTTGTCCTTACTCATCTACATCTTCTCCTTTTGGTGCTCCAGCGTCATGTGAAGCAATGTCCGGATGTGGTCATCTTTGAGCGAGTAGTATACATTCTTTCCGGCCTTGCGCGATTTGGCGATTTCTTTGTTCTTCAGCGTCCGCAGATGATGGGAGGCCGTTGCCGTTGAGCTTCCGAGAACCTCAGCTACATCGCAAACACATAACTCGCCGCCGCGGTCCAGCATATAAGCTACCTTGACGCGCGTCGGGTCGGCCAAAGCCTTGAAGATTTCCGCCATGCCGATCATATCCTCATCGGAGATCGTTTCTTTTAAGGAAGCAATTCTTTCAGTTGAAGGACATTCCGTTTCACACAGCTCGAGGGCGACTTCTTCGTTCATCGTCCGTACATTCATAAGAACAACCTCCTTGGAATAGGAGCAATAAGTGCTCTTTACTCTATATATATTCAAACGTTGATTTGATTGTTAGTCATAATATACCCGATTTACACCCGATATTCAAACGAATATTTGATTGTTCACAAGCATTTCACAGAATGAGATTGAATCAACAAGTCATATAGTATTAACCAATTCCAAGGGTTAGGCGCAGTATCGTCCCTCAGAAAATCCTTCCATTTCATAACACGTCAACTTATACTATTAGCAAAAAGATGTAAATTCTCATAGAAAGAATACCTGGGCCCAGAGCGCCTCATGTTCCATAGCATCCTTGCACGGGCCAAACGTTTCGACTCGAATGTGTACATTATCTAATACCTATCCTTCGATTTGCGGATGTGTATGAACAGGGGGGCCAGAGTATGACTTGTCCAATATGTCGATATGAAACGGGAGATGGGAAGTATTGCAAGAAATGCGGGGCAAGGCTGATTATCGAGGATTCGCCCGTATTTGCCGCCATGAAAGAGCAAGCAGCAACGTCGGAGGCATACAGTGTCACTAGGCGAAATGCCGGCAGTAGAGGGGAGTTACCTCATGTACGCCAGACCGAATCCGTTCTGCCGGTATATACCCCGCCGGATATTCCGTTCCGAGCGGCAGGCCGGCAGCATTCTGAAGAAGAGGAATCCAATCCTTATTGGACCAGCTTAAAATTGTACGGACAGCTCTATGGGGATTATTTTTTGAAGGGATTAAGAAATCCCTTTGGCGCAGCTGCCGGAACGGAGAGCAGCCAGTTTTTCAACGCGATCGTGTCCATGCTGCTCTATGTTGTTCTTTTTCCACTCGCACTGTATGCAGCGCTTCATCATGAGCTGCAAGGGCTGCCTGAGGGGGCATTTGCAGATCTTGTCCTAAAACCAACCGTTTGGACTGCGATTTTCCTATTCTTGCTGAACGTCTTTACCTTCGCTGCGGTCAAGCTGTCCTTCAACCCGGCTGCGAAGCTAAAAGAAGTGATGGCAAGATTCGGCGCTTTGCTGCCCTTGTTCCTCGTGTTGTATGGGGTCAGCTTTCTGTTCCTGTTCCTGAATGGCGATATCTCGAAGGTTATCATCCTTCTGTCGTTCATCAGCACCGTGATGACCGTCCCGTTATTCGTCATGACCAGCTACAAAAAAAGAATGGTTGGCGGCCTGGATCCGCTGTATGCGATCCTCCTGGTCTACGTTGCACTGATGCTCGTGATCGTGATTCTGGGTAGTTCCATGATCGAATATATAACCGTTTTATAATGAAGTCATCTACATAACATATCGTGAAAAAAAGAAAAACAGCAGGTCCTTGTGCGGGAAAATCCCGTAAAAGGAGCTTGCTGTTTTTTTTTTTGTGACGGGTACGATCCGAGTTACTCGACCCACCAACGTTTGAAATCCTTCCACCAGGAACGCTCTTCCTGTTTCTCGGCCGCATCCGCAGGGTTGGCCTTCTTGGCCGGCTCCCCGCCTTCATGTTCGTCGCAATATTCCGTAGGCTCCGTTCCTTTGACGAAGACCTCCAGAACTTTGTCCGGACAGCCGGCGCCGGCGAGCTTGCCGGTCTTGGGATCCACATATGCGCTGACGACTTCGTCCGGGATCGGAAAAATCTTAGGCGGCACGTTCTCCAAAGCCTTCTCCGTATACTGCGCAAAGATCGGAGCTGCCCGCCGACCGTCCACTTTACTAATCTCCCGTCCTTTGTCATACCCCACCCATACCGCCGTCGACAGCTCCGGCGTATAGCCGACAAGCCAAGCGTCGGTATCGGTGGTGCCTGTCTTTCCGGCCACCGGTCGTTTCATTAGGGTAGAGACGCGGTTGCCCGTGCCGCCAGTCTCGAATACCCCCTCCATCATGCGCGTCATCACGTAAGCAGCGGAAGGCTCAACCACTTGTTCACCTGCGTCTTCCGGCGCTGAATACAAGCTGCGGCCGGCAGCGTCGGTGATGCTCAGCACCGCGACAGGGGAGACCCGTTTGCCGCTGTTAGCCATGACGGCGTAAGCCGAGGCCATCTCCAGCGGGCTGACGGGCGAGGTGCCGAGGGCCAGGGAAGGAACAGGCTCCAGCGGACTTGTGATCCCCATCTTTTTTGCCATGTCGGCTACTTTTTCCGGGCCGATCTTCATGATGGTGTTCACGGCATAAATATTATCCGAAGCGGCGATAGCTTCCCTCATGGGAATTTCGCCTAAATATTTATCGCCGAAGTTGCTGGGCTGATACGTCTTGCGGTTGTTATCGTAATGAAACAGGGTGGGCTGGCTGTTGAACACGCTGGTGCTTGTCATTTCCTTGGATGCAATGGCCGTTAAGTACATGATCGGCTTAAATGACGACCCGGGCTGCCTTGTTTTGGCTAACGCGTGGTTGTACTGATTCTCCCGGTAGTTCTTACCGCCAACCATGGCTTTAATGTGCCCGTTACGCGGGTCGATGGATACTAGCGCCGTTTCCAGCTCGCTCTTGCTGTCCATGCCCGCAGATACAGCCTCTTCGGCTGCCTTCTGGGCCCGCGGGTCCAGGGTCGTATAGATGTTCAGACCACCCTGTTCGAGCTGCTGATCCGTAATGTTCAGCTGCTTGGTGACGAGACTCCGGACGTAGTCCCGGAAATAGGAGGCAATCACTTTATTCTCCTGTCGGTCCTGAGGAAGCAGGGCGAGTTTGGCTGAAGCGGCTTTATCGGCTTCTGCCTCGGTAATGAATCCAGTCTCCGCCATGGCATTCAAGATAATTTGCTGTCTTTTGAGCGCGTTATCGATATGGTTATAGGGCGAGTAATAGGTCGGACCCTTTGGAATGCCGGCCAGCATCGCGCTTTCGGCCAACGTCAGATTTTTTGCCGACTTGCCGAAGTAGAGCAGGGACGCTGATTCGATGCCGTAAGCACCATGTCCGTAATATATTTCGTTGAGGTACATCTCAAGTATTTCATCTTTCGTATATTTCATCTCAAGCTGGACGGTGAATTTAGCCTCCTTGAGCTTCCGTGTCCACGTTTTTTCATGAGATAGGTATAGGTTTCGTGCAAGCTGCTGGGTTAACGTGCTTGCCCCCTGTTTGCGATCCATATGCTGCAGGTTGACCAGCACGGCTCGGGCCATGCCCTTCATGTCAAACCCCGGATGATCATAGAACTTCCGGTCCTCCACTGCCAAGGTAGCCTGGATCAGGTGCGGAGATATATCGGTTAAGCTCACTTGCTCGGAGGTATGTCCCGTGGTGGAGAAGGTGGCGATTAAATCTCCTTGGCTGTCGAGCAGACGAGAGTAGCGGGATGTTTCCGCAACGGGCAGTGGCGTTATAAATAAATAGGCGAGCAGAATGCCGCCGGCGATGATGGAAATGCCAAGAAGTACGAACAGAAATGTAGCAAGCCGGACGAAACGACGTTTGCGCTTGGGTGATTTTTTTTGTCCCGGCATGATGGTTCTCCTTCCAGTCCTTTTTGTAAAGTTGATTACTTTAAGCTGCCAAGGATGGAGATGTGTTGAAATTCCCCTTGGCTTCCTTCTTTTTCTATATAGTATGGGGCTGGAGCGGGCAGGATATTCATGGGAATCCATGCGGATTTTGCTTCTGTCCGTGCGATCTGGAACTTTTGGTTGCAATTTGGGCTTGATTTAATATAATCTAATTTGTTTGGTACAATAGAAAAAGTGTGAAACTGTAAGCTAAAGGCATCTGCCCCGAATAAAGTTTTACGGCTTGGATCTGGACGGCTGAACATTATTCTAGCGGAAAGAAGGTAGTGACGATGGAATTATGGTACACAGAGAAGCAAACCCCGACTTTTGGCATCACGGCTAAAATCCGGGAGACTTTTGTACATGAGAAGACGGAGTTTCAACAACTGGATATGATCGATACTGAGGAATTCGGGCGCATGCTCGTTTTGGACGGTATGGTTATGACTACAATTAAGGATGAATTCGTCTATCATGAGATGGTCGCTCACCCCGCGCTGAACACGCATCCAAATCCGAAGAAGGTTCTTGTTGTCGGCGGAGGAGACGGTGGCGTCATTCGCGAAGTGATCAAGCATCCGGGCGTAGAGAAAGCAGTACTCGTTGAAATTGATGGAAAAGTCATTGAATATTCGAAGCAGTACTTGCCTGAGATCGCCGGCAAGCTGGATGATCCGAAGGTCGAAGTGCTGGTTAACGATGGATATATGCACATTATTGAGCATAAGAACGAATACGACGTCATTATGGTAGACTCCACCGAGCCTGTGGGCCCGGCTGCTCCGTTGTTTGAGCGCGGATTCTACCAAGGGATCTACGAGGCGCTCAAGGAAGACGGTATTTTCGTGGCGCAAACGGACAACCCATGGTTTAAAGCGGACCTGATTCAGCAGGTCAACAAAGACGTGAAGGAAATCTTCCCGATCGTACGTGTGTATGGAGCGAACATTCCAACCTACCCGAGCGGTCTGTGGACCTTTACATTGGGCAGCAAAACGTATGACCCGCTTGAAGTGGACGAGTCCACCATTGATGAGATGGATACGAAATATTATTCGCCTCGCCTGCATAAAGCCGCATTCGTGCTGCCGAAATTCGTTGAAGACCTGGTGAAATAAGGAGGAGCGTATAAACTGATGAAACTGGATCAAGGTTACTCCGGCAACGTGTTTATTCTGAGCTCCGAGGATTATGAAGGGTCCAAGGCCGTCATTTACGGTATGCCGATGGATTTCACGGTTAGTTACCGTCCCGGCTCCCGTTTTGGCCCGGCCCGTATTCGCCAGGCTTCCGTAGGCTTGGAGGAGTACAGTCCGTACTTGGATAAAAGCATTGAAGACATGACGTATTTCGATGCAGGCGACCTGATGCTGCCTTTCGGCAATGCCGGCCGCAGTCTCGAAGTGATTGGCGATTATGTAGGCAAACTGCTGGATGACGGGAAATTCCCGATCGGACTTGGCGGCGAACACCTCGTATCCTGGCCGATCATTCAGAAGGTGTATGAAAAGTATCCGGATCTTATTCTGATCCATATCGATGCCCATGCTGACCTGCGTGAGCATTATGAGGGAGAGCCGTTGTCCCACTCCACGCCAGTCCGTAAGGCGGCGGGTATTATGGGCGGAAAGAACATTTATCAGTTTGGTATCCGTTCCGGCTCCCGCGAGGAGTTCCAATATGGACGGGAGAACATTAACTTCTATCCGTTCGAAGTGGCAGCGCCTCTTAAAGAAGCCTTGCCTTCCATGGGTAACCGTCCGGTCTACGTGACCATCGACATCGATGTGCTTGATCCATCTGCCGCACCGGGCACCGGTACCGCAGAAGCGGGCGGCATTACGTCGAAAGAGCTGCTGGAAGCCGTGCATCTCATTGCTGGCTCCGATGTGAATGTGGTCGGCTGCGATCTCGTGGAAGTGGCTCCGATCTACGATCCAACCGAGCAGACCCAGATCGTGGCTGCGAAGCTGATTCGTGAGATGCTGCTGGGATTCGTAAAATAGTCCACCCACCCAAACCCTCCCTGCCAGGGAGGGCCCCAAGGGCGCTGCCCTCTGGACACCCGCAACTTCGGTGTTCGGAGTGGGTATGAGGATATGAGCGGGGCTGGTGCTTGTGCCCGGCCACCGCTCGGTCTCCCCTGCGGGGACGTCCTCGTGGCCTCTTGTGCGCCCATATATTAGCCGAGGCTAATCGCCCCTCGGCTTGTTTGAAGAAAAAGCAAGCTTCCCCTATCTGAGCCTTTGGCTATCGGGGTCGGCTTGCTTTTTCGCACTCGTTGGAGGCCCCCTCGCGTGAGCTGCCCTGACGGGCATGCTCGGTGGTCGGGAGTATGAGCCGGGTTGGCACTGCCCCTCGGCTGTGGTAGAAAAAGCAAGCCTCCCCTACCTAAGCCTTTGGCTATCGGGGTCGACTTGCTTTTTCGCACTTGTTGGAGGCCACCTCGCGTGAGCCGCCCTGACGGGCATGCTCGGGGGCCGGGAGTATGAGCCGGGTTGGCACTGCCCCTCGGCTGTAGAAGAAAAAGCAAGCTTCCCCTATCTGAGCCTTCGGCTATCGGGGTCGGCTTGCTTTTTCGCACTTGTTGGAGGCCACCTCGTGTGAGCTGCCCTGACGGGCATGCTCGGGGGCCGGGAGTATGAGCCGGGTTGGCACTGCCCCTCGGCTGTAGAAGAAAAAGCAAGCTTCCCCTATCTGAGCCTTCGGCTATCGGGGTCGGCTTGCTTTTTCGCACTTGTTGGAGGCCACCTCGTGTGAGCTGCCCTGACGGGCATGCTCGGGGGCCGGGAGTATGAGCCGGGTTGGCACTGCCCCTCGGCTGTTGAAGAAAAAGCAAGCCTCCCCTACCTGAGCCTTCGGCTATCGGGGTCGGCTTGCCTGAGCTATTGAGAAGAAATCCTCGGCGATTCTATGATGTAAACTTAGGATAGATTCAGATTTATTAAGGAGGGTTACATCATGACGAATGCTTCGAGCAAGAAGAGAACCGACACGGCATCAAGAGTTATTATGGCGTCGCCGTCTACGATTTATCAGGCATTCTTGAATCCGGAGACGCTGGCTTCGTGGCTTCCGCCAAAAGGGATGACAGGCCATGTCGACACGTTTGATGCCCGCGAGGGCGGGACTTATCGAATGATCCTCACCTATAACGATACCGATCACACGGCACCCGGTAAGTCTTCGGACAATACGGACGTCATTGAAGGAAAGTTTCTGGAGTTTGTTCACGATGAGAAGGTTGTGCAGCTGGTCGAATTTGAGTCTGAGGATCCCAATTATGCGGGGTTTATGAAGATGACATGGGCATTGGAGCCGCTTGCGGAAGGCACCCAAGTCACGATCGTGTGTGAGAATGTGCCCGAAGGCGTACGGAAGGAAGATCACGATGAAGGCTTGAGGTCCACCCTCGAGAATCTCGCCGAATCTACGGAGGGACAATAAGACAGTCGGCTCGGCTGTATAACGAAACAAACGATTTGTGATGAGGCATTTTCATGAACAAATCGTTTTGTAGATTTTACCAGGGCCACGTTTAAGCCCTGAATGTTAGACTAGTTGCAATGATACTGGAAACAGGAGAGAGCAGCATGAGAAAATTCATCTATAGCTTACTTGCGGTCATGGTCGTCTTAACACTAATTTATATGTTTTTCATAACAACATCTTAATGAAGAACCAGCCACCTTCACTATTGCTGCAGGTAGCTGTTTTTTTTCTTTCCGGTGAAACCAAACCCATCCTCCATCCCATCAACAAATCCTTTTTACCCTCCCTCCGTTTGCTTGTTCCCTCCTTAATTTCAAGTTCGACTTCAAGTCCGTTCACGGGTACACGGTACGCGTAGTTGTGGGAAGAATCGGCGATCTGCTCATTGCGTGTCGGATTGAACGATTGTGCCGATATACCGGAAGCCGTTAATATTGGCGTTACATCGACCATATCGACGAAAAGGAGGTGCGAATACGATGGCAGCCCAGTCACCCGAAATAAAGCGCGAGGATTTGATAACCGCCCGGCACCCAGGGACATCCCGCAACCGGTACATAGCCAACATCCGCAAGCATTGGATGCTGTATCTCATGATCATTCCCGGAATTCTCTATTATATTGTGTTTAAATATGTACCGCTGGCGGGCAGTGTCATCGCATTTCAGGACTATCAGATTTTCAAAGGCATCCTTGGCAGTCCGTGGGTGGGCCTGGACAACTTTGGGTTTATTTTTTCATATCAGGATTTCTACAACGTGCTGCGCAATACGGCGGTGATCGCTTTCTATCAGCTTGTTTTTGGTTTTCCGGCCCCGATCGTGCTGGCTCTGCTGTTTAATGAAATCCGCATCATGCTGGCGAAGCGGGTTGTGCAAAGCATGTTCTATCTCCCGCACTTTTTATCATGGGTCGTTGTCGGCGGGATCGTTTTCGAGCTGTTGTCCAACCAAGGAGTTGTGAATGCGGTGCGGGACTGGTTCGGCTATGAACCCATTCTGTTCATGCAGGAGGAGCGGTATTTCCGAGGGATTGTCGTCCTGTCCTCGATCTGGAAGGAAGTTGGCTGGGGCACGATTATTTATTTGGCTGCCATCGCCGGCATCAATCCGAATTTATATGAAGCAGCCGTCATGGATGGAGCAAGCCGGTGGAAACAAACGATCTATATTACGCTGCCCACCATGTTTCCGACGATTCTGGTGCTGTTCCTGCTTCAAATCGGTAACTTCCTGGAGCTCGGCTTCGATCAGATTTACAATTTATTGACACCGATGACGTACTCGGTCGGGGATATCATCGAGACGTACGTCTATCGTGCGGGTGTGCTTCAGGGGCAATACAGCATGACGACGGCTATCGGGCTGTTCCAGTCTGTCATTGGGTTTATACTGCTGTGGATTTTTAACCGATTGGCCAGAAAAACGGATCAGGGGTTGTGGTGATGAAAGCGACATTCGGAGAAAAAATGTTTCAGACGCTGAATTATGTGTTTCTGTTCGCTGCTGCGGTGACGATGCTGTTCCCGCTTCTTCAACTGCTTGCCGTATCGCTCAGCTCCCCGGTAGCTGCCGATTCGAAGGAAGTATTCCTGCTGCCTGTGGAGTTTACAACCGCATCTTGGGAGCATGTATTAAAAAATAAAGGCTTGTGGACATCTTTTGGGATTACCGTATATATTACGATCGCCGGGACGCTGCTCAGCATGCTGTTTTCGGTCATGACGGCATACCCGCTCTCAAGACGGGAATTTCTGATCCGCAAACAGGTCATGTTCGGCATTGTGTTAACGATGATTTTCAATGCGCCGATGATTCCGTTTTTTTTGACCGTTCGCGAGCTTGGCATGATGAACTCCCTGTGGGCGCTCATTATTCCCGGCCTGGTTGGCACGTTCAACATGATCATTATCCGGACCTTTTTCATGGGCATTCCCAGTGAGCTGGATGATTCGGCTCGAATCGACGGATGCAGCGAGTTCGGCATATTGTTCCGCATGTATTTGCCTTTGTCCAAACCGGTCATGGCGACGGTCAGTCTGTTTTACGCAGTCGGATATTGGAACACTTTCTCCCGTGCCGTGCTGTTTATAAGGGACCCGGAGAAATGGCCGCTTCAAATGAAGCTGAGAGCATACCTCCAGTCTCCCGAGGAGCTGGCTGCGGTCAATCTGTTTCTTGGGGATTACGATTTCAACACGACAACATTGAAAGCGGCAACAATCCTGTTTGCTACCATTCCGATCATTCTGGTATACCCGTATCTGCAAAAATACTTTGTCAAAGGGTCCATGCTGGGTTCGTTAAAGGAATAAAGCAAAGCGAGGCATGCGATATGAAATCGGCCTTAATGGCTGGTTTGATATAACTACCAATCCGAAAAAGGGGGAGGATTTACTCATGTCGAAATGGTTTTTCCAAAAAGGGGCATGGAAACCGGCGCTCACGGCGACACTTGCGGCAGCGATGCTGTTTGGCTGCGGCGGCAAGGGTGACGGGGAATCGCAAGCGGGCCAGAGTGGGGAGGGAAATCAAGAACTTACACAGGTAAAGGTGTTCAAAAGCCACATGGGTGTCGGCACGATTCCAGGTGCAGATAATCCGCATGTCCAATATGTGGCGGAACGGACCGGCGTGGAATATCAGCTGGTAACGACCCCGCCGGGCTCGGAGCCGACTGAATATCTCAATCTGATGATTGCATCCGACGACTTGCCGGATATTCTTCGCCCGATCGGCGGGATCGAGCAGACCCTGATTCGCCAAGGAGGTGCGCTGGCACTGGACGATTTGCTGCCCCAGTATGCCCCGAACGTCTGGAAGAATATCCCCCAGGAGGCATGGGATGTCGTTCGATCCGCTTCACCGGACGGCAAAATCTATTATGTGCCTAAAGTGTTCCTGGTTCCGGAAAGAGCACCGCTCATCCGTCAGGATTGGCTTGACAAGGTAGGCATGTCCATGCCGAAGACAACGGAGGAATACAAGGAGGTGCTGCGAGCCTTTCTTGACAAAGACCCGAACGGCAACGGTCTGAAGGACGAATTGCCCACAACAGGCCGGGAATTCGGCAAATGGATGGATCATTTGTTTGCCATGTTCGGTGTCGCGATGTGGGAGGGGAATCCGGAATGGGACATCTACGACGGTAAAATCCAATATGCCGGCGTAACGGACAATATGAAGGCAGCCATTGCATTTTCCCGTGAGCTATATGACGAGAAGCTGCTTGACAATGAGACGTTTCTGAACAAAGGCGATGTATGGACGGCGAAGATCAATAACAATCTGGTTGGCAGCTGGTACCATCTTCCCGCCAACCTGCGCGACCGGTTTACAGCCATGCAGCAAAAAGCACCGGATGCTTATATCGTTGGCATGCCGCTTCCAAAGGCCGAAGGGTATGAGGGCTTTGTCACGCAGAAGAGCATGGGCGAACCGGAGTGGATCATTCCGGCAAAGGCCCAGGATAAAGCCCCCGCAGCCTTGAAGCTGCTTGATTTCTTCTATGATCGGTCGAATGACGAATTTATCCGCTTTGGCATCGAAGGACAGCAGCATGAAGTTGTCGACGGCAAAAAAGTGCTGCTTCCAGCCGAGGATAGCCGTCCGTTGGCGCTCGGCATGCGCAACCTGACGACAGAGGAGGACATGGACATACGGATTCAGGAGACGATCCCGGTAGACATGCAGCAGATGGTGAAGGATATATTCGAGGTGAGTACCGCGGACGCGAAGCGGATCGCGGGGGACGGACTTCCGAGCACCGTGTATGAAGGCTTCCCGGATATTCAATCGCATAAGCTGTTTCAGGAGTATGTAACCAAGATTGTCATCGGCGAATGGCCCCTGGAGAAGTTCGATGAATTCGTCGACCGCTGGCATAAGGCAGGGGGAGACGAAGTAACGAAGAGGGTAGAGGAATGGTACTCAAGGATGTGATCATACAGTGAAAAAGAAATATGCCATATGCGGTGTAAGCGGTCGTGCACTCGGGATGTTCGCCAAGCCGATACTGACGACCTATGCCTGGCGCTGCGACCTGGTCGGCATGCTGGACAGTGATCCGGCCCGCTTCGAGCTCTACCGCTCCCGCTTCCCCGAGCATACCGCCGTTGCAACTTACGGTGAAGAGGAATTCGGGAAGATGATCGACGAGACTAAGCCGGATGTGGTCATCGTGGCGGGGCGAGACGATACGCATGCGCGTTATATTGTTGCCGCCCTGGAAAGAGATTTGGATGTCATCACGGAAAAACCGATGGTCACGACGGGTAAAGACGCCCGGCGTGTGCTGGATGCGGAGCGGGTGAGCAAAGGCTCGGTGACGGTCACGTTTAATTACCGCTACGCCCCGATTCACACCAAAATCAAAGAGATGGTGTGGGAAGGTAAGCTCGGTCGGATTACATCCGTCGATCTCAATTGGTATCTAGACACGTATCATGGCTCCAGCTATTTCAAACGGTGGAACCGCCGGCGCGAAATGTCAGGAGGTCTCTCCATCCACAAAAGCACGCATCATTTCGACCTCGTGAACTGGTGGATCGGGCAGAACCCGGTCGAGGCCTTCGCCTACGGGGCCCTCCATTATTACGGCGCCGAAGGGGAGCTTAATCCGGGCAAAGAAGCCGGTCGTCATTGCGGAACCTGCCTCTCAGCCAGCCGCTGCGCCTATTACTCGCGCTGGAACGCAAGTCATGTGCCGGATGATCATCTCGGTCTGCTGGAGAGCGGAGGGCCGCAGTTCCCTTATACAGGCTACCGCCCGGACCGGTGTATTTTTGATGATGAGATCGACATCGAGGATACGTATGCGGCCACCGTCAAGTACGACGGAGGAGCACTACTCAGTTATTCCGTCAACTTTTCGCTGCCGTATGAAGGGTATCGCCTGGCGATCAACGGTACGAAAGGCCGGCTGGAGACGATGGAATACCATGCTCCGTCCAGAACCCCTTTTCCAACGCCGGTCCAGACGATCGACTACTTCCCGTTGTTCGGCTCCAAGGAAACCATCCATGTCGTTCATCGGGAAGGCGGCCACGGGGGAGGCGACCCGCTGCTGCTGAATGACCTGTTTCTAGGTGAAAACCGGGAAAGGCCGTTCCCGATTTTGTCCGGGGCTGTGGATGGCGCCTATTCCGTGGCGGCGGGGGAAGCCGTGTGGCGTTCCGTGAAGGAGCACCGTCCAGTGGCGATAGCGGATGTTCTGGGCGGGTGGAAGGAGAGTGAGCCTATTGATCGATAAAGGATATTTTGACCCGGCTGAAAGCCTGGCTTCCCAAACAGAGGGCAGTAACATCGAGCATGCGCTTACGGTCATTGCCCAGCGTTATGTCGGTGACCATCCGCCTCATGCCCCGGTTTACCGGGTGACGCGGAAGAGTCCGATCCGTAAGCGGGCCGACCACTGTTATCAATTCCCCATCGCGGATATGTTCCCCGAAATGACGGAGAGCCAGGTGGTCTACGCGTGGACGAAGCTGTGGGCTGCCCAGCCGCAGAGCTTCCCCTTTCTGATGGAATGGACGGGGCATGTTCGGCTGTACCATAACGGCCGGAAGCGGTTCGGTTCGGCGCCAGGGGAAGAAGCGACAGCGGACGGATTGCCCCTGAAGCTGGGGATTCAGCTTACCCAGGGGTGGAATCACTTCGTTCTGGAATTCCGCCGGGGCCCAAGCGGCTGCAGAGCGGTATTTGGCACAAGCAACCGCAAGAACAAGCCGTTTCACTTTCTGGCTCCTTCCATGGAGCGTGAGGGTGAGGAAGGATGGATTGTGACGGTGCCGCTGGACCGGGCGCTTGCCCGCATCCCCGATTCAATGGAACGCGAATCATGGACGGGGGCACAGTGGCTGCCCGTGCTTGCAAAACACGATGGGGAAGCAGATCGCGGCCCGATGTGGAGAATGTACGGGTGGAAGCCGGGGTATGCCGCTTACGCCTGGACTGCCGTTGTCAACCGGACCTTGGCGGCCAAGAAGGTGACCTTGTCGGGAACCTCCTATGGCCCGGTCCGGTTTGAATGGAACGGCAGGGAGGTTTACACCAGCCGCGAGGCAGACACGTTCAGTATCGTCATCGATGTGCCTCCGGGCCGCGGGGAGCTTACCGCACGCTGCGAATGCGGTGCAGAGGGCTGGGGGTTTGAGATCGGCGAAGCATCGCCTGAAGGGATGCTGATCGCTCCGCGAAGGGTGCACGGCTTGACCGGAGAGTGGCTTTATCTGGGTCCGTTCCGCGCAGAAGCCGATCTTGAGCTGTCCGACTATTTTGGTCTGGACACGGTCGCTGTTGACGGCGGAGAGAGACTGTTCTGGACAGGGAGCGAGCCGGGAGCGTACGTAAGGCCGTTTTTGGAGAATGAGCTTTTTGGCCGCTGGAATTATCCGCTCGGCGTCACAATGTACGGCTTGCTGGAGACGGGAAGGCTGCTTAATCGCCTGGACATCCAGGAATATGTACTCCGCCACGTCGAGTTTACCGCAGGCCATTACGAGTATTCCTTGTGGGATCGCGCGGAATTCGGTGCGGCAGGGCTGAACAACCAGCTGTCCGACATTGACAGTCTGGACGATTGCGGATCATTTGGCGCGCTAGCCATTCTTGCAGACCGAATTCGATCCTTGAAAGGAGTGCGCAAGGCAGCGGACGATATCGCCCGGTACATCATGGATACACAATCACGTCTTGCGGACGGGGCACTTTATCGCGAGGTCGGCGTTTCCCCAAGCATGCACCTGACGATGTGGTGCGATGACATGTACATGAGCGTACCTTTCCTGTGCCGATACGCCGAGCTGTCCGGAGATTCGCGCTATCTGGACGAAGCGGCACGCCAGCTTCTGCTGTATAAGTCATACCTGTACATGCCGGACCTGCAGTTAATGTCGCACGTATACGATGTACGTCGTGGGCAGCCTTCCCGGACGGTATGGGGAAGGGGCAACGGATGGGTGTTTTTCTCACTGTCAGAGCTGCTTGCCGTGCTTCCGGTCGGCCATCCCGACTATGTGGAACTGCTTCATTTTTATCGCAGTCTGGCGGAGGGATACCTCCGCTTGCAGGGAGTGCATGGGTTATGGCACCAAGTGCTGACGGACCCTGAATCCTATGAGGAAGCCTCCTGTACCGCGATGTTTATTTTTGGTTTGGCGCGGGGGGTACGCCATGGCTGGCTGGAGAATCCGGATCCGTACTTGCAATCTGCCATTGCGGGGTGGGACGGTTTAACCAGCAGGGCCATCGACGGCAGGGGAAATGTGTACGGTGTGTGCAAGGGCAGCAGCTGGTCAACCTCCCATGCTTATTACAAGCACGACTTATCGTGGAACTTGAATGATACGCACGGAATCGGCATCGTGCTGTTGGCCGGGGTCGAGCTTCTTGAATTCATGCGGTCAAACCATATTGTAAACGCTTAAGTTTACGTGACGGCAGGAGCGGATCGTGAGCTATAATGGAACCATTCTGGTAGTAAAGCGGGGGTTGATATGTTCCAATCGATCGGCAAGTGGCTAAAATACACGCTGGCCCATACGCAAGCGAGGCTGGTGCTCATTTTGACCGTTTCCGTTTTTATGATCATTTTGGCCGTCAGCCTGACCTCATATTACACCTCTAAATCGGTGCTTCAGGAAGAGCTCAGCGAGCCGCAGCACCAAATGCTGCAGATCAGTATGAAATATATTGACGATTTAATCCGGGAGAGCGACAAGATTGCGGTCCAGGTCGCGGTGAATGACTATATCTATGATTTTCTGACTAGCGAGAATCAGAACTCGGTGGCCAATATATCGACATTGTACCGACTGCTATCCACCTGGATCAGCAATTCGAAATACATTAACAGCATATACGTATACGATGTCGAGCGGGGAAGCTTTATTTCGCTTCCGCAGGGGTATAGCTCTAGCAGGCTCACCTTCGTGGATTCCGAATGGACCAGTATTGCTGACGAATTCGGGGACGACATGATGATCATCCGAAAAAGGCATGTCCCGGAGGGAGCGGGCAATAAAGGGTCGGAGCTGACGCTGTTCCGCAAAATCATGATTCAGGGCCGGTTAAGAGGTGTCGTAGCGGTCAATTTGCGGGATGCGGAACTATTCGCAAAACTAAACCCGCCTGCGCTGTCGCAGCTCGACAGCATGAGGTACATCGTGGACCAGCATAACAACATTCTTTATTCGGTTTCGAACTCGGAATTCAAACCGGAAGCCGTGAGGCAGGCGCTGCACGAGCTTAAGGAGGACCGCTTCGGCGATTTTTTCCATGAGGGGCGGAAGCTGCTGGTCAACCAGATCGAATCGCCGCTGACCGGATGGAAATACGTATCCATCGTCTCCCAGGACAGCTTGCTTGCCCAGTCCAAAAAGGTGCGAGACATGGTGCTGTATGTATCGGTGGCGGCACTTGCACTCGGCTTGCTGACCATTCTATACGTAAACTCCGCGGCCTTCCGGCCGGTGCGCAGGCTTAAGCAGCTGTTCAGTGCCTACGACGGGAAAGCGACCAGCCCGGATCGCATCGATCTGGAAAAGCTGGCCGGCGAGCTGCTCAGCAATCATGCGCATCTGTCTCAGTTGATCCGCGAGACGATATCCGATGCGGCTTCCAAGTTTCTGTATGACATTCACTCGGGTCATATGAGCGGCAGACGCGAAATTCGCGAGAAGTGGAGACGATATTTCGCGGAATGGACGGATGCACCCGTCACGGTAGCAGTGCTGTCGATCGACCGCTACGATTCGTGGTCGCGCAGATTTCCGGCCAGTGACCACTCGCTGCTGAAGTTTGCGCTCGCCAATATCATGGCAGAGCTGCATGAGCCCGAATGGAGGGTGGCCTGCGCCGATTTTGGGGCGGACCGGATGGCTATCCTGCTGCAGCCGCGGAGCGGCGAAACGCGGCCTCCGCTTGTCGAGGCGATCGAAACGGTGTCCCGTTTGCTGAAATTCAGTGTATCCGCCGGCGTGAGCATGCCACAGAGTGAGGTTTGCCGGTTAAAGCAGGCCATGCTGGAAGCGGAGAATGCGGTAACCTACCGTTTATATAAAGGGTATGGTCAGCTCGTGCCGTTTCAGGATGTATCCAGTCACGAGGTGACGGATATGCAGCCGCAGGAAGATGGCGTACGGGAATTGATGACGGCTGTGGAGACCGGTGATGGGGAGCGGGCTATAGAGCTGCTTGGGCGTATTATTGGCGATATCCGCAGCCATTACTGGTATCCTTCGGAGGCGCTTGCCTTGCTTCAGGCGCTGCTGGAACGTCTTAAAGGGATATGCCCAGAGGGCGATGGTTCCGAGGGGGATCCGGCCGGTCGGCTGGGCACGCTGTACATCGAAGATATCGAGGCGGAGCTTTCCGGCCTGATTTCGGCCTTGGCCGACCGCTACCGCCGTTTAATCGGCAGCAAGGATTTTTTGATGTGCCAGCGGATGATCGAATTCATGGAGCAGCACCTCGGCGATCCGATCGGCATTCCGGAAATTGCGGAATCGACCGGCATCAGCAGCAGCTTGGCCAGCCAGCTTTTTAAGCAGGAAACAAACGAAACGATCTATAACTACTTAACCCGGCTGCGGATGGAGCGGGCTAGCGAGCTGCTAGTCAAAACCGACCGCAAAGTATCCGATATCGCCCAAATGGTTGGTTACCAGCATGAAAACAGCTTCATTCGCAGCTTCCGCAAATTCAAGGATATCACCCCGGGCAAATACCGGGATATGATGAGAACCCGGATAGACGCCTTGTTTGAATAAAGGGCAGGGAAGGGAGGAGCTATGGAGATGGAGAGAGAGCAGATTGTTAGGCGGCATAATCCTGAATTCGACAGGCTAGATCCGCTTTCGCCACTGTCGGTAGGCAACGGGGAATTTGCGTTTACCGCCGATATTACCGGGCTGCAGACATTTCCAGAACAATACGAGGTGCCGCTTGGCACCCAGTCGAACTGGGGCTGGCATTTTACGGGGGGGCGCGAAAGGTTCTCCGCGAAGGATGCAGCGTTGCAGATGTTCGAGACCCACGGCCGGCAGGTCGGCTATCCGATGAAGCCGGGGGATAAGCCGGAAGCTTACCAATGGCTGCGGCAAAATCCCCACCGTCTTCACCTAGGCCGGCTGTCGTTCCGATTTCTAGACGAAGCGGGAGAAGAGCTCGATTACAGCGCTGCAGGCCAATTCCGTCAAAATCTCGATCTGTGGACGGGCATTCTATCGAGCAAGTTCGAAATTCGCGGCGTGCCGGTCGAAGTTACGACGGCGTGCCATCCGGCTGCTGATATTATAGGCGTGCGGGTTGTCTCGCCCCTCATCCGGGAAGGGCGGCTTCAGGTATTTATCCGCTTCCCCGCACCGGATATGACGCATTCGGCTTGGTCGAAATCGGTGTTTCCCGATTGGGAAAACGATCAACGACATGATACCGTTCTCGTCCGGCAGGAGGAAGGGGCGGCCTTGATTGAGCGAACGCTGGACGAAGAACGTTATGTGGTCCGCTGGCATTGGAGCTCTGGCCGATTGGAGCAGACGGAAACCCATGAATTTACGCTGTTTCCCGGCGAATCTCCTGAACAATCTTCGGAGGAGCTGGCGTTTTCCGTCGGCTTTGCAGCTGGGTCGCCCGGTGCGGCTGACTTTGAGGCCATCGTTCCGGCCAGCGCCCGGCACTGGGCATCGTTTTGGCAGAGCGGGGGTGCAGTCAGCTTCGCAGGCAGCTCCGATCCGCGAGCCTTTGAGCTGGAGCGACGCGTTGTCCTGTCGCAATGGTTATGCGCCATTCACAGTGGGGGCTCTATGCCGCCCCAAGAGACCGGCCTAATGTATAACAGCTGGTTTGGCAAATCGCATTTGGAGATGCATTGGTGGCATGCCGCCCATTTCGCGCTGTGGGGCCGGGCTTCCATCCTGCGGAGAAGTTTGGACTGGTACAACGGCATACTGCCGGTCGCCCGCGAGCTGGCGCTATCCCAGGGATACGAGGGAGCACGCTGGCCGAAAATGGTCGGTTTTGACGGCATCCCATGCCCGTCGCCGGTCGCTCCGGGCTTGATCTGGCAGCAGCCGCATCCAATCGCCATGGCGGAGCTGTGCTATAAGGCCGACTCAGCACAAGAAACGCTGCGCCGGTTCCGTGACATCGTCTTTGAATCGGCTGACTTTATGGTTTCCTATGTTCACTGGAATGAGGCAACAGGCGCTTTCGATCTTGGCCCGCCGCTTATTCCGGCTCAAGAATGCCATCCGATGAATGCAAGCGCGAACCCGCCTTACGAGCTGGAGTATTGGAAATACGGCTTTGATATCGCTATAAAGTGGGCTGATCGGTTGGAAATTCAGCCGAATCCGCGTTGGGCCGAGGTGGCAAGCAATCTGGCGGCACCGCCCCGACTCGACGGCGTTTACCTGGCGCATGAGTTTGCGCCGGACACGTTTACGGAGAAGAATCATGACCACCCGTCCATGCTGTGCGCATTAGGCGTGCTTCCCGGCAAGCTGATCGACCGCGAAACCATGCGGCGTACACTGTGGAAGGTTAAGGATGCTTGGAAATGGGAGACGGCCTGGGGATGGGATTTTCCCGTATGCGCCATGACCGCTGCTCGGCTCGGCGAACGCGATCTGGCTGTCGATTTTCTGTTAATGGACGAAATGAAAAACACGTATTTGCCAAACGGGCATAACTATCAGCGCCCAGGCCTATCCGCTTACTTGCCGGGTAACGGCGGACTGCTTACGGCGGTCGCCATGATGGCCTGCGGCTGGGAAGGCGAAGAGGACCCGAACTGCCCGGGATTTCCGGCAAGCGGCTGGACGGTGCAGTGGGAGGGGCTTAAGCCGTGGCTATAGCTTCGGCTTATACAACTTGCGGACAGGAGGGCTGAATATGGCCAAGGGAACGGTGTGGAGGCCGGAACGTAAGTTTTACCGCGACCGGTTGACCGGAGTTGAAGTGGTGCAGCTGACCGACTACAAAGCTCACAGTCATCATCTGTATTTTACGGAAAGCGGATGGTATGACGGCGGGAAGCGGCTGTTGTTCGTATCGGACAGGGACAACAGCTCGAACTTGTACAGCATGGATGTTAACAGCGGTGAGATGCTTCAGCTGACGGATTACCTGGACAATGATGCTGTGGATGCCTGTCTATTACCGGATGGCCGGGCCGCCTTTGTCAAAACGAATCGGAGCGTACGCCGCCTCGATCTGGCAACATTGGAGGAAGAACTGATCTACGAAGCCCCGGAGGGGTACAACATCGGCAATCTGAGCTGTCCTGCGGATGGACGCTCAGTCGTCACCTGCATACAGGAGGATCTGTCCCATCGCATGCCGCTCGATCTGGGCAACGGCTATGTCGGCCATAGGGAGTTGATGGAGGCCGCTCCCCACAGCAGGATCGTGCGGATCGACTCGGAAGGGCAGACGCAGCCGGAAACCCTATATGAAGCCCATCGTTTTATAACCCATATTAACGCGTCACCCGTCGAACCATGGCTGATCACCTTCTGCCACGAAGGACCCTGGCATTTGGTCGATCACCGGATATGGGGGCTGGACCTTCGGAGCGGAGAGGCCTGGAGAATTCGCCAGCGCCTTGAACCCGGAGAAAAGGTCGGCCATGAATTTTTTTATCCTGACGGTATGACCATCGGTTACCATGGCTTCCGCATGGATGGAACTAATTTCTTTGGAAGCATCCGGTATGACAATACGGCCATGGAAGAGACGGACTTCGGGTTTGATACGTGGCATGCGTATGCGGACGGCTACGGTCAGGCCGTTGTCGATGGCAAGGGGGCGGTCAAAACCCTCTCCGTATGGCGTAAAGACGCCAAAGGAGTCTACCAAGGACCGCGAATGCTGTGCGAGCTTCGATGCAGCTTTCATTCCCAGAAGGTGCACGCGCATCCGCGTTTTGATCCGGGCGGTAAACGACTCTTGTTTACAAGCGATAAAAATGGTTACGGCAATCTGTATCTGGTCGGCATGCCGGAGGATTTCGATTCGCTGCCGCTGCTGTCGGTTTAAGCGAAGGAGAAGGGAGTGGTCAACCGTGGCTGAAGCAACGGTGCTGGAACGAATACCGGTTCGGGTTGCAGAGACGATCCTGTCCGCTTGCGTGGACGGATACCATCCGAATATAGCCAACAAATGGGGCTACGTGGCCGGCATGGCTTTGACTGCACTGGGCCGCCTGGCCAATTGGACGGGTGAGGAGCGTTACAATGAAGTGGTCAAGCGTCATATGGACGTCTTCATACAGGAAGACGGGGCCATAGCCGGCTACACACTGGAGGACTATAATCTCGATCATATCAATAAAGGCAAGAATCTGCTGCCCTTGTGGCGCACGACAGGAGAGGAGAAATATCGCCGGGCTGCCGAGCTGCTGGCATCTCAGTTGGTTGGACAGCCGCGGACCGAAGAAGGCGGATTTTGGCATAAGAAAATCTATCCGTTTCAGATGTGGCTGGACGGCCTCTATATGTCGTCACCGTTTATGGCAGAATATGCAGAAACGTTTGATGAGCCGGCATGGTTCGACGAAGCGGCCCGGCAGCTGCTGCTCATCGAGCAGCGTACTCGGAATCCGCAGACGGGGCTGCTGCATCACGCTTATGATGAGAGCCGGGAGCAGCGCTGGTGCGACAAGGAAACGGGCCGCTCGCGCCATGTATGGGGCCGGGCCATGGGCTGGTATGCGATGGCGCTTGTGGACGCGCTGGAGTTTTTCCCTGTGAGGCATCCGCAGCGCGGGCAGCTGATGGGCATTTTCGAAAGGATGGCCAATGCGCTCGTACGCGTTCAGGATCAAGACAGCGGGCTGTGGTATCAGGTGATGGACTGCAATGGCCGGCAGGGCAATTATATGGAAGCTTCCGGCTCCTGCATGTTGACCTATGCCTTGGCCAAAGGCATTCGGCTTCATTATTTGGCCGAGATCGACATCGGGGTGGTCGAACGCGCCTATGACGGCATCCAGAAACATTTTATCACCGTCGACGGCGAAGGGCTGCACCTTCACGGCATCTGCCACGGCGCCGGATTGGGCGGGCGCAAATATCGCGACGGATCATACGATTATTATTTGAGTGAAAAGGTTGTCAGTGATTCGCTCATGGGCGTCGCTCCGCTTCTGCTGGCCAGCATCGAAATGGAGAGGCTGCAGGCGGGGGGCAAAGGCGGGTATCGGGGATGAGTCAAGAGAACCTGTTAACCATGAGGTATCCCGCCTCTTGGTGGCGTAATATGTGGCGTGAGGCGCTGCCATCAGGCAATGGCATTGTCGGGGCCTCGGTTTTCGGGGGCGTGCAGGAAGAGACGGTACTGCTGAATCACGAGGGGTTGTGGCATTGGGGTCGAAAAGATCCGCTGCCGGACGTGAGCATGACGCTCGCCGAAACGCGCACCCTGATGGATGAAGGACACTATATGGAGGCCAGCTGGAACTTGGCGAACGCTTTAAGGGAGCGGGGATACGGGACGAGGCTGGCCTCCCGCTTTCCGCTCGCGGCGATTAAGCTGTTCATGCCCAGCACACGGGCATTCCGTCGTTACCGAAGATCCCTCAATATGGAGACCGGCGAAGTTTCGGTAGGCTGGACGGACGGCCCGAACCGGTACGTAAGGCGGCTGTTTGTATCCCGTGCAGATGGGGCTGTCGTCTATGAGATTGGCTCCGAAGAATGTGTCAACGAAGAAATACACCCTGGAGACAGGAAGGGGACCGGTAAGCATATCGAGGATCAAGCCGGGGCGTTTCACTGTATTTCGGGGGAGATCGGACTGACGCTTTACCCAAGTGATCGATGGGGGGACACGCCAGAATTCAGGGAATTGGCCGAATCCGTGGTCACTTCGGCGAAAGGCGCGTATATCCGGTACGCCGGCCGCAATGATGACGGTACAGATTTCGGTGCCGTGCTGCGGCTTATTTGTGAAGGTGGAAGCTTGCAGTCAACTAAGGAAGGAACGATGTTGAATTTTACTAAGGCCCGCCGGGTGCTTGTACTGGTGAAAGTATTTATTCGTGGCAAGCGTGAACAGGAATGGGAGCAGCTTGAGCATGAACTCAAAACCTTCCCTGAAACGTGTGAATATGACCTGTTGCTCAAGCGCCACACCGAGCTCCATGGTCCTTTGTTCCATTCCGCATCCCTGGAGCTTAACACTGCCAGCAGGGAGGACGTGCGTTCGAACGAGGAGCTGATGCTGGAGGCTTACGAGGGCGAAGCGCCCGTATCGCTTGTCCGTAAAATGTGGGCTTATGGAAGGTACTTGTTTATTAGCGGGACGGCAGCCGAATCAGGGCCTTTCGGACTGTATGGCTTGTGGGGCGGAGACTACCGGCTTGTCTGGTGCCACCATATGGCAAATGAGAATATTCAAATGATGTATTGGCACGCGCATGTTGGAGCCTTGGGAGAATTAGTGCCCCCTCTGTTCCGCTACTATGGCAGCCTAATGGGCGATTTCCGCGGCAATGCCCGCAAGCTGTACGGATGTCGCGGAATCTACATCCCGGCTGGGACCACGCCGGGGATCGGAACGCCGAATCAAATCGTACCCGTCATTCTAAACTGGACGGGAGCAGCCGGGTGGCTCGCCCGGCATTATTACGAGCATTTTTTGTATACGGGCGATATCCGGTTTTTGCGGGAGGAAGCGCTGCCGTTCATGCGCGAAGCTCTTCAATTCTACGAGGATTTCGCAGTCGTTGGTGAAGACGGCTCCTATCGTCTGTATCCTTCGGTATCGCCGGAGAATACGCCGCTTAATTTCATGCCGGAGGACGGAAAGCAGCTGGCTCACCCGATGCCGACAACCGTCAATGCAGCGATGGATATTGCGATTATGAAGGAACTGCTTACCCATCTGATCGAAGCGAATCGGCTCGTCGGAGGCCCAGGTTCGAAGGATGAGGAGGAGCGGTGGAAGCGAATGTTCGAACGCATCCCCTCTTACCGGACGAACGAGGACGGAGCTCTTGCGGAATGGCTGGATCCTAAGTTTAAGGACCGATACGATCACCGTCATCTCTCGCATATCTATCCGTTGTTCCCGGGTGATGAAGTGACCCGCGAATCAGCGCCGGAGTTGTATGTCGCCTTCGAGAAGGCGGTACGTTTACGCCGGCTCGGCGCCCAAAGCGGCTGGTCGCTGGCTCATATGGCGTCCATCTATGCGAGGTTAGGGGAAGGTGACAGTGCACTGGAGTGTCTGGATACACTGGCGCAATCATGCCTGCTGCCGAATCTGTTTACCCTCCATAACGATTGGAGGGGGATGGGGATATGCATGGATATGCCGGCAGCGCCGATACAGCTCGATGCGAACATGGGTTGGGTGAATGCCGTACAGGAGATGCTGCTGCAGGTATCACCGGATATGGTGAAGCTCCTGCCGGCGATGCCGGAGCGCTGGCGTATTGGCCGGCTCTCAGGTTGGAGATTCCATACCGGTCGGATCACCATGGAATGGAACCGGGATGCCGGTATGTTCCACGCTAAGCTTGAGGCTGAACGGGAGACGAACATCCTCGTTTCCCTGCCGCCTTGGGCAGGAAAAAGCTCCATGTCTGGGCAGGGAGCCTCCATCCAGCCATCAACGCTAGGGCCCCTTTTTTATGCGGTTCGTCTGGGCCCGGGAACACAGCTGTCGATCCATCGCAGCCCGCAGGTCGACGGGGACGTAATCGGACCTTGAAATTGTAGCTAGCGAAGACCGGTTAACGCAAAAAGGCACCTCAACCATGGGCATTAGCTTTTGGTTGAGGTGCTTTTCCTTTAAGAGTTATCTTGGCTTTGGCTTAACTGAGAACATGTTGCTTGGCTGCCCACTTTTATTAAGGCTGCAAGGTGATTCCGAAGGCCGAGCCTGGGGCACCGGCAAATACAACAGCTCCATTGGCTGGGAGCTTCACTTCGTTACTACCGCTGACGAGGCTGTAGTTTACAACCGCACCTTTTTCGTCATACACGACGAATGCGCCTTGTGCCGGCAGGGTGACGGTCATGGTTTTGCCCTCAGCTTGTTTAGGGACGGTGTACCATTTGGCATAACCATCGGCTTGCAGGGTGACGGTTGATTTTTTTCCTTTATAAAGCGGCTTCACGTTCTTACCGCTCACAAACAGGGAGCCTGCCCCTTCGAGATACTCTACGCCCTTTTCTTTATAGAAGCGGAATTCGGCCGTATCCCGGCTACCGATAGCCGGAACCTGATGCTGGCTTACTGCGGTATCCTGGTCAATGATCTTTTTGTCGATCATGTAACCTTCCAGACCGCTCTTGCTGTTAATCTCAACTGTCGGTTTCGTAATGAAGTACATCAGGGATGTGAATTTCTCGTTCAATGGATAGAACGTTTCGCCTTCCCGCTTGGCCCAAGCGGCAGCGGTCTCCTTGGATAACGGGTTCGCTTCCATTTTCTCGGCGGTATAATGCGATAAAGCCATTTGCCCAAGTCCAGGAATCGTTACATATTGTCTTACCCATAAATAGATGCGGTCATTCTTTTCTTTGACGAAGCTTACCTTCGTGCTGCCATCCGCGCTGACAAAGGTTCCATCCGCAGTGTATACATATTTCTCCGCAGGATAATCCGGCACCATCGGTACGGTAATGGATAGTTCGCCGTCCTTGATGTCGACTTTCATCTGCTGATTCGTCACGCCATAGTAACCGGCATATTTCGCGATGTCGCTAGGCATGTCGGCCTTGACCGGTTTGCCGAAGGATTTCTCCGGCTTGATTTCCTTGATGGTGCCTTTCTCCTTGAGCGCTTGCAGCAGAATGTCGTTGGCCAACAGTTGGTTGGTTGAGCTGGAACCGCCAGACGATAATACAGCGGCAGCCATGTTCTGCTCCGGAAGAACAACGAGCGAAGCGTGATACAGGATGGTGTCTCCACCTTTGGTTACGGCTTTCATGTCATATTGGTTAAACGGGAACAGTCTTACGCTGTCCCAGCCAAGTCCGTAATCGAACGAGTTATCGGCATCTTCGGGCCACAGACCCTTTTTATATTCTTCCTGCTCCATGGCTTTAACGGATTTGTCGGAAAGAATGCCTTCGGCTTCTCCGGTGAAAATCTGCGCGAACTGTACCAAGTCTTCAGCCGTAGAATAGATGCCGCCGGTGCCGATCACATTGACCGTCTCGTTAGGAAGCTGTCCTTGGTGAGTAGGAAAATACAGACCTGCCATTTGGCTTAAATCCAAATTATCTTGAGATGTCTTCGTGTGGTCCAAATCTAACGGCTCGGTAAAATATTGATGAATGAAGGCGGTAAAATCCTTGCCGCTGACTTTCTCTACCAGTATCTCAGCTAGCGTGAATCCATCATTACAATAAACGGAGAATGCACCCGGATCCGCTTTCAGGTTTTGGGTGGACAGCTGCTTCAGCAGCGTGTCATGTGCATGAGGGTCATTATCCTCGAACAAAAATGCATTATTCAGGCTTGAGCCTTGCAGTCCGGAGGAATGGTTAAGCAGCATGCGCGGCGTGATTTTTTTGTAACGTTCGTCTTTCATCGTGAATTCGGGTATGTACTGAACCACAGGCGTATCCAGGTTGATTTTTCCCTCATCCACCAATTTCATTACCGCAGCGGCGGTGAACACTTTACTCGTGGAACCGATGGCATACATCGTATCTTTAGTCAGCGGTTTCTTTCCTTCCATATCATTGACGCCCTCTTGCCCGGACACGGTAATCACCCCGTTGTCGATAAGGGCATATTGAACGCTTGTCGTTCCATACGTCCCGGTGAGCAGCTTGGCTTTCTCAGCGGCGGTTTTCTCAAGGCTTCCTCCAGCGGCAGCTTGGCTGTTATCTGCTGCCATTACCCCAGCCGGAAGGATCATCGTAACGGCGAGTAGGGTAACCAGCATCCGTGATAGTCTTTTCTTCAAATAAATACCTCCTTATTATGAATGTACTATTAGTACGATTTACCAGCCGGAATGGTTCAATCTTTTTTCATATTTCTGCAAAATTATAATGTACACGTGTGCGAAAGATGTGGAAATTGCTATGTAGCAGCCTGAATAGAGGCAAGAAAAACAATGAGGGAAGCACAAAAAAACAGGCATTCCATCCAGAGCCGTAAAGCCAAGAGGGAGATGCCTGTTTTTTTAACTGAGCACGATAAGCAGCGCCGAGGTCGTTCCGACGAAACAGCCGGCCAAACAATCCGAAGGATAGTGAAAGCCAAGATAAATCCGTGACAGGCTGACCGTAAGGGCCAGCAGGATCAAGAGCAATGACAGCCACGGCGTTATGAACAGAAACGGCGTAATAATGGAAAAGATCGCCGTCGAGTGCCCGGAAGGAAACGAGTGATCCTTCATCGGTTTTTTTTCGAATCGCACCTTTTCAAGTGCCAGATAAGGCCTGATGCGCCGCATCTTCCTTTTGATGAGGGCCGTAATCAGGAAGCTGAGGGAAAGCGCAATAAAGCTCTGCCACCCCATCGTATTCCACGGCTCAGGTGCAAAAAACGCTATCGAGAGTGTCAGCACAATGGTAAAGATAGCACCCCCCATATGGGTGACCAGCGCGAGCATCGAATCCACCGTTTTGTTGCTGATCTTGCGGTTTAACCAGCGGAAGATAAGGTGGTCATGTTGCTGAAGCCAATCCATCGAACGAGTAATCATTGTGAACAGAACACCTCACATTATAATTTTGTAAGCTGGCAGCCCAAAGTCCAATCGGGCTGCAATATATGCTTGTAAGGGCTAAAGATTCATAGTGTAGACAAGAGGCTTACATACGACAGTATACAGGAGAATTGTTAAGCGTGGGTATGAATGACTTGTATTTTTTCATAAATTGAGCATTCCTTATCGCACGGCGAGTTGATGATAACCGTTTTAGCGTGCTGGAAGCTTGCTTCTTAGGATTATGGTTTCCAAGGGAGGATGACTTCATGTTCCCATGTTCTCGAAGCGCAGAATCCGATATAATGTAAGCATCTAACCACGCTTAAGGAGGAGAAGCATGAAATTTCGCGTTTCTGCCGTGCAATACCATCTGCACACGATTCAATCCTTTGACGATTTTGCCCGTCAGTCGGAGCATTACATTCGGACGGCGGAGGAATTTGAAGCTGATTTTGTGCTGTTTCCGGAATTTTTCACGACCCAGCTGATGTCCATCGGGGACGATCAGGGCAAGGCATTGACGATCAATGATCTTCCGGATTTCACAGACCGTTACCGCTTGCTGTTTCAAGGCTTTGCGAAGCAATATCATATGCATATCATTGGCGGGACGCACGTCATTCGCCGGGAAGGGAAGCTGTACAATGTAGCGCATCTGTTCTATCCGGACGGCCGCATTGCGGAGCAGGCCAAGATCCATATCACGCCTTCGGAGATTAGCGGATGGAATATGGGAGCGGGCGAAGGGCTCGAAGTGTTCGAGACGGAAAAAGGCACCATTGCGATGCTGACCTGCTATGACATCGAATTTCCTGAGATTGTGCGCATGGCCAAGGCTAAAGGAGCCGATGTCATTTTCTGTCCATCCTGTACGGATGATCGTCACGGATTCCATCGCGTGCGTTACACCAGCCATGCCCGCGCCATTGAGAATCAGATCTATGTGGTGTTGACCGGTACCGTTGGTTCGCTGCCAACCGTGGATCTGATGCGTGCCAACTTCGGACAGGCGGCCATCATTACCCCGAACGATATCCCGTTTCCTCCACAGGGCCTGCTGGCCGAGGGAGAGCTGAACAACGACATGATCATAACCGCCGATCTCGATCTGGATTTATTGTATCAAGTGCGCGAGAAGGGCTCCGTCACGACATGGCGTGACCGGCGTACTGATCTGTATCCGGATTGGGAGTAAGCCGTTTATCATTACTTTAGGAAAATAGGACAAGGCGGTGCAGAGGAAATGGCCCGGTTTCATCAACAGCTATATGTATTTGACGATGCCCGGCCGGTGCCGGTTATCATTCGAAGCTACACGGAAGCGGATTTTGACGAGCTGATCGTCATTCAATCCGAGACGTTCCCGCCCCCATATCCGCCGGAGCAGTGGTGGAACAAGGAGCAGCTGAAGCAGCATGTTACCCTGTTCCCTGAGGGGGCTCTGTGCGTTGAAGTGGAAGGCATGCTCGCAGGGTCCATCACTTCGCTCATCGTGGATTACGATCCGATGAAGCCTGCCCACTCCTGGGCGGAGGCCACGGATAACGGGTATATCCGGACGCATAAGCCGGACGGGAATACGCTATACATTGCCGACATTTGCGTCAGGCCGCGCTTTCGCAAGCTTGGGCTCGGCAAATGGCTGATTCAGTCGTTGTATCACGTGACCGTCGAACAGGGATTGGACCGGCTCCTTGGCGGCGGACGGATGCCCGGCTATCATCGGCATGCCCATCAAATGTCGGCTGCGGAGTATCTGGACGCTGTTGTCCGGGGTGATCTCAAGGATCCGGTGATTACCTTCCTGCTTCGTTGCGGCCGGACGCCCGTTGGGGTAGCGGCAGATTATTTGGAGGATGAGGAGTCCTGCAACTACGGGGCTCTGATGGAATGGAAGAACCCTTTCACTGGATAAAGAAGTCTCGCTTGAACGATATAAATTGATTTCAACTATAATGATGGATTTTTTTATTACATATAATAAGGAGGCTTTAATTTAATGGAATATATTCGCATTACGAGCATCGACGATCCCTTGTTCCGCAAAATGCACAATCTGATGAAGGAAGTGTTCCCTCCGGAAGAGGTGCTGGAATTCAGTTTGTGGAAGGAACCGCTGGAAGATCCGGGCATCCGGGTATTCGTTGCCCTGCATGAGGACGAAGTGGTGGGTACAACGGAATACCGCTATTATGAGGACTGGAATGTAGCGATGACCGATTTTACCATCATCGGGCGCGAAGGGTTGGGTATCGGCCGATTCCTGGCACAGCATCGTTTGAAGGATCTGAATCAACTGGCGGCCGCGAACGGCAAAGAGCTGTTCGGCATGTTTGCCGAGATTTACGATCCATATCGGGTGCAGGACCATGCATTCGGCGGTGTGAAGCCGATGGATCCTTTTGTTCGCCGCGAAGTCCTCTCGCATCTTGGCTACAAACGCACGGATATCGCCTACGTGCATCCTTCCTGGAACAATGATGGCGAAGCGGTGAGCGGGCTCGATTTGTGCTTCATGCCTGGCGATGATGCCGTTGATGAGCTGTCTGCGGAGCTGATCGTCAACTTCCTGAGACGTTACTATTCGGTACTGCCTGAGAAACCACAGGCCTGGAACGACATGGTGGCCAAGCTGGAAATGCGGGAGAAGGTAGCCTTGCTTCCGTTGTAACTTATATGATAGTTCATGCCTGATTCGTTACGGATCAGGCATATTCTTTTCCGGGTATGCCTACAGCATGTGATATTTTGGTATTCTAATTGGTAGGATAGCAGAGGGTGAGGTTATCGGGGGAACCTCGTTCCCTGATCGGGGCGATTTAGCCGGTGCGCCTTATTCCATCGACGGGAAGACTCTGGTGGAAATCACGGGTGTAAGTTATCGTGAGTGGCACAAGCAATGGGTCGAGAAATACGGGGATTGAGGATGCACCCGATCTTTCGTGTAAGCACGCGGATAGACGTTTACTTCACATTTGCTAAAATCCTCATTTGAATTGCAGGGCTATACTGGATATAGTAATACAATAGGTAAGGAAATGAGGAACGAACATGAACGACCGAAAACAAGTGAGCATCCGTCTTCAAAGCCTTCACGAAGGGGAGAATACGATACAGGAGCTTCCGGCAGAGGCGTTTATCAAAGGAAATGTCCTGTATGTTCGCTATACCGAACCAGCGCTTGGACCGCATCAAGGGGAAACCCGGGCCATGCTCAAGCTAACGGAGGACGAGCTGAAGCTGATCCGTCACGGCGAGGTGGAGTCCGAGCAGGCATTTAAGCTGGGTCAGCGATTGCCTGGGTATTACCGCTCCCCGTTCACTTCATTTAATCTGTCTACGCACACCCAGCGTCTGGAGCTTGCGCTTGAAGGCGTGTCCGGACGAGCGGCTTGGGCGTATGATTTATATGTGTTTGACGAGTTTTCGGGACACTTTTCTATTAGTTTGACTATTCAGGAGGCACATGAATCATGACAATGAATCCATTAGATCACATTAACGGGCTGGTTGCAGAAGCGGTGGCGGACGCTGCCGTAGCTGCAGGATTGGTTTCCCGTGAGGAATTGCCAGGCATTACGCTTGAAGTTCCCAAGGATAAGTCGCATGGCGACTTGGCTACGAATGTAGCGATGCAGTTGACACGAATCGCCAAGAAGAACCCGCGACAAATTGCGGAGGCTATCCTGGAACATCTGGACAGGGCGAAGGCTTCCATTGAAAAAGCGGAAATAGCCGGGCCAGGATTCATTAATTTTACCTTGGACAAGGGTTACCTCTATCCGATCGTTGCGTTGGTAGAAGAACAGGGCGACAACTACGGGCGAATTGCTACCGGAGAGGGGCAAAAGGTTCAGATGGAGTTTGTCAGCGCCAATCCCACCGGAAGTTTGCACCTGGGACATGCCCGCGGAGCGGCGGTAGGTGATGCCCTTTGCAATGTGCTTGATTTTGCTGGATACGAAGTGACGCGCGAATACTACATTAATGATGCAGGCAACCAAGTTGTGAACCTGATAAAATCCCTCGAAGCCCGTTATTTGCAGGAGCTCGGTCAGGATGCCGAAATGCCGGAAGATGGATACCACGGCGAAGATATCAAAGGGTTTGCTAAAGAGCTTGTAGCTGAGAAGGGCGACTCTTTGCTGTCCATGGATCCAGGCGAGAGAGCTGCATTCCTTCGTCAGTTCGGGCTTGAGAAGGAACTGGATAAAATCAAACGCGATTTGAATCGATTCCGCGTTCATTTTGACGAATGGTTTAGTGAGACATCCCTGTACGAGAACGGACTCGTGGAGAAATCCCTGGAAGAGCTGAAATCGAAGGGCGAAGCTTATGAGAAGGATGGGGCAACCTGGCTTCGTACCACCGACTATGGGGATGACAAAGACCGCGTCCTCGTGAAGAATGACGGAACCTATACTTACCTAACGCCGGATATTGCGTACCACCGCAATAAATACGAGCGCGGTTACGACAAGATCCTCAATATTTGGGGAGCCGATCATCATGGTTACATTCCGCGGATGAAGGCAGCTATGGAGGCGCTGGGCAATGATCCGGACAAACTGATTGTATTGATCGCTCAGATGGTCAGCCTGTTCCAGGATGGCGAGAAAGTGAAAATGTCCAAGCGTACCGGTAAAGCGGTCACGATGGAAGACTTGATGGATGAAGTCGGCGTAGACGCAATCCGCTATTTCTTCACTATGCGCAGCATGGATTCGCATCTGGATTTCGATATGGATCTGGCGGTGTCAACGTCCAATGAGAATCCGGTCTTCTATGTGCAGTATGCACACGCACGTATCTGCAGCGTATTCCGCCAAGCGGAGGAGCAGGGCGTTAACCTCCTGCCGCTTTCGGAAGTGAACCTGAGCGTTCTGACAACCGAGCATGAATACGACATTTTGCGCAAAATAGGAGAGCTCCCGCAGGAAGTGTCGCTTGCTGCAGAGAACTATGCTCCGCACCGACTTATCCGGTATGTATACGAGCTGGCCTCCTTGTTCCACAGCTACTATCGAGCTGAGCGCGTGATTACGGAGGATACGGATCAAACGCAGGCTCGCCTGGCTTTGCTTCGAGCTGTTCGTACCGTTATTGCTAACGTGCTTCGCCTGATGGGCGTATCGGCGCCGGAACGGATGTAAGGAGCCTTAATTTGAATATGTGACAGCAGCCGTCTTTCCGTGGAAAGGCGGCTGTTTTGAATTTGCAAACGAACTTTCTTTTGTAACTACTGAAGAATCAGTCTATAATTTCATGCCCTCGCGCAAAAATTTCAAGGCATTTACCTCTCCATCGGAGACGCTGTATCCTTTTTTAAGCTTAAGGGGAGAGGAGGTGCGTCGCAGCAGGGCCTTAATGGTAGCCGTTTTTTTCAGGTCAGGCTTTTGCGCAAGCAGCAGGGCGATCGCTCCGCTGACGTGCGAAGTCGCCATAGAGGTGCCGCTCATCTCGTGGTATTTTCCTTGCAGCCAAGCGGACACGATTTTATCTCCAGGTGCATAAATATCGACAAATTGCCCACGATTGCTAAAGGAGGGGATCTTCCGGTTGCGGTCGGTAGCTCCGACGGATATGGTTTGAGGATAACGGGCAGGATAGTCCGCGGTACGACGTTTGCCGTCATTGCCGGAGGAGGCTACAATAATGACGCCTGCTTGGTTGGCCTTGCCTACAATATCCAGCAGCGTACGGCTTCGGGTCTGCATACCGAAACTCATATTAATGATATCGATCTCGGCCCGCACGCACCAGTCGATGGCCAGAATGATGTCCGACACAAAGGCGGATCCGTTGTGATCAAAGGCTTTGACTGGATACACCACAGATCTTGGAGCAACGCCAATCATGCCCTGCGTGCTGTTCGCAGCAGCGATGGTACCCGAAATATGTGTTCCGTGTCCGTTGTCATCGTATGGCGGTATGTTTCGGTGGACGAGATTAATCCCTCGGGTCAGCGAATACTTCAGATCGGGGTGAGCGAAATCCACCCCGGTGTCGATAACCGCAATCTTCATGCGGTGTCCTGTCGAGATCGACCAGGCTTGAGGGGCTTTGATTTGCTTGATACCCCATGGGATCCCGGTTAGCGTTCCAATTGTCCCTTGTATGGCTTGGATATGAACCTGGTCATCCTCTTCTACCATCAGTTCATTCCGGAACTCCGCTTCAAACTTCGCGGTTTGGGGAGCTGGAGCGATGATGGTTTGGGTAAGCGGCGAATAGCTGACTGAACTCGGAAAACGCCTTTTCCAGACAAGTCGCATCCATTCGCGGATACATTCCTGGTACAGCTGAGGGTCATGAAACGTGAGGAGCCGCCGGTTCATTTCCCGGACGTTCCGCATAGGGTTCGTCTCTGTAAGTAGTGATTGCATGATCCGGGTGTAATCCATATGTGGCAATCTCCCTTCTCGATGAACCGTTGCTTCAGTATTGTATGAACCGGGGAGAGTGCCCGAATGGGATGTTGCCCTTTTTCCGGGAAATAGGCCCTGTTTACCGTGTCAAAGCAGCAGGGCTAACATAAGATACATGGAGGGAACATCAAGGTTCTCTTATCTAATCCCGTAAGGAGTCGATCCTTGGGGCGGATACAGTCAGAAGACGGGGACAATTGTCTCCGTCTTTTTCCTTTTGGCATCTGATGGGTAATGGCGCAGAAAAACTTGATTTTTATTTCCAAATAGGTTTTACTTAGTTTTGATAATGGATATGTTGAGGGTATAACGTGAAGATTGTGTGAGAGGAAGTGTGCGTTAGTGAGTAATCCGCTCAATTTAAAGATCGATCCGGAGAAGATTCAGGAAATCCCAATGGTTGACCTGGCTTTTATGGTTCTGAAGGCGGCGAATACGCCGTATTATTACCGTGACCTTATGAATGAGGTGGCCAAGCTTCGCGGCTTTACGGAACAGGAAATTAACGAAACGATTGCCCAGTTATATACCGAGATCAATATAGACGGACGTTTCGCATGTGTAGGAACGAATCTGTGGGGACTAAAACGCTGGTATCCGCTGGAGAAGTCCGAGGATCCGATTGCGAACGCCAAGCGTCCGCGGATCATCAACGATGAAGATGATGATGACGATGACTTCACCGATGAAGAGGATACTTATAGCGGTGACGATGTCGAGGAGGATTTCGACAGCATCGATGAAGAAGATGATGATCACGACGATCTCTTCCCGGATGATGACGATGCCGACGATGAAGTAGACGAAGAGGTTGTTCTGGATGATGACGAATTGGAAGACGAGGATTCCGAATCCGATGAGGAAGATGATCTGGAAGATGAGGCATTTGAGGAAGACGATAAGGATTAATCCCTCATGCAGCAGGGACTTTAGCACTTGTCTGAGCTGATTATGACGGTGTTTTACATTGTCAGCCGATTGGGGAATTTTGAGGTTGCTTCTTCTCTTGACAAGCAGACAAGGCACAGAGTAAACTATTGCTTGGGCTTATGATTGTGGATTAAATATGTTTAATATAAAAGTGCCCCGTTATTTATTCGGGGTCACTTTTTTTGTTTTTAAGGCTCAGAAAGTGTAAACGACGCTAGCTTCTGGACCTAATAACGCAAGAGAAGCACCTTATCAAAAGCGGTCTGTCTTCTGGAAGTTTGTCGATAGACATTTTTTCTTTGGACTGTGGAGGCATCCTTCCTGTAGGGACTGGACTTTCATGGTCTCTTGCAGTGAGTATTCCGCCGGTAGGGGACATCTTCTGCTAAACCTTATGTCAACTAAGATTCAAGTTTGCAGTTGTTTAAGATGAGGTATGGAAACCGCTCGTCTTGATGCCTCATAACGTATGCCGTGTTAAGCAGCTCGACATGATATGAGGATCATTTAAGCGTCAATATATGCGGTTTGTAATAGGTCGGAGGTCAGCTCGCTCACCATTTTTGGAAGCGAGCGATGCTTTTTTGTTGGTCCCTCTGATGAATCAGGGGAAAACGGGTTAGGATAAACATCATATGTCGCCTGAAGTTATGGAGATTATATAGGAGGGTTTTTACAGTGACAAAGTATATTTTTGTAACAGGCGGGGTCGTGTCATCTCTTGGTAAGGGAATTACCGCCGCTTCGCTCGGTAGATTGCTTAAGAACAGAGGGCTCAAGGTAACGATTCAGAAATTCGATCCGTACATTAATATAGATCCGGGCACCATGAGTCCTTACCAGCATGGCGAAGTATTCGTTACGGACGACGGTGCGGAAACCGACCTGGACCTGGGACACTATGAGCGCTTCATCGATATTAACCTGTCGAAGAACAGCAATGTGACAACAGGGAAAGTATACTCATCTGTTATCAGCAAGGAACGTCGGGGAGAATATTTGGGCGGTACCGTGCAGGTAATCCCTCATATTACGAACGAAATCAAGGAGCGCGTGTTCCGTGCAGGCCGTGAAGCGGGTTCGGATGTGGTTATTACCGAAATCGGCGGAACGGTCGGCGATATCGAAAGCCTTCCTTTCCTTGAGGCGATCCGTCAAATTAAGAGCGACGTTGGCCGTGAGAACGTGATGTATATTCATGTAACCCTCATTCCATATATTAAGGCAGCCGGTGAAGTAAAAACGAAGCCGACTCAGCACAGTGTAAAAGAACTCCGCAGTATCGGCATTCAGCCGAATGTTATCGTGTGCCGTACGGAGCATGAGCTTTCAACCGAGATGAAAGCAAAAATCGCGCTCTTCTGCGACATCGATCCTAACGCGGTTGTAGAATGCCGCGATGCCTCCTCGCTGTATGAGGTACCGCTGAATTTGCGTGAAGAAGGTCTTGATGAAATTGTTGTCAATCATTTGAAATTGACTACCCCTGCGCCGGATATGAGCGAGTGGGAAGATCTGGTGGAGCGTGTATCCAAACTGGAGAAGACCGTTGAGATTGCGATCGTTGGTAAATATGTCGCACTGCACGATGCTTACCTCAGTGTTGTTGAATCCCTGTCTCATGCAGGCTTTGATGCTAATGCTGACGTGAAAATCCGCTGGGTGAATGCCGAAGAGATTACGGCAGACAACGTGGAAGAGGCGTTGAGGGGCATTGGTGGTATCCTTGTACCGGGTGGATTTGGAGATCGGGGTATCGAAGGTAAGATCAGCGCGATTCGTTATGCCCGTGAGCGCAACATTCCATTCTTCGGTATTTGTCTTGGGATGCAAGTGTCTGTTATTGAATATGCCCGTTCGATTGTCGGTCTGAACGGCGCGAACAGCTCGGAAATTGATCCGGCTACCGAATATCCAGTCATCGACCTGCTGCCTGAGCAGAAGGATATCGAGGATCTTGGCGGAACGATGCGTCTGGGTCTGTATCCATGTAAGCTGGTTCCAGGATCGCTTGCAGAGTCCTGCTACCAGGACGAGCTCGTTTATGAAAGACATCGCCACCGGTATGAGTTCAACAACCAGTACCGCGAAGATATTGAAAAAGCAGGTCTGCGCATATCCGGTACTTCTCCGGATGGACGTCTGGTTGAAATTGTAGAGCTGCCAGGACACCCTTGGTTCCTCGCCGTGCAATTCCATCCGGAATTCACTTCCCGTCCGAACCGTCCGCAGCCGCTGTTCCGTGAATTTGTAAAAGCCTCGATCCAGCATCAGGCATAATGAGAAGAGCCTCTTTTGAAGAGGCTCTTTTTTGCGTAGAAATCCATTATCATAATGACAGAGAGGGCAAGCTAACCTTCAGAGCGGATGTCCGGAGCTGTCGATTCACATACAACAAATTCGTACATCTTTTTTTCTTACTTTTTTTAGGATAGGAAGGAATTCGACATCTACAGGCGAATACAAATAATGGTCGGTTATGGGAAAGTTAGGAACTTTCGAGTTTGCATATACTCATTATACGAATTTATGTATCGGGGAGGTTAGAAGGATGAGCAAGGAAAGCAAACACAAAGTGTTGATTGTGGATGACCAGAATGGTATCCGCATCCTGCTTGTGGAAGTGTTCAGCAGTGAGGGATATGAGACGTTTCAAGCGGCGAACGGCAAGGCGGCACTTGAAATTGTGAAGATGCATGCTCCGGATTTGGTGCTGCTGGATATGAAAATTCCTGGAATGGACGGGCTTGAGATTTTGAAGCATATAAAACAGATGAATCCGGACATTAAGGTGATCATGATGACGGCCTATGGAGAGCTTGACATGATCAAGGAAGCAACCGATCTTGGTGCGTTGATGCATTTTACCAAACCCTTTGATATTGACGAGATGCGTCAAGCCGTTAATATGCAGCTGAAAGGGACCGCCAGTAATATCGGTTGAATGATGAATTCTGCTCAAAGGGCGGAATTCTTTTTTTTGCCAGAATGTGAGCTCCTTCGCAGCATTTTAGGAAATGCTTGTTTAGTATTTATGACGCGATGTGGTATAATAAGTCCGTATGTTATATCGGCTAAAAACCATAGACAAACTAAGCATCTATAGGAGGATGAAACCATGCCATTAGTATCAATGACAGACATGCTGAACAAAGCACTCGAAGGTAAATATGCTGTTGGTCAATACAACATCAACAACCTGGAGTGGACATATGCGATTCTTGAAGCGGCTGAGCAAGAGAAATCACCGGTAATTCTTGGTGTTTCCGAAGGGGCAGCTCGTTATATGGGTGGATTCAGCACCGTCGTACACATGGTAAAAGGCTTGATGGAGGACCTGAAAGTTACGGTTCCTGTTGCCATTCACCTTGACCACGGTTCAAGTGTTGAGAAATGTAAAGAAGCAATCGACGCAGGATTCACTTCGGTTATGATCGATGATTCCCACAGCCCGATTGATACGAATATTGCAACAACGAAACAAGTCGTTGAGTATGCTCATGCTAAAGGCGTTTCCGTTGAAGCTGAAGTCGGTATGGTCGGCGGACAAGAAGATGATGTTATCGGTGACGTAATGTACGCGAAGCTGGACGATTGCGTTCGCATCGTGAACGAAACAGGCATCGACACATTGGCACCTGCGCTTGGTTCTGTTCATGGTCCTTACAAAGGCGAACCAAACCTTGGTTTCAAAGAGATGGAAGAGATTCGCAATGCTGTGAAACTTCCGTTGGTGCTTCATGGTGGTACAGGCATTCCGACGCATGACATCAAGAAAGCGATCTCCTTGGGTACTTCCAAAATCAACGTGAATACTGAGAACCAAATCTCGTTCTCTAAAGTTGTTCGTGAAGTGCTTGCTGCTAAACCGGAAGCTTACGATCCACGCACATTCCTGAAACCAGGCCGTGAGGCAATCAAGGAAACCGTTGTTGGCAAAATCCGTGAGTTTGGTTCCAACAATCAAGCTTAATTATTCATAGTTAAGTCGCTTGTAGTTCTAGTGGCTACGACATGACGATTGGAATCACCTAAGATATTTAGGCTGTCTTATGCTGCATACAATGAAATGGAAAGCACACCGCGTAGCCGGTGTTTTTCCATTTCATTTATTAAGATATCAAAGTACAAGCGGGTTGTGAGCTTCACAACCGGATCATCGAGAACAATAAGAAACGCTAAATGCGGTCTGTCATCCTTAAGGAACGTCGATAAGACGTTTTTCTTGTATGACGGCCATCAGAACCATTTCCGGCTGCGAAGTGATGTAGGGGGACCCGAAAGCTTATGGAAAAATTGATGATCAGCGGTGGACGCCCACTGCGAGGTACTGTAACAATCAGTGGTGCCAAGAACAGCGCGATTGCGTTAATTCCCGCCGCAATTCTGGCGGAATCGGAAGTCGTACTTGATAATTTGCCGCTTCTCAGCGATGTGGCTGTTTATGCTGAGATCTTGGAAGAATTGGGCGGGCAAGTTTCATGGGAAGGCAATCAGATGAGAATTGACCCTTCTGATATCAAATCTATTCCGATGCCTAACGGACCCGTTAAGAAACTGCGTGCGTCCTACTATATGATGGGCGCCATGCTTGGAAGATTTAAAGAAGCCGTGATCGGCCTGCCGGGCGGCTGTAATTTTGAACCTCGTCCCATCGACCAGCACATTAAGGGTTTTGAAGCGCTTGGCGCAACCGTCACCAATGAACACGGTTCGATTCATCTGCATGCTAAAGAGCTGCGAGGCGCGAAGATCTATCTGGATGTGAGCAGTGTTGGTGCAACGATTAATATTATGCTGGCGGCTGCTAAGGCCAAAGGCTCCACAATTATTGAAAATGCGGCGAAAGAGCCTGAAATTATAGATGTTGCAACACTTTTGAATTCCATGGGAGCTGTCATTAAGGGCGCCGGAACGGAAACGATCCGGATCGAAGGCGTAACCGAGATGCATGGCTGCCGCCATTCCATTATTCCAGACCGGATTCAGGCCGGTACATATATGATTGCTGCCGCAGCTACTCGCGGTGATGTTCTGATTGACAACGTCATCCCGAAACACCTTGAAGCCCTCACTGCCAAGTTGATCGAGATGGGTGTTGGTATTGAGGAGCTGGACGAAAGCATCCGCGTGATCGGTAAGGACCGATACCAGCATGTGGACGTGAAGGCGCTTGTATATCCTGGATTTGCAACGGATTTGCAATCACCAATGACCAGCCTGCTTACCCAAGCGGAAGGCGTCAGTGTCCTTAGTGATTTTGTATATAGCAACCGATTTAAACATGTTCCGGAGTTAGTTCGCATGGGTGCCAAGATCCGCGTGGAGGGACGCTCGGCCATTATAGAAGGTGGTCCGCTGAACGCAGCCAAGGTCAAAGCGACCGACCTGCGCGCAGGTGCGGCTCTTGTGATTGCGGGACTAACCGTACCCGAAGGGGTGACGGAGGTAAGCGGCGTAGAATTCATTGATCGCGGCTATGACCATCTGGTATCCAATCTGCGCATGCTGGGTGCCGACGTATGGCGTGAGACCGAGGAAGAATGATTTTTTACCAAAATGAGGGAAATGTGTGGTTGAAACTGCATATCTCCCTCAGATTTGGGTAATGCTCCTAGTAAAGCTCTCATAGAATAATAGACTACATGACAGCAGGATTGCTGTGACAGAAACAAATAATTGAATAGGTGGTTATTGAATGGATTTACAAATAGCCGATTTGGAAGGCATGAAGCTGACGGATCTGTATAAGCTGGCCAAAAAGTATCAGATTCCTTATTATGGCCAGTTGAAGAAAAAAGAATTGATATTTGCCATTCTCCGGGCGCAGGCCGAACAGAGCGGCTTGATGTTCATGGAGGGCGTACTCGAGATTTTGCCGGAAGGTTACGGTTTTCTTAGACCGATCAACTATCTGCCGAGCACGGAGGACATCTACATTTCAGCCTCCCAGATTCGTAAATTTGATTTACGGACCGGAGATTTGGTTTCGGGCAAATGCCGGACACCTAAAGAGAACGAACGTTACTTCGGGCTGCTGCAGGTCAACGCCGTGAATGGTGAGAATCCTGCCGTCGCAGCGGAACGATTGCACTTCCCAGCCTTGACTCCTCTATATCCGCAAGAAAAGCTTGTTCTTGAAACATCCCCTAATCAGTTGTCAACCCGAATTATGGATCTGCTTGCACCTGTAGGTTTAGGACAACGCGGTTTGATCGTGGCACCGCCAAAAGCAGGGAAAACGCTCCTCTTAAAAGAAATCGCCAACAGCATCTCAACCAACAATCCAGAGATTGAACTGTTTGTTTTACTCATCGATGAACGGCCTGAAGAAGTGACGGATATGCAGCGTTCCGTTAAGGGCGAGGTGGTTGCTTCTACTTTTGACGAGCTTCCGGAGAACCATATTAAAGTGGCGGAACTGGTATTGTCCCGTGCCTTGCGGCTGGTGGAGCATAAGAAGGACGTTGTTATATTGCTGGACAGCATCACCCGTCTTGCGCGTGCATATAACCTGGTTATCCCTCCGTCCGGAAGAACCCTGAGCGGCGGTATTGATCCTGCTGCATTCCATCGTCCGAAACGCTTCTTCGGTTCGGCGCGTAACGTGGAGGAAGGCGGAAGCTTGACGATTTTGGCTACAGCCTTGGTTGAAACCGGATCGCGGATGGATGATATTATTTATGAGGAATTTAAAGGAACGGGCAATATGGAACTGCACTTGGATCGCCGCTTCGCGGAACGCCGTATTTTCCCGGCGATCGACATTCGTCGCTCCGGTACCCGGCGTGAAGAGGTGCTCTTGAACAAGGATGAACTGGATACCATTTGGGCGATCCGTAAAAATATGAACGACTCTGCTGACTTTGTGGAAGGATTCCTCAAAAAAATGCGTGACAGCAAGAATAACGCGGAGTTCTTGGCATCATTTGATGTGAATGCCAATAACGGCAGCGGAACCGGGACTCAGAGCCAGACAGCCAGACGTCCATCGCGTGCATCTGCAGCGACGGCACCTCAGAGCTAAGCCTGAATCAACCCGGAGAATAGGAGATCAACATGTATTTGGTTTATGCAGATGAGCAAGGGAACGTTTATGATCATTCCGAGCTGTTCGGGCTTGCCCGAAGCGGTGATATGATCGTTGAAATATTGGATGATGAATTGATACCTTTGCCAGAGGGAGCTACCCTGGTCGGGCTGCCGAGCACCCGAGCGATCGGGATGGATCCGGAGACCGGTGAAATGATGCCGCTTGAGGATGGGTATACCGCTGTCGGAGCGCTTTTGCCGCAAGGATATACCCGCTTGTGCTTGCCAGGGTACGTGAAGACGGACAAGGAATATAAGCTGCCGCTGTTTGGTTATTCGGCGGTGGTATGGAAGGATGGCGCCTTCTATACGACGGCGCGTTTGTCCGATGACCCTGAGAAGTGGAACCCTGTGAACTGCGATCTGAACGATCTTGAGCTTGGGGTTAAGACGCTGAAGGAGAAATATCCGGAGAATCGACTCTATGAGCATCTGTCTAACTGTGCATTAGGATATGAATGCCTGACGGCATCCAACACCTTCCTGAATCGCTGGGAAGGCGCTGTTCCCGTATCTTATTCCTGCAATGCCGGTTGCTTCGGTTGTATATCGGAACAGCCGGATGACAGCGGCTTTGTCGCGCCTCAGACCCGCATGAACTTCCGTCCGAGAGTGGATGAGCTGGTGCAGGTCATGCTGGAGCATCTGAAGACACCGGAATCGATCATCAGCTTTGGCCAAGGTTGTGAGGGAGAGCCCTCCACGCAGGCGAAAATCATTATAGAAGCCATGAGAGAAGTTCGGGCGCAGACTGATATGGGCTACATTAATATTAATACCAATGCGGGACTGACCGATTTTATCCGCGGCATCGTGGATGCGGGTCTTGATCTGATGAGAGTCAGCACAATCAGTGCATTGGATGATCATTATAACGCATATTACAAGCCAAGGGGCTATACGCTGGCCAATGTGGAGAAATCCCTTCGCTATGCAACCGATCAAGGCGTGTATACATCCATCAACTATCTGATCTTCCCGGGCGTGACCGATCGCGAGGAAGAGCTGGAGGCTATGATTGAGTTTGCCCGCCGCACGGGCCTCAAGTTAATCCAGCTCCGTAATCTCAATATTGACCCTGAGAGCTATCTCGAGCTTATTCCGCCTGCGCAAGGTGAGATTCTGGGGATGAAGCAGGCTATTGAGATTATGCAGGAGGAGCTGCCGGATGTGGTGATTGGCTCCTATACGCATGTGCCGCCTCCGGGACAGGCAAGACCGAAGAAGAGACCTTCAATTATCTAGCAGAATCGTGCTGGCATTGCATGTGTTAAAATCAGGTTGAAATTCCAATTGTGGACTTGTCTGATGATTTGTGTATGGGCTATTGCGCATTCAATATGCTCGTGATATACTCCATTTATGTGTCCATATAACTCTGGGTCCGCATGAGGCTCAGGGCGGAAAGAGGTGAAAGCTACAATGAAACAAGATATTCAACCGAAATATCACGTTACTACAGTTACTTGTGCTTGCGGTAATACGTTTGAGACAGGTTCTGTAAAACCAGATCTTCGTGTAGAGATTTGCTCGAACTGTCATCCGTTCTTCACAGGTAAACAGAAATTCCTGGATGCTGGCGGTCGTGTTGATAGATTCAAGAAGAAATACGGTATCTAATAAACAAACCCTTCGCCCTTGTGGTCGAAGGGTTTTTGTCTGTTTACAGGGCTGGTGGAGTATGCAACTTCTTCCGTCGGTTGCTTTTTTGATAGCCATGCGATATACTAAAGTTCGCCGTGCTAGACGGGGAGGTAGCGGTGCCCTGTAACTCGCAATCCGCTGTAGCGAGGTTGAATTCCTGTTAGAGGTATTGTCGATGTGAGGCTGGTCCCTGCGCTCAACGTTGACGGTTGGGTCCTCCGCAATGAGCACTTGTGAACCTGGTCAGGTCCGGAAGGAAGCAGCCATAAGCAAGATCGCTTTTGTGCCGGAGGGGTGCCTAGCCCGAGTTGTTGCTCAGGATTGCCGCTCGGATCGCAATTATCAATAACAGGTGCACGGTATACATATCTGCACATAACACCTTTGCCATATTGGCAAGGGTGTTTTTTGTCGAGACGGCTATAGATTCAAGCTGATCCTTCATGTGCACTTTGGATAAAGATTTCCAAGTAAACGTTTTGCTAAGGCAGGGGAAAGTAGTATAGAATGTAGTATAATATAACCGTTAAACTCACGCCTTTTGGGCTGGGATTGACCATGAATGCAATAGTAAAGCACGCGAAGATCGGGCTTAGTATAAACCTTAGGGTTCTCGATCTCGTGAAGTGGAAGTTGAAAGAGGGTAAAGCACAGTGGAACATATCGCGTTATATCGTGCTTGGCGACCACAGTCGTTCGGCGACATGGTGGGCCAGCAGCATATTATCCAGACCCTGCAGAATGCCATTCGCGAGCAGCGGGTTTCCCATGCCTACCTGTTCAGCGGTCCACGGGGTACAGGCAAGACCAGTGCCGCTAAAATTTTGGCCAAAGCCGTGAACTGCGAGCATGGTCCGGCTGAGGAACCCTGCAATGAATGCGAGGCCTGCCGGCGTATAACGTCCGGAGCCGTCATGGATGTTCAGGAGATCGATGCTGCATCCAACCGCGGCGTCGAGGAAATCCGTGATTTGCGGGAGAAAGTCAAATACGCACCGACCGAGGTGCGGCGTAAGGTTTATATTATCGATGAAGTACACATGCTGACGACGGAAGCGTTCAATGCCTTATTGAAAACGCTGGAGGAACCGCCGGCACACGTGATGTTTATACTAGCGACAACAGAGCCGCACAGGCTTCCGGCAACGATCATCTCACGCTGTCAACGGTTTGACTTCCGTAGAGTTTCCTTGGACGAACAAACCGGGCGTCTGGAGCAGATTTGCGGAGAAGAAGGCATTACGGCAGAGCATGAAGCGCTGCAGTATATCGCACGTCTGTCGGATGGCGGTATGCGGGATGCACTGAGCATTCTGGATCAGATTGCTTCCTTTACCGGAGGTACGGTATCTTACCAGCAGGTCATGGACATGACGGGCGGCATTGCCTCGGAGCAGTTTGGCCGTCTGGCCAGTGCTGTGAAACAGGGGGATGCCGGACTTGTGCTGCAGATTGTGGAGCAATTTATGCAGGAGGGAAAAAGTGCAGATAAATGCATGGAGAATCTCCTGTATTATTTCCGCGATTTGCTCATGATCAAGATGGTTCCAGGCGCTGACAAGCTGACCGACCGGGTTTTGAATCCGGCAGAGTTTCAGGAGATGGCAAATGCCTTCAGCCGAGAGGAACTATTTCAAATGATTGATACGCTGAACCGGTATCAGAGTGAGATGAAATACGCCTCGCAGCCGCAAACTCTGTTTGAGGTAGCGTTGCTCAAGCTCTCCGGTATAACCCAATCTGCGGGTGGGGCCTCAGCTGCCCATAGTACGGCCGATGCAGGTGAACTCGCTCAGCTGAAACAGCACGTAGCCGCACTTGAGAAGAAGCTGGAGCGACTGATACAAAATGGTGTTCCTGCATCAGGTCAACGCGAACCGGCCAAGTCTACCCGTACACCGGCACCGAAAGCAGCTTCATCAGCCAAGATTCCGCAGCATATGGATCAGTATGTATCTTGCCGAACCGGGGAGGATTTTACCTCTGTTCAACGGCAGTGGGCCCAAATTCTGCAGAACGTGAAAGAGGAGAAGGTAACGGTCCATGCATGGCTGATGGATGGTGAGCCCGTGTCCGTATGGGAAGACAAGGTTCTTATCGCTTTTAAAAACAACATCCACCGCGAAACCACGGAGAAGCCTGCCAATAAACAGGTGATTGAAGGGGTTCTTGAGTCAACGCTTGGCAAGCCGTATCATCTGGTTACCATGATGCTTCGTGATTGGAGTGACGCGGTAGAAGGAGTGGGCAAGCCTCAGGCAGAAGAACTTAAGCTTGAGCACGAAGAAGCGGAGGCCGGTGGGGAAAAACCATGGATTGATGAGGCCATCCAGTTGTTTGGAGAAGACCTCGTTGTCATAAAAGACTAGCACGTCCCTACGTGCACCCTATTATAAGGAGAGATGAATCATGAATAATATGAACCAAATGATGAAGCAAGTGAAAAAGATGCAGGAGCAAATGCTCAAGGCTCAGGAAGAGCTCGCTACGAAAACCGTTGAAGGAACTTCCGGCGGTGGCGTGGTTACCGTGGAAGCGAATGGTCATAAACAAATTTTGTCCATCAACATCAAACCTGAGGCGGTTGATCCGGATGACGTGGAAATGCTGCAGGATCTGGTATTGACTGCGGTTAACGATGCTCTTGCCAAGGCTGAAGAAATCGCAAATGCTGATATGGGCAAATTCACAGGCGGCATGAAAATTCCGGGCTTGTTCTAATCTAACCTAGAAGGAGTAGTTACATTTGTACTATCCTGAACCGATCGCGAAGCTCATCGACGCCTTTACGCGACTGCCGGGTGTGGGGCCGAAGACGGCCGCCCGCCTGGCTTTTCATGTTCTGAACATGAAGGAAGATGACGTTATAGATTTTGCCAAAGCGCTAGTCAGTGTCAAAAGGAATCTGCACTACTGC
>NZ_CP017659.1:6060000-6270000 GCF_015326965.1 Paenibacillus sp. JZ16
GAGCTGCTTTGCAAAAGGCTGCTTCTGCGTTCCAGAGCGGTTTAAACGCAGCTTCGCAACAGATGGATCACGCTCAGCAGAAGCTGGATGCAAGCCGGGCACAACTAAAAGAAGGTGAGGCCAAGCTTCGGGAAGCCGAGCGTCAGCTCGTGCAGGGTGAAGCTTCGTTGAAGCAAGGAACGGAGGAGCTTGCTGCTGCTAAGCAGGCAGGGGAAGCCAAACTCGCAGATGCGAAAGCGGAGCTTAGCCAAGGACAGGAGAAATACCAGGAGGGTTTAAAGAAATTTAATGAAGAAAAAGCAAAGGCTGAGCGAGAAATCGCCGATGGCGAGAAGGAAGTGGCGGAGGGACAGAAGGAGCTGGAACAGCTTGAGCTGCCCAAAGTCTACGTCATGGACCGCAGCGTCAATCCGGGCTATACCGAGTACAGCGATAATGCGGACCGCTTATCTTCCATTGCAACGGCATTCCCGGTATTCTTTTTCCTGATCGCCGCCCTCGTCAGCCTGACAACGATGACTCGTATGGTTGAGGAGCAGCGGCTGCAGATTGGGACCTTGAAAGCACTTGGATACAGCAATCGGGATGTGATGAAAAAATTCCTGGTGTATTCGACGCTGGCAAGTGTTGCGGCCTCAGCAGCCGGACTGGGTATCGGCTTCACCTTGTTTCCCGCTATTATCTATGATGCTTACGGCGCTTTATACAACCTGCCGGATGTGAGAACGCGATTTTATCTCAGCTACAGCATCATCTCGATCATCGTGGCCGTGCTCTGTACGACCATGACCGCTTATGTGGCGACGCGGGTGGAACTTCGAAGCAACGCTTCGGTCCTGATGCGCCCCAGAGCCCCAAAGAACGGATCCCGCATATGGCTGGAGCGAGTTCCTTGGGTGTGGAACCGGCTCGGCTTTATTGGAAAAGTCACCGCCCGTAATTTGTTCCGCTACAAGCAGCGGATGTTTATGACCGTTTGCGGCGTTGCCGGCTGCACGGCCCTGATACTGACCGGTTTCGGTCTCAAGGATTCCATCGGGGATATCGCGCCGCTGCAATACGGAAAGATTATGCAGCATCAGGCGACCGTTGTATTCCAAGACGATAACGGCGATAACGGCATGCTGGAGGATTATAACAAGCGCATTGCGGAAACGCCGGAGATTACGGGGATTTTAAATGTGACGCAAGAGGCGATGACTGCGGCCGCCCCCGGGGTGAATACTCAGGATGTGAGTTTGTTCGTGCCGCAATCGCCAGATGAGATCGATTCGTTTATCATCCTGAAATCCCGTGGGCAGGAGCAGACGCTGTCCCTGACGGATGACGGTGCGATCATTACCGAGAAGCTCGCCAAACTGTTTGATCTCAAGATTGGCAGTACCTTCACCGTACAGAACAGCGACAACGATCCCTTTGAAATACGTGTAGCCGGGATAACGGAGAACTATGCCATGCACTACGTCTATATGACGCCGCTGTATTACGAAGAGATTTTTGATGCAGGGCCGGAAGTGAACAGTCAATTGCTGACGTATGACAACCACGATCACAATCCGGAGTGGGAAGACCAGCTTGGAGAATCGTTAACCGCAAGCCAGCGGGTGGCAATGGTCAGCTTCACGAGCGGGGTAAGCGACGCTTTCAGTGATACGATGGACAGCATGAACGTCGTGGTGGTTGTCCTGATTGTATCTGCTGCGGCACTTGCGTTTGTCGTGCTGTACAATCTGACGAATATTAACGTATCCGAGCGGATACGGGAGCTGTCAACGATCAAGGTGCTTGGCTTCTATGATAAGGAAGTAACCATGTACATCTATCGCGAAAATATGATTCTGACCGCGCTGGGGATTATAGCGGGCAGTCTGGGTGGCGTGTTCCTGCACCGGTTCGTGCTACTAACCGCAGAAGTGGATGCGATGATGTTCAGTCCCGCGATCCATGGAATCAGTTACGGCTATGCGGCACTGCTGACGCTGTTGTTCTCGGCCATTGTGATGGCCTCCATGCATTACAAGCTAAAGCGGATTGATATGATTGAAGCGCTGAAATCGGTGGAATAGCTATATGTTTCAACAAGAGAGCCCTATTCGAGAGGAGACAATCCTGAAGAATAGGCTCTTTTTTTCATCTCCTTTGCAATGCTTCCTACACAAGCCAGGAGTTGCGATTTGGAATGTGAATTACTGTGATTTTTTAATCAGTCGGTAAGTTCTAGGAGAAAATATATTATAATAGACATATCGAGCTCTTGTACGAACTAATATTGCTACTACATGAAGACCAGTGGGTAATTGATGTATGAACATGATAAAGGTCTTCAGCCTCGGAGGAATGCTTATGGGAATGGTTTTCTCGATCTTGAAAAAGTACCGCGTCGCAGCGATTGCGGCACTGGTCATGATGCTGATTGAGCTCACCGTTGAGCTGATTCAGCCGCTGCTCATCTCTAAAATCATTGACGACGGCATACAGAAACAGGATTTGTCCGTTGTCTGGATGTGGGGAGCCGTTTTAACTGGAAGCGCTATTATTGCCTTTATAGCGGGAATATCCAGCTCTTTTTTTGCGGCGCATACGAGTCAGGGACTCGGCTATGATCTGCGTGATCAGCTGTATGAAAAGGTGCAGTCTTTCTCTTATTCGATATTTAACCGGTTTGCTACCTCATCTTTGATTACCAGACTTACAGGGGACGTCACCCAGATTCAGGATACGGTGTTCATGGGCTTGCGGTTTATGACGCGCGTTCCGCTCGTTGTGCTGGGAAGCATCATCATGGCATTGGTGGTGAATGTGAAGCTGGGCTTGCTGCTTGTCCTTACCGTGCCATTATTGTTTATTTTTATCGCTTGGATTATGAAGCGGGCAGCGGATGCGTTCCGCCATGTACAGCAGCGACTGGATGCGGTGAACGGCGTCATTCAGGAGAATCTGACCGGGATTCGGTTGATACGCGTATTCGTAAGGATGGGACACGAAATTGAACGCTTTGCCCGTACCTCTGGCAAGCTGATGAGCACCACGGTCTCGACCTTGCGATTAACGGAGACAACGATGCCGTTTATTCTTCTCATAATGAATGCAGGGATTATGGCGGTCCTGTGGTTCGGCCGCAAAGACATCGCGTCCGGCAGTGCCAGCGTCGGCGAAGTGGTTGCCGTAGTCAATTATTCCCTGCGTTGTATTGGTGCCATGTCCGCCCTGTCCTGGGTTGTCGTTGCCTTCTCCCGGGGACGCGCTTCCGCACAGCGGACGCAAGAGGTGTTAAATACGGAAGAGGATGCAGCAAGCGCGGCCAAGGATAAGAATAAAAAGGTTCAAATTCAAGGCGGCGTGAAGTTCGAGCAAGTGAGTTTTAGCTATCCGGGCAGCGACATCGACGTGCTGACGGATATTTCCTTTGAAGCGAGGCCCGGAGAGCGGATCGCGATTATGGGAGCAACTGGTTCCGGCAAGTCTTCATTAGTACAGCTGATTCCACGGCTTTACGAGGAAGAGAAGGGAACAGTACGCGTAGACGGAATGGACGCCGGATCGATCGATGAGGTAAATCTGCGCAGCAGCATCGGTTATGTGCCGCAGGAAGTGCTGCTCTTCTCCGGTACGGTGCGGGAGAATATTGCCTGGGGACGCGAGGAGGCTTCCATGGAGGAAATTAAAGAAGCGGCGCGCAGAGCGCAAATCCACGATACCATTGAGCGTCTCCCTAACGGTTATGACACGATGCTGGGCCAGCGCGGGGTCAACTTGTCCGGGGGACAGAAGCAGCGCCTGTCCATTGCGCGGGCGCTTGTGCGAAAGCCCGCCATCCTTATTCTGGACGACAGCACCAGCGCCCTTGACGTCCGAACGGAAGGTGCTCTGCTGGATGCCCTGAAGGATTTGTCCTGTACGACGTTTTTGATCACGCAGAAGATCAGCTCGACCACTTCGGCTGATTTGATTCTGCTGCTGGACGATGGGCGTTTGATTGGAAAAGGGAACCACGAAGATTTGATGGAAAGTTCCTCTCTATATCGACGCATCTATGAATCCCAATACGGAGAGGAGGCGCAGCAGCATGCTCAAGGCATTCACTGAACCGTTTCGTCATCCGAGACCGAAGATTGATCTTGGCAAGAATAAGGATGGCGGCCAGGGGGGCAAGCCAAAGGCCAAGGCCAAAAACTGGTCGGGCACCCTCTCCAGAATATGGGCTTATCTCGCCCGCCGCAAAGGCAAGCTCGCACTCGTGCTGCTGATGGTGTTGATCAGCTCGGGCCTTGCATTGCTAGGTCCCTATCTGCTTGGCGTCGGCGTGGATAGATTTCTGGATGATGTGCGTAATCCGGACAGCTCCATCGACGCGGCCTGGTTGTATTTTCTCGTTGGCTTGGCCGCCGTCTATGTTCTTCAGGCTTTAACCACTTGGCTGCACAACGTCTGGATGATCGGAATCGCCCAAGAGACGGTGTACCGGATGCGGATGGATCTGTTCACGCATCTGCACCGGCTTCCGATCCCGTTCTACGGCAAACGCCAGCAGGGTGAGATCATGAGCCGCCTAACGAATGATATCGAGAACGTGAGCTCAACGCTCAACAGCTCAGCGATTCAAATTTTCTCGAGCGTGTTGACCTTAATCGGCACATTAACCGTCATGTTATGGCTTAGTCCGCTCCTTACGCTGCTGACATTCCTGGTCGTGCCTCTGATGATGATGGGGATGCGCTGGATTACCCGGCGGACCGGTCCCTTGTTTAAGGAGCGTCAACGCAACCTGGGGGATCTGAACGGGTATATTGAAGAAACGCTGTCGGGGCAGCGGATTATTAAGGCTTTTTCCCAGGAAGAACGGGTTGTCCGCGAATTCGATGAGCGCAATCAACGGATTCGTCTGTCGGGCTTCTGGGCGCAGAGCATATCAGGCTTCATTCCGAAGCTGATGAACGGGCTCAACAACTTGAGCTTTGCGATCGTAGCAGGCATCGGCGGCATCATGGCGATTCAGGGGCATATTACGATCGGCGTCATCATTATATTTGAGAGTTATGCAAGGCAGTTTACGAGACCGCTGAACGATCTCGCAAACCAATGGAATACGCTGCTGTCTGCCATTGCGGGGGCGGAACGCGTATTCGAGGTGCTGGATGAAGAGGTTGAAGCGAAGGACGAAGGAGCTGCTGTCACGCTGAAGAGCGTGGAGGGCGCGGTGAAGTTCGACAACGTCTCGTTTTCTTATGAGAAAGACGGAGACACACTGGAAGGAATCAGCTTTGAAGCAAAACCCGGCGAGATGATTGCGCTGGTCGGTCCGACCGGTGCGGGGAAAACGACGTTAATTCAGCTGCTCTCCCGGTTTTACGATCCGGACAGTGGAAGGATTACCCTCGACGGGCGGGATATTTCTTCGATCCGCAGGGAGAGTCTGCGCTCGCAGATGGCTTTTGTGCTGCAGGATTCCTTCCTCTTCCAGGGCACGATCCGTGAGAACATCCGCTTCGGACGGCTGGATGCCAGCGATGAGGAAGTGGAAGAAGCCGCGAAATTGGCCAATGCCCACTCGTTTATCGTGCGGATGAAGGATGGTTATGACAAGAAACTCAAGCCTGACGGCAGCGGCATCAGTCAAGGACAGAAGCAGCTGCTTGCCATCGCGAGGGCGATTCTGGCCAACCCTTCCATGCTGGTGCTGGATGAAGCGACAAGCAGCATCGATACCGTAACGGAAATCAAAATCCAGGAAGGATTGCAGCGATTGATGAAAGGGCGGACGAGCTTTGTCATTGCCCACCGTTTAAACACGATCCGCTCGGCGGACCGCATCCTGGTGCTCAAGGATGGACGCTTATTAGAGCAGGGCTCCCATGATGAGCTGCTGAAGCAGGGAGGATTCTACAGCGACCTGTATTACGGCCAGCTGAAACGGGCGGCTATGTAAAATAGAATTAAAACCACCGGAGAGGCTTAAAGAAGCCGATTACTCCGGTGGTTTTTCCTTTTAAGCTTGGTAAATATCTCTTGTCCTCGTCTTATTTAGAGCTCGTAGTTTGAAGCTGCAGTTTACGCTGCCCCGCGGCTTTACCAAATTGCAGCATGAATAGCAGAAGAACTCCAGCTTGCAAGGCAACCAGGACGATATAGATGTTGCTGTAGGTGGAGGCGCCCTGGAACAGGTTCAGCGGATTCCAGGAGCTGCCGGCGCCAAGATCGACGGCTTTGCCGTACACCCCCGTGGCGATCGCGCCGGACAGGAAGTTAAGCAGCGAGAACAATCCCATCCCGACACCGGCTTGCTCTTTGGGCAGCGACAATGAGATGGTCTTGGAGAGCGAGATTTGCATAAATATTTGACCTACATTGCCAAAGACCAGAATCAGCGCAATGAGGTATGGCGATACGCCCGCGAAGGTGGACAACAGGGCGAAACAGAGCAGAAGCAGGGTGGACGCTGTATAGAACAGATAACGCGTTCCCTTGGTGTCCGCGAGCTTGCCGCCTCTTCCGCCGAGTATGGCCGCAGCGACGGCTCCCGGCACCATAACAAATCCGATCCATCCCGGAGCCAAACCGTTAATATCCGCCAGCAGCTGCGGAGTAAGAAAAGGCAGGGCGTAACCGACACTCATGATGAATATGCCGAGGACCAGACCCACCGAATAGCTTTTGTTGCTGAATAAACGGGGCTGGACAAAAGGCTCTTTAGCCGATCGAATGCGCAGGAGGAACAACAGGAACAGCATGAAGCTGCCTACGCCGAATATCCATCCACTCTGCGTCACCGCAAGGAGCAGCAGCGCAACCGTTCCGGCGAGAAGACCGCCGCCGAGCCAATCGATTCGTCCACCCTGACCTTGTTCATTGCCCAAATATTTGCGGTACAGCGGCAAGGTAACAAGGATCAACAGCGGGATGCAGAAGAGCCATCTCCAGTGGAACACGCTGACGATCAGAGCCGAGACAACCGGCCCAATCGCACTTCCGATAGCGAGTCCGGTGGCGGTTATGCCGAGCGCGCGGCCCCGGCTTTCCGCAGGGAAATAGCGAACGGGAATGATCATGGCGGTTGCCGGAATGACGGCTGCCCCCGCAGCCTGGAGGATCCGCCCCAGCAGCACCATCCAGTAGGCTTGTGCCGCCAAACCTACAATAGAACCGACTAGGAAGAGAAGCAAACCGAAAGTGAGCAGATTTTTGAGTTTATAGGTGTCGGCCAATTTTCCATATAGGACAGAGCCTATGGCATAAATCAGCATGTAAATCGACGATACCCAGCTGACCTGGGCAAAGGAAAGCTGGAATTGCTTGCTGATTTCCGGAAGCACGATATTAAACATCGTTGCGCTCATTGATGAGAGAATCATCGTAAAGGCCAGAATGCGTATTAATTTTTCAGCAGATGGTGGTTGTTGCTGATGTTCGTTCATGTGATTTCCCCCTTTCCTTTGGTTACGATTTATTCTACAATCGATAGTTAATAAATAAAAATATATATTATGACATGCATTCATATACTCAAGGGTATCAATAAAGGAGGAAGAACATCGTGGAACTGCTTCAGCTGCATTATTTTCAGACGGTGGCCAGAATGGAGCATATGACCAAGGCTGCGAAGGAACTCCGAATTGCCCAGCCAGCGCTCAGCAAGACGATTGCCAGGTTAGAGGAAGATTTGGGTGTACAGCTATTTGATCGGCAGAATCGGCAAATCAAGCTCAATTCATTCGGGAAGGCTTTTCTGAAAAGCGTAGATACGGCATTGTCAGCGCTTGAGGAAGGGAAGAGAGAGGTGTCGGATTTGGCAGGTATGGAGCGGGGCAGCATCCGCATTGCAACGACGGCACTGCCTCGGCTGTCCAAAGCATTGGGAGCTTTCCGTGCGCGATATCCTGATGTGAATTTCCGCATTATCCAGATTCCGCCTGACTCGATGATGGAGATGGTGCAGATGCTGGAGAATGGTGAAGTTGATTTATGCTTTGCGGCTGCGGCATTGGATGATGACAAGTTTCGGGAAATCCCGGTGCTCCATGCCGAGGTGTTCTTGGCGGTACCCCACGGTCATCGATTGGCGGGCAGGAAGAGCATTTCCCTTCAGGACGTTGCGGGGGAAGCCTTCATCGAATACAAGGAAGGCCACCCGTTCCGTAAAATGAATGAGGAGTTCTGCCGATTGGCCGGGATCAGCCGGGATGTCGTCTGTGAAGTGGATGAACCTGCCGCTTTGGGAAGTCTGGTGGCCGCCGGGCTTGGAGCCGCATTTGTACCCGGGTGCAAAGGGGATGAAGAGCCGCCGTACGAGATGGTGCGTATCGAGAAACCTTCCTGCTACAGGACCTTCACTCTAGCGTGGCTGGAGCAGCGATATTTGTCCAAGGCCGCAAGAGAATTCCAGTCATTCCTGGTAGACTATTTCGGCGAGTTTCAGGAGCCGATGATGCATAGGGACGTGATCTGATAGATCACGTCTTATTTCCTGTCCCGGCGATCCCCTTCTACATAGGCCGGGCCTTCTACGCATACAGATAGATCAAGAACTTTCAAGGGAGGAATACGATGCTGGATCCAGTACTGACATCTCCGAATTTGAAGCTGTTTGCGGACTCGAACGACACTTTGAACTATAAACGCGATGCGGGAAATTACATAACCCAGGTGTTTGAAAATCAGATGCCGGCCATTGCCACAGGATTCTTCAACGTTCATATGACCAAAGGAATTATCATCCAGCCCCATTGGCATACGAATGTCGATGAGCTGGTGTTTGTCATCAGCGGCGAAGTGCTGACTTCCGTATTTAATCCCTTCACCCAGAAGCTGATGACCTACAAGCTAAAACCGGGACAGGTATCGATGTTACCAAAAGGCTGGTTCCACTGGATTCTGACGCTGAGCGACAAAGCCCATATTCTGACCATATTTGATAAGCCGACGCCGGATATCGTATATGGATCGGACTTCCTCAGGCATATTCCCAAGGAGATCTTGCATATCGCATACTGCGTGAATGAGGAGGATTACGCCAAAGCGGTTGCTCCGCTGAAGGAAACGGTCATATTGGGGCCACTGCCGGGCTGCGGCAAGCGGGACGACCATGCCCCCTACGTTGAATCGATTCAGCGGCAGCCGTTTGACCAGCCATTTCCGTTGAACGTACAGCAACCTTCGCCGCCTAGCTATTATGGATATGCACCATCGCCACCATCCTATCCATCGTATCCATACAATTATCAACAAGCGAGGATGCAGCAGTATGGCGTTTCCCCATCGTATTCCCCTTATTCACAGCCGCCATCGTATCCGCCGCAAGCTTCCTTCTCGCCACCCTATGCGCAACCGGCACCCTATGCACAACCGGTAACCTATTCGCAGCAGGCACATCAGCAATCGCCATTTTTCCAGCCGCAGCCCTTCCAGCAGCTTCAGTATCTGTACAAAACGAGTCCGGATCCAGAGTCTGTCTCTAGCCGTGGTCCTGAACCCGATACGGAAAATGGGCGAGAGGGCCAGTGACACCTTATGCTTGCGGTCTGTTATTGCAAGCAGTATAAGATGATGACGCCTGATCATTTATATGACGACTCCGAAGTCTTCAAACTCCCTTGGTGGTTTCTTTTAAAACCACCCCTCGGAGAAGAAGGCTTCTTTTTGTATCCCGGATCGTCCGTATATTTTCCTTCTGAAAAAAGCCTTGCCTGATCTGGAACGTTCTGGTATGCTATTGTCCTTCTCTCATTTTCGCCTTGTCTGAAGTGGATGGGTCCGCCATCTAAAATGCTTATCGGAGGTGCTTCATGCTTTATTTCACATTGGCTTCCAAAGCCTATGCCCGCAATTTGCAGTACCGCGGCGCACACATGGTGCACAATATCGCCAGCGCGATGTTCGGCTTCATGTATGCCTGTATCTGGATCGGTCTCGGTGCAGACTACGCACTCGGAGATTACGGAACACAGGGAATGGTCGGTTATATCGCCTTTACGCAAGCTGCGCTCTGGGTTTCCAGTTTCGTCACGAATGGCCTCGGCATTCCCCAAGCCGTGCGAACCGGCCATATCTCTCTGGATTTGATGCGACCCGTTCACTTGTTCAGTCATTTGATGGCCAAGGAATGGGGGCAAATCGCCTACCAATTCGTTTACAAATCAATCCCGATCTACCTGGTGTATTATTTTGCTTTCTCGCTGCATTTACCCGGAAAAGCATCTACCTTCCTCTATGTAGCCATTGCGCTTGCAGGAGCCGCCTATTTATCGATCTGCATCAACTATCTCATCGGCGCATCCGCATTATGGACAACGGAATCGTCTTGGTTGTATTGGGGCAACCATGCGATGATCAATCTTCTTGCAGGCTTTTTTATTCCGATTGAATGGCTGCCGGGCTGGCTTCAGACGTTGGCCTGGTGGTCGCCGTATCCGTATCTGCTCTATGTGCCGACCCGGATCTATCTGGGTTTTGATGACGTTTCCTATCTATGGGGGACGCTCTTGTGGTGCGTGCTGCTCACGATGGCCAGCCTGCTGGCAACAGGCTTCCTAAGACGGAAAGTGGAGGTGCAAGGAGGATGACCACGAGATCCTGGCTATCTCTGTACGCGCTGCTGATCCGCACCAGCATCAAAAGCCGCATGCAATACAAATTCAATTTTATCCTGGCTTCGTTTCTGGCGGCGCTGATCCAAATTTCTGAATTTCTTATGGTTGCTATCGTGCTCTACAAATTTGGGGCCATTCAGGGGTGGTCCATGCATGAAATCGGGTATTTGTTTGCCGTTATGACCTTATCGAAGACGCTCTACCGGACGTTTGCGGATGAAGTGCACCATCTTGAACACTATCTGGTCAACGGGGAGCTTGACCAACTGCTGACCCGTCCCATGCCGGTGCTGCTGGCGCTCATGCCGCAGAAATTCCGGATTATGTTGGGCGAAGTGCTGCAGGGCGGTTTTCTGCTCTGGTGGTCGCTGCATGGCATGATGGCGGCAGGGCAAGTCGGATGGAGCGCGGTGCCGCAATCGCTCTATATTATCGTCACGGGAGCCGTCATCCTGTTCTCGATCGGACTTGCGACCGCCACGTTCGGTTTTTGGACGACCCGGATCACCGAGCTTCAAAATATTACGGAGGACGCGGCCCGGACGGCAGCCCAGTATCCGCTCACGCTGTATCCCAAATGGATGTCGTCGATCCTGCTGATCGTGGTCCCGGTCGGTTTAGTCAATTACATCCCGTCATTATACATACTGCGGGGCGAGCTCGGCGTTTGGGTGCTGCCCGCATTGGCTGGAGCGGCTCTGGTATGTCTCTTCTTAAGTCTGAAATTCTGGCAGTTTGGTTTGACCAAATATCAAAGTACAGGGAGCTAAAGGAGGAACGCGTCAATGATTGAAGTCCACGACATACGCAAGGAGTTCAAAACGCCGGTTGTGAAGGAGGGGCGCTTCTCCGGGCTGCGAACCCTGTTTACGAGAGAATACCGGACGAAGGAAGCCGTGAAGGGAATCAGCTTTCAAGTGGAGCAGGGGGAATTCGTCGGATACATCGGACCGAACGGGGCCGGCAAATCCACCACCATCAAAATGCTGACCGGCATTCTCCACCCGACCTCGGGTCACGTATCGATCGGAGGCTTGAATCCGCACAAGGAGCGGCGCAGCGTCGTGAACAACCTGGGCGTCGTATTCGGTCAGCGGAGCCAGCTGTGGTGGGACCTGCCGGTGAAGGATTCTTACGATATTTTGGCTAAAATGTACAGCGTGGATCAGGCGGACAAGGAGCGCAGACTCGGACAGTTTGCCGAATTGCTGGATTTACAGGCGTTCTGGGAAACGCCTGTACGCAAGCTGTCGCTCGGCCAGCGCATGCGCGCCGACCTCGCCGCCGCGATGCTGCATGATCCGGACGTGCTGTTCCTGGATGAGCCGACGATCGGTCTGGACGTAAACGCCAAGCGGAACATCCGCCGTTTTCTCAAGCTGATCAACGAGCAATTCGGCAAGACCATACTGCTCACGACGCATGACATGGATGATATCGAACAGCTGTGCAATCGCGTGATGGTCATTAACAACGGCGAGCTGTCTTATGATGGGACGGTAAAGTCATTACGAGACACCATCGGGCTGCCTACCGTGATCACCGTCACTTTCCGCGGTCCTTTTGTAATTCCCGAGGAATTTTTAGGTGAAGAGGCTTTTACCGTCCCGATTCGGGTGACAAGCACGCTGGATAACACCGTCACCATTGAGGTGAACCGCCGCGAGATGAATACGCTTGATATTTTTAAAGAGCTGGGCCGCTGGGGCGAGCTGGATGATATCGATATGGAAGATCCCGATTTCGAAGATGTGATTCATAAGGTGTACTGAACAGAGTCAAGAGCGGGCTCCACCGCATATTTAAACTAAACTTAAACTTCAAGTCATCTGAATGCTCTTTTCGTTAAGTATGATGAGCTTGAGGTGATTGATATGAATCATTCAAGAATGAAAAAAGCCGGGTATACGGCTTGCATTGCCGCTGTTATGTATGCCCTCCCCCATTTCTGGTGGGGACTTGGCATCGGGTTTGCATTCCCAGGGGATTTCCAGGAAGCGCCTGATGAATTTTGGACGCACGTGATCGGTTACTGGGGAATGGGTACCCTGGCCTTATTGGCAGCCGTTTTCGCGCTTGCTTTTGCCAGGCCGTGGGGGCTGCGCTTACCGAAATGGTTGCTAACTATACCAGCTGCCATCGGTTCTGTTTTGTTGTCATTATGGGGATTTACTTACTTCGTAATGCAGTATTTGTTAGCGGTCGGCCGCGTTCAGTCGGCCCCCATGTATGCCGATCAAGATGCAAGCCCCATGGCGGTGTGGGGATACTTCTGGTACGCACTCTTCCTGATCTGGGGAATTTCACTGGGTACAGCAGCATACTATGGGGGAAAAGTTCGTAAGCAGAATAAATCAAAATCGTTTCACTAAATAACGCATGTATTTCTTTCGTTGGACATTTTTGGTAACCTTGTACAATATAATAGGATACACACCTAAAGAGGAGCCTGCACGGTTCCTTTTTAATTTGGGTGCAAATGGACATAGAGGAAGTATAATATAGAGATAGAGGAAGGAAACCTCTGCTCTGATCATACGAGCCCAAGAATAACATCTACATATAAAGGATGAGCCACCATGAAGTTGATGAAGCGGATCTGGTTCCGTATCGGTAACCATTACAGAAAGAAGCGGGATTTTGAACAAGCCCTTAAATATATGAGAAAAGGCGAAAGTGCCATTACCAGTTTCAATGATAAGCTGCACTATGCGGAGCTGCTGCACAACAGCGGCCATTCGGAAGAGGCCATAACTTATTTGGGGCGCGTGATCGATACGAGCGGAAGCCATCGCGCTTATGAGCGGCGCGCTCATATTTTGCGTGAGCTGAACCGGGAGCGCGAGGCCATTGAGGATCTAAATGAAGCGATTCGGTTGAATGCCGACAATTATATGAATTGGTATACCCGGGGGATTGCCCACAAGGATTTGAATCAATATGAAGAGGCGATCCGCGATCTGAAGGAAAGCATTAAAAGAGAGGACAGGAGCACGGTTATTTCAACTTATTATGAGCTGGGCATGACCTTTTACGAGAGCGGCAATCCGGCGGAAGCGGCGCACTATTTTCGACTAAGCATCCAGGAGCCGGAACGCGCCATCCCGATGTATTATTACATGCTGTCCGTATCCCTGGATCTGATGGATCATGTGCAGGAAGCCGTGGGAGTTCTACAGGAGGGTATCCAGCTGGCCGATCGGTATGAAGCGGAAGCGGATGGCGGATATGCGCTGTTTGCAGGCAGCACCAACTACAGCTACGGTGCATTTCAGACGTTTCAGCGGCAAGTGCGGGAGGCGTATTCCTTTCGGAAATCTATGGCGGACCTGTACGTGCAGCTTGGGGACATGGGACAGGCCGAGCACTTTCTATCGGAGGCCATTGAGCGGTATCCGGATTCATACGAGCTTTACTTAAAGAGAGCGGAGGTCTTCAATCGTTCCGGTAACAAAAATGCAGCCAAAGCGGATTTGGCATGGGCGATTGAAGCGGCGCCGGACGATTACCGCGCGTATTTCGACATGGCCCGGATTTATCGCGAGGATGGTCTGGAGGATCAGGCCTACGAGCTGATTTCGAAGTTGTATGCAAGACAGCCGGACTCCCCGCTGGCCTGCTATTGGATGGCCGACTGCTATTACCGGCTGGGTCGTCAGGAGGAGGCGCTGGCGATCAATGACAAGCTGCTTAAGCTTGAGAATGATGATGCACCGAATTATGTGCAGCGCGCCGATATTTACATGGAGATGAATGATCTGCCATCAGCGGAGCAGGCTCTGAAGGAAGCAGCCGCGCTTCAGGACGGGACTGAAATCCGCAACAAGCTGAGTTATGTGCTCTATCTTCAGGGACGCAATGAGGAAGCGCTGCTTGAACTGCAGGAAGCGGTTAAGCAGGAGGAGTCCTTCTCCGAGCATCCGACGTATTTGGCGGCCAGCGGCCATATCTATAAGGAGATGGGCATGTGGGATCTGGCCATCGATGCTTATTCCCAGGCAATCCAGGCGCATCCGTCGAACCCGAGATTTTACGAGTTTCGTGCCGTTTGCTTTGTGGAGACCGGACAGCTGGAACGGGGATTAGCGGACTGTGCTCAAGGGCTCAGTTTGAACCCGGGGCAAGGCAGCCTCTACAGCCTGCGAAGCGGAATCTATTATTCGATGGCGGATTATGTGCGGGCGAAGGAAGATACGCTGCAAGTGCTGGAGCTTTCGCCGGGTCATCCGGGCGCTTATTTCAGACTGGGACAGATTTATTACAAGGATCAGGACGAGGATGCGGCATTAGCTGCTTTTGACGAGGTACTGAGGCTGGTTCCCGAGCATGCCGACAGCTATTTGTACAAAGCACATATTTTTTACGGCCAGTTCGAGCATGAAGATGCCATACAGGCCATCGTGAACTGGAGCTTGCATCTTCAGAAGGAGATGCCGCCGGCGGATAAAATCCAAGCCATCGAAGGCTTGGAGGGCTTTGAAGAGAGCTTGCTGAACAAAGCGGTAGAACGGTTAACGGGCATGTATGGACATCAGCTTTATTTGTCCTGAATGCCGCTCTTAACCAGCAAAATCATCGAATCCTGCATTCACCCTGTAAGTCCGGTGCTCATGTAGGGATGCGTTGATCACGAAGAAGTTAGAGTCCGCCAAGAAGTGGTGTCACATTTTGTCTGAAATTATGGTATGATTCAATAGTTGTTGCAGCATAACATGCTCGCAGGCTGCATAGCCAAGCGGGCTTTCTTCATGTGCAAGGAGGGGGATTATCATGATCTCACTGCAAGAGGTCAGTAAAAGCTTTGGCAGCGGCAGTGGCCGTTATCAGGCGATAGACGCTGTCTCTCTTCATATTGAGGAGGGAAGCATACACGGAATCATCGGCACGAGCGGAGCTGGGAAATCGACGCTGCTGCGCATCATGAATGTACTGGAGAGACCGGATTCCGGCCGAGTCGTGGTGAATGGTCAGGAGCTGACCTCCCTTGGCGGCAGGGAGCTTCGGGAGGCAAGAAGATCGATTGGCATGATCTTTCAGCTGTTCCAGCTGGTCAGCAACCGCACGGTATGGGGCAATGTTTCGATGCCGCTTGAGCTCGCAAAGGTACCGAAGATCGAACGGGCGAATCGTGTCCAGGAGGTTTTACGTTTTGTCGGACTTGAGGATAAAGCGAAGTCGTATCCGGCTCAGCTAAGCGGCGGGCAGAAGCAGCGGGTAGCGATTGCCAGAGCGTTAGCCAATTCGCCGACCGTCTTGTTGTGCGATGAGCCGACCTCTTCCTTGGATCCCCAGACAACCGCGGATATTCTGGAGGTGCTCCGGCATATCAACCGAACGCTGGGGGTAACCATCGTAATCGTTTCCCACGAGATGGACGTGGTGAACGACATTTGCGACCAGGTGTCCGTTATGGAGAACGGACGTCTGAGCAGAACGTACCGCAATCAGCTAAGCGATGGAGAGACTCCTCGGGATTTCGGATCTTCAATGGACGGTGCAGGGAAAGTGGGGGATTGTTAGTTCCATGAATGACATCATTCCATATTTAAGTGATTATTTTGCCTATGTCCTGCAGTATCAGAATGAAATCTGGCGGGCGATTGGCGAGACGTTCATCATGGTGGGCATATCGATTGCTGCCGCTATAATACTGGGTCTTCCGGTCGGAACACTGCTATTTTTGTGTCGAAAAGGCCAGCAGTATGAGAATCGCCTTCTATTCTCCATTTTGAATGCCTTGGTTAACGTCATACGGTCATTCCCGTTTCTGCTTCTGGTTGTCATTATGATACCGGTTACGAGATGGATCGTCGGTACTTCCCTGGGGACGCTGGCCGCTGCGGTTCCTTTATCCGTCGTTGCGGTGGCTTACTATTCTAGGCTGGTAGAGCAATCCTTGCTGGAGGTGCCGAAGGAAGTGATGGAGGCGGCCGCTTCCATGGGGGCATCCACACTCCAAATGATATACAAATTCCTGTATGTAGAGGCCCGCTCGGGCCTTGTACTTGGGCTGACAACATCCACGATCAGTTTTATCTCGTACTCTACGGTGATGGGGATCGTGGGTGGGGGTGGCGTCGGAGACTTCGCGATCCGTTACGGGTACCAGCGATTTGAGGGAGAGCTTATGTCATTTACAATCATCATTATGATCATTCTGGTACAGTCCATCCAGTTTGGAGGGAACCTGGCATCCAGACTGCTCGATAAGAGAAAAGTTTAATTCTATTTTTTGAACGCATGTACACCGATTATATTTTAACTGGAGGTAACCAAACGATGAATAAGAAATTAATGCTGCTGATGCTGACCCTCTTGCTGGTGCTGGCAGGCTGCGGGCAGCAACCTGCCAAGGACAAGGCTCCGGAGAGTGCTGCACCCGATGCCGCGGAAGAAGTTACATTAAAAGTCGCAACGCTCATTCCGCCAATGACCGAGGTGCTTGATCTGGTGAAGCCGATGCTGAAGGAAGAAGGCATCAACCTTGAAATCCAGATCTTGTCCGATAATGTGCAGCCGAACAATGCGCTGGCCCATAAAGAGGTAGATGCGAACTTCTTCCAGCATGTGCCGTACATGGAAGAGTACAATGCGAACAACGGCTCGGAATTGGTTCCGGTCACCCCGATCTATAATGCCGTTTTTGGAGCGTACTCCAAAAAATATAAGACCATCGAAGAGCTTCCGGACGGTGCAAGCATCGCGATTCCTAACGACCCTTCCAACATCGGCCGATCCCTGGTGATGTTCGAGAAGAACGGCCTGATTAAGCTGAAGGAAGGCGTCGGCATTCAAGCGACGCAGGCGGATATCGTGGAGAATCCGCATAAATACAAGTTCACCGAGGTGGATCTGCTCATGCTGGCCCGTACGCTCGACGACGTCGATATGGTTGCCATGACGCCGGCATACGCGAAACCGCTGGGACTTACCCCTAAGAAGGATGCTCTCGTAACCGAAGGCAACGATTCTGACTTCACCATTACGCTGGTGGCCCGTAAAGATAATGTGGATTCCGAGCCGATCCAGAAGCTTGCCAAGGCGATGACCAGCCCGGAAGTGAAAAAGTTCTTCGAGGATAACTACTCTGAGATTGCGCTGCCGGCTTTTGAATAAAGCGCGTATTTTATGGTTCATAATAACCGTTTTCCGAGGTTTTCGGGGGACGGTTATTTTTTTGAGTGCGGCCAAATATGGTATACTCTTCATGGATTTGAGAGGTGCACCTTACATACCCATACGTATTGGAGTTGAGAATTTATGAAAAAAGAAGTAATCGACAGACTCATTACCTATGCACAAGTGGATACGCAGTCAGACGAGAACAGTAATACCTGCCCTTCGACACCGGGACAGCTGACGCTGGGTCAGCTGCTGGTGGACGAGCTGAAGGAAATCGGCATGCAGGACGTAACGATGGATGAGAATGGCTATGTGATGGCCACGCTTCCGGCAAACTCGGATAAACAGATCCCGACCATCGGCTTTTTGGCACATATCGATACGGCTACCGATTTTACGGGCGCCGGTGTCAAGCCGCAGATCGTCGAACAATATGACGGACAAGACATCATTCTGAACAGAGCGCAGAATGTGGTGCTCTCCCCGCGGGATTTTCCGGAGCTGAATGGCTACAAGGGACATACCCTCGTTACAACGGATGGCACCACCTTGCTTGGAGCTGATGATAAAGCGGGAATTGCCGAGATTATGACGGCGATGGCTTATTTGATCCAACATCCGGAACTGAAGCACGGTAAAATCCGGGTTGCTTTTACGCCGGACGAGGAAATCGGGAGAGGACCGCACAAGTTCGATGTGGAAGCCTTTGGGGCTAAATACGCATATACGATGGATGGCGGACCGCTCGGGGAGCTTCAATACGAAAGTTTTAATGCGGCAGCGGCGCTGGTCACTTGCAAAGGGAAGAATGTCCATCCCGGAACGGCCAAAAACAAAATGGTCAACGCGGCGAAAATCGCCATGGAGCTGAATAGCATGCTCCCCGCGGAAGAAGCGCCTGAACATACCGAAGGTTATGAAGGCTTCTATCATCTTACTTCCATCGAGGGTGACGTGGAGCTGACCGAGCTTCGTTATATTATCCGCGATCATGACCGGGAGCTTTTCGAAGGAAGAAAGGCCAAGCTGGCCTCCATCGTAGAGGAGCTTCAAAACAAGTATGGAGCCGAGCGGATCATCCTTCAGATGAAAGATCAGTATTACAATATGCGTGAAAAAATCGAGCCGGTCAAAGTAGTGGTCGACATCGCCCAGACAGCCATGGAGAAGCTGGGAATCAAGCCGATCATCGAACCGATCCGCGGTGGCACCGACGGTTCTCAACTGTCGTACATGGGCCTGCCAACACCCAATATTTTTACGGGCGGGGAGAACTACCACGGGCGGTATGAGTATGTATCCGCCGACAATATGGTATTGGCCGTTCAAACGATTATTGAAATCGTGCAGTTGTATGAGGAGCGGGCTTAAGTTAAATCTTTTCAAAAAGGAGCTGCCGGCAGGAATGCCGGCGGCTTTTTCGTTTCCTCTTGTTTGGGCCCGCATTAGATATCTTGCCTGTCTATAGATCATGCTTTATTAGAGCCTTTCTCCAGGCTGTATTTATACTCGCTTGGGGTCATGCCTGTCCATTTGCGAAACTGCTTGGAGAAATAGAGTGCATCATTGAAACCGACAGAGGAAGCAATCTCATGAATGGAGAAGGACGATTTCATGAGCGACTTGGCTTTCTCAATACGTACCTTCATGAGATATTGCATGGGGGACATGCCTGTATGCTGTTTGAACATTTTGGACAGATGTGCCCGATGATAGCCAAGCGTTTTGGCCATTTGATCAATGGAGAGCTGTTGATGATACTGGGTCGAGATCCATCTCTCGGTCTGCCTTACGCCTCGCTCGATATCCGGCACGTCATTGGAGTTTGACGGAAGATGCTCACGGTTTAACATCGCCAGCTTATGGAGCAGCAATCGGAGCCACCCGGAAGCCTGGAGATCCTCAAGCCAGGGGTGATCCGATTGGTTAAAGCCCAGACGGAGATGACGGTACATGTCGATCAGCGACCTTAGCTCAGCTTCATCGGTGCAGTGGATAATCGGTTTAACCGGCGTAACACCCATGTCGGCCAGCAGCATTTTGGTGCCTTTTTCTTGTAATGCAACCCAGTTATAGTGCCAAGGGTTCCGATCATCGGCTTCATAACTGAACAGAACGCCGGGAAGGATCACAAAGGTATCGCCTGCCTGGCAATGATGTACGATGCCCGCACACTCGAAGATGCCTTGGCCTGTCAAGACGGTATGAATGAGGCAGTAATCATGAATGATCGGACCGATTTTGTGGCGTGGTATGGGAGTTCCCTCACCGCTGAACAGAATGTTCAGGTCGTGACCGCCTGGTGAAGGATTCATACCAATCGTGTAGAGCGTATGGTCTGGCAAAATAGACATGCGCTATCCCCCTTAAACGTGTGCGAGATCAATCGATATCGTGGATGTTGAGTTAGGGTTAGCTTACCTAATGAAACAACAAATGTCCATATCGCTCTTGTTTTGCTCCATATTCAAAAAAGACCGATTATCATATAGTTAGTCTTGTGAAAGCGTATTAATTCATGGAGTTTAGGGAGGGAATTAATTGATGTCTAAGATTACATTTATCGGAGCAGGAAGTACCGTATTTGCCAAGAATGTCCTGGGGGATTGCATGCAGACCCCGGCCTTGCAGGGATTTGAACTAGCTTTGTATGATATTGACCCGATCCGTTTGAAAGATTCGGAGAACATGCTGAATAATATAAAGAAGACCAGCGGCAGCACCTGTGTCGTCAAATCATACAGTGACCGCAAGGAAGCTCTTCGCGGAGCAAAATATGTCATCAATGCTATCCAGGTCGGAGGATACGATCCGTGTACGATTACGGACTTTGAAATTCCGAAGAAGTATGGACTCAGACAGACGATTGCGGATACTGTGGGAATCGGCGGGATTTTCCGTAATCTCCGCACCATCCCGGTCATGCTGGATTTTGCGGCCGATATGCGGGAAGTTTGTCCACAGGCGCTGTTCTTGAACTATACGAACCCGATGGCGGTGCTGACCAATGCGATGAACACGCTGGGCGGCGTGCAAACGGTAGGTCTGTGCCACAGCGTACAGGCTTGCATTCCGCATCTGTTCGATAATCTGGGGATGGACAAGGAAGGCGTGCAGGCCAAAATCGCCGGCATTAACCATATGGCATGGCTGCTTGAGGTAACGAAGGATGGCGTGGACCTGTATCCGGAAATTAAGAAGCGCGCGGCCGAGAAGCAGAAGGAGAAGCATCATGATATGGTTCGTCTCGAGATGATGCTGAACTTCGGTTACTACATTACGGAGTCGTCCGAGCATAACGCCGAGTACCATCCATATTTCATTAAGCGTAACTATCCGGAGCTAATTGAGCGCTTCAATATCCCGCTGGATGAATATCCACGTCGCTGTGTGAACCAAATCGAGGGATGGAAGGCGATGCGCGAGGATTTGGTCAACAACCAGGATCTGAAGCACAACCGCTCCCATGAATATGCTTCTTACATTTTGGAAGCAGTCGAGACTAATGTTCCGTTCAAAATCGGCGGTAATGTGATGAACACGGGACTGATCACGAACCTTCCGAAGGAAGCTTGCGTTGAGGTTCCGTGTCTGGTCGATGCCAGCGGCGTAACCCCGACCTATGTCGGCGATCTGCCTCCGCAATGTGCCGCGCTGAACCGCACCAATATCAATACCCAGCTGCTGACGCTGGAAGCGGCCGCAACCGGCAAGAAGGAGCATATCTATCATGCGGCGATGCTCGACCCGCATACGGCTGCCGAGCTGTCCATCGATAATATCAAGAGCCTTTGCGACGACCTGATTGAGGCGCATGGAGACTGGCTCCCTAAATACCAATAAGGCTGATACCACTTTAAGCAAAAACAACAGAAATTTTGCAGCAAAAGAAATATTATTACTGGATCCATAAAAGAGAGACGCTCTAGTAACTACAGCGGCGTCTCTCTTTATCGTTAACGGGTTGTGTGCGGAAATTACCTATGCTATGGATTTATATTGGCGTGCGGGAGCGTGATAAGAAACACCGTTCCTGATCGTGGCGAGCTCCGAACCGAGACACTTCCATTCATGGCACGGATGGCTTGATAGGAGAAGGTGAGTCCAAGTCCGGTGCCGCTCATTTTAGTGGAATAGTAGATTGAACCGAGACGGCTCAATTGCTCGGGCGTCATGCCGATCCCGTTATCCTTGATTTCGATGGACACCTGCTCTGCTTCTTCATAGATGGTGATGTGGACCGTGCCTCTGTCAACGTCTTTGCTGGCCTCAATCGCATTCTTAATAAAGTTGACCAACAGCTGCTTGAGCTCCGCCGGACTGCCTAAAATGTAAATGGGGAGCTGAGGGTAATCAGCGCTGAGGGTCACGTTGCTCATATTAGCGTATGAAATCATGAGCTCGACGACAGACTTGATCTGGGCCGAGAGCTCGATTCTTTGCTGATACGGCAAGTGTGGTTTGCTGATCGAGAGATATTCGGACAAGATTTGCTCGGTCCGGCGAATTTCCTCCATGCTGATTTCCAGAAAACGTTCGGTTTTTTCCTGAGGGAACGTACCGCTCTTAATCAACTGCAGGAACCCAAGCACGGTGGTCAGCGGATTGCGGACCTCATGGGCAAGGGATGCGGCGACATGATTGACGGCTTCGGCTTTCTCATTCTGGATATACCGCAGATAAAGCTCTTTGTCGGATACGGATTTGTTAAACAGGGTTACGAGAAGCCATATTCCGAGCGAATTATGTACAGGCATGGCTAAAATATTAAAAAGAAAGTAATTCATGATGTAGTCGGGTTTGGTTATATAGAGTAGCAGCAGCGGGAGGACAGAGAAGCTGATGCCCGCTATAAAAACGATCCAAAATTTGTGTTTGGTTCGATGGTACATGAACGACAATAGAACGGACAGCGGGAACGTAAAGATCAAGATAATAATGGCATCGATCATGCCGGATCCGCCAATGTACAACCTGTAGATTAGAAATTCCACGAGCAGGATTGCCCCAGTTAGGAACCCTCCGAACAGCATGCCGAAAAACATAATGACATACCGCACGTCAAAGATCAGCCCGCTTTGAACGGACGAAGCAAAGGTCATGGACAGCAGCATGCACAGCGAACAAATGACAATGATGAAATTACGGGAATAGTTGACTGTCAGTTTTCTGTAATAGATGTTGTATGCGACAAAAGGCATCAATGCAAACAACAACTGCAGCAAAACATCTTTAATCACAGGCAGTAGGCCCACCCCTTTGAAAAGTATCGAATCGTCCGCTAGATTACCTTGTCCATTCAAGTTCGACGTCAATTGGAAAAATCCTTGAGGCTTGAATAAAAATAACAAAATTTATTCGTACTCAGATGGAGTGAAGGAACATATAAATCCATCAAGAAAGCGCTTGCAGATAACATATGTTTGTCCCGGAAACTCAGCACTTAAGTGAGAACACATTTCCATGAATGGAGGGTTCACAAGTGAAGCTGAAGACCGTTCTGAGACCCATGTTCATTCTTTTGTTGGCCGCGTCTTTTTTTGCTGCCGGATGCCAGAGTGTAACGCCGCCGACCGCATCAGATCCGCCGCCGCCCAAAGAAGAGGTAAACACACCCGGAGGCAGCGATGAGCCGGCACCGCAGGGCGATGCGAAAGCGACGCCGAGAAATGAAACGTTATACGTGAATGGTTTGCAATGGGGGGCACCTACGAATTTTAACTTGCTCAGCGGAAACCCGGCGTTTCCGATTAACTACGGAAACTCCAGAGAACTCGTCTATGAAACCTTGTTCATGGTCAATCAGCTGACAGGCGAGCTGGAGCCGCTGCTGGGTACCAAATATGAATGGACCGACGATCTGACCCTGAAGATCGAATTGAACAAGGATGCCAAATGGAGCGACGGCAAGCCGTTCACCTCCGATGATGTCGTCTATACTTACCAGCTCGGCAAAAAATATGACATTAACTGGAGCAGCTTCTGGACCTACATCGAGGACGTAACGGCAGACGGGCCGCAAACGGTGAACATCAAGCTGAATAAAGACAATCCGAACAAATTGACGGTGCTCGACAGCATCGAGATCATGCCGATGCTGCCTAAACATGTATGGGAAGAGGTCGAGAAGAAAGCCAATAACGACCTTGCCACCATTCGTAAAGAAGTCAACGAGGACCCGATCGGAACGGGACCTTACAAAATGTATTTTTATAATGATCAGAAGATCACGATCGTACGGGACGATAACTATTGGGGGCAGGCACTCTTTGGCAAGCTGCCGGCTCCCAAATATATCACCCATGTCATCTATAAAGACAATGCAGCGGGTGACCTGGCATTCAAAAGCGGTCAAGTAGACGTATCGCAGCAGTTTATTCCGCAGGTATGGAAAATGTGGGAGGGCGGGGCTCCGGTTAAAACCTATATCAAAGACGCTCCCTATTATGTGCCCGGCTCCATGCCATCGATCTTCTTCAACATGACGAAGGAAGGACTCAACAATGCGGATGTCAGAAAAGCGATCGCAATGGCGATTGATTACGGCAAAATTTCGGAGCTGGCCATCAGCGGCTACTCGGCCCCAATGGAGCCGTCGTTGACGCTGAATACGGAGGCCGAAGCAAAATATGTAGACCAGGCGGCTATCAAACCGCTCCAATGGACAACGGATGTGGATGCGGCCAATGCGCTGCTCGATTCCATCGGCGCCGCGAAGGGGAAAGACGGCATCCGCGTCCTGAACGGAACCCGCCTCGGCCCGTTTGAAATCGAGTGTCCATACGGCTGGTCGGATTGGAATGCGGCGCTTGAGATTGTTGCCCAGAATGCGAAGGCAATCGGTATCGAGATTCGCACCAAATTCCCGGAAGCGCCGGTATGGACCAATGATCTACAGACAGGCAAGTTCGATATCATCATGAATACGCCTGCCGGCGGGGTCAGCCCAAGCCAGCCGTGGAACCGCGCCATGACCATCATGTACTCCAAGGGCGTTGCGCCAATGGGCGAGATGGCATTCTACAACTGGGGCCGGTATAAGAACGAGCAAGCCGATACCATCATCGAGAAGATTCCAACCATTACGGACGAAGCTGAATTGAAAGCGCTCTACACTGAATTGACCCAAATCTGGTTAAAGGATATCCCATCGATTCCGCTCATGTATCGTCCTTGGGTATTCGATACGGTCAATGAATCCGTATGGAAGGGCTTCCCGACGGAAGGGGACGGCAGCAACATACCGCCTCAAATTTCGATGGATGGAGCCGGTATCAAATCGCTGTATCAGATTCATAACTGATGGATATAACTCATTGAACCAAGACCTATATTGGCGGATTTGCACCCCTGATACAGGTCTCTTTTCCACCAATTTCAGGGTGTGATCCATGGGGGTGAGCTGCTTGAGCGTTTACGGAAAATATATCGTCAAGAAGTTCTTCTGGTACTTTCTGACGCTGGTGATTGCGGTCACGCTGAATTTCCTGCTGCCCCGGATGATTGAAGGGAATCCGGTGAGCATGATTGTGTCTGAGATGACGCAGGGGATGACCGACAGCGATACGATCAAACGGGTCTATGAGACGTTTCTCGTCGAGTTTGGAATCGACAAGCCTTTATGGGAGCAGTTCTTCATCTATCTGAAAAATTTGGCGACAGGCAATCTGGGCACTTCATTCGGCCTATATCCAAAACCGGTAACGGAGATTCTGGCCTCGGCGGTTCCATGGACGATCGGGCTTCAGCTTCCGGCCATTCTGGTTGGCTGGCTGATCGGGAACGTGCTGGGCGCCGTTGCGGCTTACCGCAAAGGTGTATTCGATAAAGTGATATTCCCGGTGGCCTTGTTTGTGAATTCCATTCCTTTCTTTACCCTAGCCATTATTATGCTGTATGTATTCGCCCTGTCCCTGAACTGGTTTCCGCTGCACGGGGGCTACGATTACCAGATGGTGCCGTCACTCAGCTTTGAATTCTTCGCTTCCGTACTTCGGCATCATACGCTTCCATTTCTATCGATCGTGCTGGTTACGATTGGCGGCCAAGCCATTGGCATGCGGGAGATGTCCATCTATGAGCTGAATTCGGATTATGTACTGTACAGCAAACTTCTCGGGATACGGGACTCCAAGATCGCGAGGTATGTATTCCGAAATGCGATGCTGCCCCAGATCACGGGATTGGCGTTATCCATCGGTACGATGGTGGGCGGTTCGCTGATCTGTGAAATCGTATTCAGTTATCCGGGAATCGGAACCTGGATGTTCACGGCGATCCGTCAGCTGGATTATCCGTTAATTTCGGGCTGCACCCTCTTGATCGCCCTGGCCGTGCTGCTGGCCAACTTTACGATTGACCTAATCTACGGCTGGATCGATCCAAGAATCAAGGCCGCTCAGATGGAGGATCAATAAAATGAACAGTTCCTTTCGCATATTGATCAAATCGCCAAAGTTTATGTTCGGAGCCTGCATGCTGCTGGCTATGATCGGGATGGTGCTGATCTATCCGCTCTTTAACCGCAACGATCCGCTGGAGATGATCGCCCTGGCGTACCAGCCGCCGGATTCGAAGCTGCTGCTGGGGTCGGATAACTTCGGCAGGGATTTATTCCTGGAATTGATCTATGGCATTCGGACCTCCCTGCAGGTTGGGCTGATTGCCGGCGTATTTGCTACAGTGATTGGTCTTGTGATCGGTTTAGCCTCAGGTTATATCGGAGGCATGATTGACAATCTGCTGACCGCCATCACCAACATTTTCATCGTGATACCTTCCTTTGTCATCCTCATTCTGATCTCGGTCAGCATCGATTCGCGCAGCTCGTTTGTTACGGCGGTTATCATTGGCATTACCAGCTGGCCCTGGACGGCCAGGGCCGTACGTGCGCAGACATCCTCGCTGCGAAACCGGGATCACGTAAATATCGCGAAAATATCCGGGTACAGCACGCCGCGCATTATCATCTCGGAGATATTGCCGTACATCGCTTCCTATGTTGTCATGGCGTTTGTGCTGCAGACGGCATCAGGTATTCTGTCCGAGGCTTCCATCTCGATGCTGGGGCTGGGACCGTACAACACGATTTCCCTTGGCATCATCATGAACTGGGCGCTCGTATTTGAAGCACCGGTTGCCGGTGCTTGGTGGGCCTTCATCCCGGCGGCGATCTCCATCGCCATCATCACCTTCTCCTTGTACATGATGAACACCGGCATGGATGAGATATTCAATCCGAAGATTAGGAGCTGATGGGTGTTGTGAGCACAAATATACTGGAAGTGAACGAATTGAAGACCTATTACCGTACCCGGTTGAAGGAGCATGTCTATGCCGTAGACGGGGTGAGCTTCTCGCTCGAAAAGGGGAAGACGCTTGGCATTGCCGGTGAATCTGGCTGCGGCAAATCGACCCTTGCGCTCAGCCTGATGGGTTTCTATTTTCCACCGCTGCATTATGGCAGCGGCTCGATTGTCGTAAACGGCACGGATATCATGAAGCTTGGCAAGGAACAGCTCCGTTCCCAGGTGTCGGGAAGAGAGATATCGTATATCCCGCAAGCAGCTATGAATGCCCTGAATCCTACGCTCAAAATCATTCATTTCGTCGAGGATATTATGAAGGAGCATCGCCCTGAGCTGAACAAGAAGCAGGTGTGGGATATGGCGGCGGAACGGTTCGAAACCTTGAATTTGTCAACCAAGGTGTTGAACTCCTATCCGAACGAGCTGTCAGGCGGCATGAAGCAGCGGACGGTGATCGCTATTTCCACCATTCTGAACCCCAAAGTGCTGATTGCGGACGAACCGACCTCGGCGCTGGACGTAACCTCGCAGAAAGCGGTGATCAAGCTGCTGAAAAGTCTGCTGGATCGGGGCTATATTCAGTCTCTGGTATTTATCACCCACGAGCTGCCGCTGCTTTATCACGTAACGGATGACATCATCGTCATGTATGCAGGGGAGATCGTGGAGCGCGGAACCGCAGAGCAAATGATTTTTGACCCGATCCATCCTTATACGAAAAAGCTGATGGGTTCCATCATTGTGCCGGAGGAAGGCATGAAAGGCCACAAACTGGCCGCTATCCCGGGCACCCCGCCTAATCTGAAAAACGTACCGGAGGGCTGCCGGTTTGCAGATCGCTGTTCCTATGTGCAAGATGCCTGCCGTAAGGGAAAGATAACGAGCCGGACCGTGGAGGATCGCATGTATCGCTGCATCGTGGAACCGGGTGTGCTTAAGGAGTGGTATGCAAATGAAGAGGAATGATGTCCTGATTCGGGGAGAGCATCTCACCAAGGTGTTCGGTTACGGTAAGCAGAAGACCACCGCCGTGGAGGATGTCAGCTTTACCTTTCATGAAGGCGAAATCATATCGATTGTCGGCGAGAGCGGAAGCGGCAAAACGACACTGGCGAAAATGATCATGGGCCTGCTGAAGGAGAGCAGCGGTACGATAGAGTATATGGGCAAGCCAAGGCAGCTGAAGCGGCACAGAGATCGCAAGCGCTATTGGAAAAATATCCAGGCGATCTTTCAGGACCCGTTCTCTTCGTTCAATCTCTTCTATAAAGTCGAGAAGCTGCTGCTCGATTGCATCAAGCTGCAGGGGGATAAACTGACGAAGGAGGAGCAATTCCGCAAAATGAAGGAAGCGTGCTCCTTCGTCAATCTGAAATTCGAGGAGCTGCACAATAAATACCCGTTCGAACTGTCCGGCGGACAAATGCAGCGCCTGATGATCGCCCGGATTTTCATGCTCCATCCGAAGCTGCTGATTGCGGATGAACCGACCTCCATGGTCGATGCATGCTCGCGGTCCACGATACTGGATATGCTCTTGAAGCTGCGAGATGAGAATAACATGACGATTATTTTCATTACCCATGACGTAGGGCTTGCTTATTATGTAAGCGATACGCTGTATATTATGGAACAAGGGAAAGTCGTGGAGCGGGGACCAGCGGAAGAGGTTATCTTGAATCCGCAGCATCCTTATACCCAGCAGTTGATTTCCGATGTGCCCAAGATTCACTCCGAGTGGGATTTGGCATGAGCGGCGTGGACAAATCTCATGAGAAAAGCTCGAAGCGTAAACGCCGCTTCGGGCTTTATTTTACTTTCCGTTTATTGCGCGGATATGACACTTTGAATCGTTACGTAAAATTTCTCTATTCTTGATCTTCGCATTTGTGAAGGATTTGCCGATAAATGATATGGCTGCCATTTGATTCATTCCGCAGCTCGCATTCGGTATACCGCAAGGCATCTGACATGACTGCGTGTATGCTTCATAAGGAGATCATCAAACATCATGTGTACTTACTTCTTGGGGGCAACCATCCTGGTATTAGTCGTCCTCACCATTACATTCTGGATTTTAATGTTCAAAAGCGCATATCAGCGGAAGTTAAGCCATCAGGCTTTGGACATGGCCGAAGGCAGATTCCGCTTGCTTGATGATATGCTGCTTACGCTTGATGTGGGTATTTGGTCATACGATTTCGGCACAAGGAGTATCCAAAATACTTCTTTGGCTTTTTATAAAATCACAGGTTATTCACATCATGATTTCGCAGGCGGCCTTTCCTGGGAAACGCTGATCCATCCGGAGGATATGGCGCTGTTCCGATCCTTGGTTGACAAACTTCGACAAGGCGACGCCGTTCATACCGAATACCGAATCATCCATGCGGATGGTGATGTTCGCTGGGTTCAGGTAAAGATGATTCCGACGTTGAATGACGCCGGTCAAATGATCCGCACGGATGGCATAGCCGTTGATATTACCACCCGCTTCCGCATGGAAGAGGCGCTGTATGATATTACAGAATGCAAGAAGATGGAACAGGCGCTCAAGGAAAGCATGAACCGGTATCGCAGGCTGGTGGAGTTATCGCCGATTGCCATTGCAGTCTGCAAGGACCGCAAGCTCATGTACGTGAATCCCGCCGGACTTCGGATCCTTGGGGCGGCGGGTCCCGAGAACATCCTCGGTACCGATCCTTGGGACTGGGCGCTTGATCCCTATGAGGAGTGGGCCCGCAAACGGTTCGCGCAGCTGATTCGGACAGGGGAAGTTGTTGCCGAAGAACTATCCATAAGGCGGGTTGACGGAGAGCGGGTCGATGTCGTGGCGACGGCCCTTTATGATGCGCAATCGGACACGATTGAAGTTTTTTTCGAGGATATAACCGCCCGTAAATCAGCGGAAAGGGCCCTTATGGAGAGTGACCGGATCAACCGCCATATTCTGGATATCGCTCCGGTTGCGATGTTCCTGCATTCCGATTTTTCTTATATTTATGCGAATCCTGCGGGCTTATCCTTATTGGGAATTACGGACATCGCGCAATTGGACGGCACCTCCTTCCAGGACGTGATTCCTTCCGACCAGCTCGAGTTTGTGACGTCTGAGGTTGAACATGTGTACGCAAGCGGAAATACCTCGGAGCTCGCCGGCAACAAACTAATTCGGCTGGATGGGACGATCATTGATATAGAGGCCATAACGACGCCTATCCCTTATATAGGCCATCATACGGCGCTTACCATTATTCGGGATGTTACGCAGCAGAAGCAGGCCGAACGGGAGCGGATTGCGGCAGAAAGGCTTGTCCGGGAGAGCGAGGATCTGTATTTCAGGCTGCAGATGAGCCTGGATCAATTCTCCTCCGATCTTTTCGGGATGGTGAAGATCAGTGAATTGAATGCCCGGATCGTACGGGAAATCAAGAAGGTGCTGGGGACGGATCGGGTGAGCCTCATCCAGATAAACCACAACAGTCTGCATATCAAAATCCAAGGGGGCCATAAAGAGCCGCCACAAGGGGTGATTCGTGCGATCCATACATGCGGTCCAGAGCATATTCCGTTCTGTAAACTGTTTGAGATGTGTGACGGATATTTTGTCAAGATTGGAGAAATGAACGGGGATAGCAGCATTGTCTGTATTGGCGGCGAGGTTCCCTTGCTCCTGATTCAGGCCCAAAAAATATGGCTGGAGACCATTACGCGTTATGCAAGTGTTCTGTACGATAACTTCCGCGTCATTGAGGATTTGACGAGGGAACTGGAGAAGCTGGGTTCATCCCAGCAGATCATGCCCCTATGGCTGCTGCGACTCATGCTTCATTTATCCGAAAATGAGCGGAAGCGATTGTCCCAGGACCTTCACGATGCCGCGCTTCAGGAACAGATTATATGGTACAGGAAATTGAATCAGATTACTTCGGATCATGAGCTGCCTGAGGATCTGCGCCCGCAGCTGGAGGAGATTGAGCAGGGGCTTCTGGATGTCATTTATCAGATTCGAATTACGTGCAACGAGCTTCGTCCCCCGCTGCTGAAGGAGGAGGGGTTGGAACGCTCGCTTGAGGCATTGTTTGAATTTACTCAGCTCCGCACCAATTATTCCATACAATTCGACTGCTCAAACTTCGATGATGATATCAGTGACGACCATTTGATCGGACTGTACAGGATTGTCCAGGAGCTGCTGGCCAATGCAACGAAGCATTCCAACGCAACGGAGGTAAGGCTCCGTTTGTCCACCCAGTCGGATGAAGTCAACCTGAGTTATGAAGACAACGGGATTGGGATCGACCCCAGTCAGCAATCGGACCAATTCAACAGCATGGGGATTGGCGGCATGAAAGAGCGAGTCAGGAGCATGAACGGCAAAATCCAGTTCGACTCGTCGGATAGCGGCGGGTTGGCTGTCTATATATCCATTACGGCAAGGTAATTCGCCGTCAGTGAAGCAAGCAAGATACCAGGCTGAAGGAGTCATGAGTGACGATGATCGAAATTTTATTGGTGGATGACCATCCCTCGGTGATGGAGGGAACCAAGGTTCTGCTTGAGCAGGAAAAGGATATGTTCGTGAAGCTTGCCAATACGCCGGAGCGGGCACTGGAGCTGGTGAGCGCGCTGCATTTTGACGTGATGCTGATTGATATGCATATGCCGGGCATGAACGGAATTGATTTGGCCAAGCAGATCCTCCGGATTGCTCCGGACGCGGTAATGCTGATTTATACGGGCTTTGAAGTCAGCAATCATTTTAATTTGATTATGGAGGCCGGACTGGCTGGATTTGTCTCGAAAACGTCGGGCAAAGAGCAGCTGGTAACGGCTGTTCGGTGTGCGCTGCGAGGAGAGGTCGTTCTGCCGTTGACACTCGTGAAGCAGCTCCGCCGCGTTACCGCAAATGGTCCGGAACGGACAGCAGGCGCGCCGGCAGCCCAGTCTATAACCGATAAAGAATATAGTATTCTCAAGGAAATCGCTCGCGGAAAGAGCAACAAAGAGATTGCGGGGACGGTGATCATGAGCCAGCGTTCACTCGAGTACTGCTTAACCAATCTCTTTCAAAAGTTGAATGTGAAGTCACGTATAGAAGCTGCCCTGAAGGCAAAGCAAATGGGAATCCTCTCGGATTCGGATTTTGTCCAGATAAGCTGATAGAAGGTTTACTCTTTTTTTCGTTTCAGATCATGAAGCAATGCATCCTTCGATATGATTTTAGGTGAATTCGCAATCATTCGACAACAATCGCAGGGCGGCCCGCAAAATTCTTGCGTGCTCACGCAAGAGAATTTCGGTTACGAACGGTATGTAAGTGTATATGCTTATGTTACTGGATGGATATAGTCTGTTAGTAGGAAGGGTGGTTACTTGCGGCATGACAAAGGACCTATTTGAATATGGTGTCGATGACCTCTTGTCACCGGAAGAGATTGAAGAGGTTTTGGCGCAGCTTGAAGAAGAATGGAATGAATTTAACAGCCGGAAGAAGCGAGGGTGACTCATAATGAAACGATTGAAGTCTTTGAAATCTCTGTTTGCAATGAAACTCCAGAGTCGTATGCTGCTTGTCATTTTGGGGTCGATCACGATTTTTCTAGCTGTCATGATGACTTATATCAGCATGACTACAACGGAGGAGGCTCTGGATTCGGCCAAGACGCTCGCGGTGACAACGAGTGAGAAGATTGGCGCTCTGGTACAAGCAGAGCTCGACGATGTGATGAACTCCGCACGTACATTGGCTGTAAGCTTTGTTGGAATGAAGGAGAGCGACACCACGAATCGCTCAGCCGTTAATGAAATATTGAGACGAAATCTGGAAGACAATCCTTCCTGGAAAGGGATCTGGACCTTATGGGAGCCGGATGCCTTTGATGGCCAGGATAACGAATACAGAAACAAACAGGGCAGTGACCATACGGGGCGAATGATGTCTTACTGGGCAAGAACGGAATCCGGCCTGGAACGTTCCGTCATCGAGGATTACGAGCACGAAGGGGAAGGTGACTTCTATCTCCTGGCGAAGAACAGCGGCAAGGAAATCATTATGGATCCGTACGTCTTCAAAGTAGGCAACGAAGATGTCATGATGACATCGCTCGTTGTTCCGATTATCGATAACGGCAAGACCGTCGGCGTGGTTGGCGTCGATATTTCCCTGGCGCATTTGCAAAGCATAATGGAGCAGTTCCGATTGTTCGATACGGGTTATGCTCATATCTATTCGAATACCGGCGTGATCGTAACGTCCCCGGAGGACGGATTGATGGGGCAGACGCTTGAGAAGGCATATCCTGGCAAGACGGTTCCTCTTATACTGGATGCGATTCGGGAAGGGGATGTCTATACCGAAGAAGATGCCGAGCTGTACAAGCTGTATACGCCCATTAAGACCGGATTGACGGAAACGCCATGGTCTGCCGCTATCATTATCCCGATGGATGAGATTACGGCGAAGTCGGATGCACTGATCATCTCCATTATCGTTGCTGGTGCAGCCACCTTGGTAGCTATGGCAGCTGTCGTAGTCCTGTTAACGAGATCCATCGTGAAGCCGTTGGGCGTTTCCGTTTCTATCGGCGAGTTCATGTCGAAGGGAGACTTCACGCAGGAGGTTCCTGCGGCTTATCTTCGCAGAGCCGACGAAATCGGCACATTGTCCCGTGTATTTGCGCAGCTGCTGGAGAGCATGCGGGAGATGATCGGCAGAGTGAACATGAACGCATCATCGGTAGCCGCCGCTTCACAGCAGCTGTCAGCTGGTGCCGAGGAACTGGCTGTTGGGAGCAGCAGTCAGGCTGAATCCGTGCAGACCGTCAGTGAGTTGTTCCATGAATGGTCGAATGCCATCAATTCGGTTGCAAGCGACGCCTCGGCAGCATCCGAGCTTGTAAATCAGACCTCCGGTATTGCAACGGAAGGCAGCGGCATCGTCCAGCAATCGGTGGAAGGCATGAATCGGGTACGGGATCAGGTTGCCAAACTCGAAGCGGACTCCCAGCGGATCGGTGAGATCATCGAGGTCATCGACGATATCGCCAAGCAGACCAACCTGCTTGCCCTTAATGCGACGATCGAGGCTGCTCGGGCCGGCGATCAAGGAAGAGGCTTCGCCGTGGTGGCGGATGAAGTGCGTAAGCTGGCCGAACGCAGTGGAGGGGCCACGAAGCAGATTGCCGATATCATCAAGGGCATGCAGAAGAATACGGCCGATAGCGTGGAGGCGGTGAATCAAGGCGTCATCCACACGGAAAAAGCCGGGGAAGCTTTTGCCTACATTACAAGCATGGTGAATGAATCGGCGGGCAAAGTGATGGATATTGCAGCAGCCAGCGAGGAGCAGGCAGCCCAGGCTGCCGAGGTGGCAAGCGCCATTGAGACGATATCTTCGTCGACGGAGGAAACGGCGGCTACAAGCGAGGAATCGGCTGCAACGGCACAATCGCTTGCCGAGCTTGCCGAAGAGCTGAACCATACCGTATCGGCCTTCAAAATCTCGTAGCACCACTGGCATATTGATGATAAGCTTGGCCTAAGGGCCAGGCTTTTTTTCATGCAAGGCATTGGCGGCCTGCTATCGCAAGAAAAACTACTTCTAACCGCGGTCTGTTTTTTGTAAGGACGTCGATAGATGTTTTTATATGAATTGGAACTCCGTAATGCTTGGACAAAGGAGGAAAACGTGTGAATGGCAGCTTGTTTCAGCAGATGTTAGAAGAGGGGGATTACGTCCCGCGCTTTTACGCCTATTACTATAAGCAGTGGATGGATTATGAAATGCCTTACCATCAGCATGATTCAACCGAAATTATGTATATGATCTCAGGGGTATGCCGGATTGACGTGAAGGTAGGCGATACGGAAAAGAGTCTCACGCTGAAAAAAGGGGAGTTTATGGTATTGGATGCCGATGTCCCGCATCGGTTAATCGTTGAGCAGGCGGCCTCCTGCCGAATGCTGAATGTGGAATTCGGGTTTATGGAAACTGAAGGAAGGTCACTTTCTCTTAGGCAGATTGCCCGGGAGGAGCAAGAGGTATCTTTTCTGTTGAATCGGCCGTTTCCCTACTTGGTGTTAGTGGATCAAGAGGAGGTATATCCGGTGTTAAGGAGCCTCGTCCTTGAACTTGATCAAAGAGGGACTGAGGGCAGAATGATGACGCATATGCTGTTTATTCAGCTGCTTGTATGCATCGCCCGGCTGTATGATGAAAGGGAACGTAGCGAAATGCAGCAGAGCGAGTTCTACATTAAACGAAGCGTCGATTTCTTGCATCAGAACTATGACCGCAATATTCAGGTGAAAGACGTTGCCGCTGAGGTGAATCTGCATCCCGGCTACTTGCATCGAGTATTCCGCAGAGGGACGGGCAGAACAATAACCGAGTATCTGACCATGATTCGAATGGAAAAGGCCAAAATGCTGCTGGAGCAGACGGATATCCCCATCCATGAAATATCGGATTATGTGGGTGTTGGCAGCAGACAGTATTTTCATATGTTGTTCAAGAAGTATGCGGACACCACGCCGGTGGAATATCGGCTGCGGAAGGACCGCAATGCCTGGAAATACGGTGATCAGGATGCCGGAGCAGATAAGAAGTGAGGATTTTTGACTCAGAAGAGTTCAAGAGGTCATAATTTTGATAACGCTTTCTACCACTTGATTGTTACAATAACTACAATCTAATTTGCAGCTAAGGAGTGGATAGAATGTCATTTAAGGTTGCTTTTATCGGAGCGGGAAGCATCGGCTTTACCCGGGGAATTCTGCGTGACTTGTTGACTGTACCGGAGTTTAGGGATATCGAGGTCGCATTCACCGACATCAGCCAGCATAACCTGGATATGGTCACGGAATTGTGTCAGCGGGACATTATCGAGAATGGGCTGTCGATTGCGATTCAGTCCACCACGGATCGACGACAAGCCCTGCAGAATGCCAAATATGTCATCTGCACCATTCGCGTGGGTGGATTGGAGGCGTTTCGCACGGATGTGGACATTCCGCTGAAATACGGCATCGATCAGTGCGTAGGCGACACGCTCTGTGCAGGCGGCATTATGTATGGCCAGCGGGGAATCCCCGAGATGCTGAACATTTGCCGGGATATTCGCGAGGTGAGCGCGCCAGATGCACTGCTGCTGAACTATTCGAACCCGATGGCTATGCTGACATGGGCATGCAATCAGTATGGCGGCGTGCGGACGATTGGTTTATGTCATGGCGTGCAGCATGGGCATCACCAAATCGCCGAGGTGTACGGTCTAAAGAAACGGGAGGTCGATATTGTCTGTGCCGGAATTAACCATCAGACTTGGTATATTCAAGCCTCGCATCAAGGCAAGGATTTGACGGCTGGACTGCTGGATGCGTTCGAACGGCATCCGGAGTACAGCAGGACTGAGAAGGTTCGCATCGATATGCTGCGACGTTTTGGGTATTACAGCACCGAGTCCAACGGCCATCTAAGCGAATATGTTCCTTGGTACCGTAAACGGCCGGAGGAAATTACGGAGTGGATCGACCTCAGCAGCTGGATAAACGGAGAGACGGGCGGATATTTGCGAGTCTGTACCGAGGGACGCAACTGGTTCGAGACCGATTTCCCGAACTGGATGAAAGATCCGGCTATGGAGTACACGCCGGAGCAACGAGGAGAGGAACATGGCTCCTACATTATTGAAGGCTTGGAAACCGGCCGGGTATACCGGGGCCATTTTAATGTGGTGAATCAGGGCATTATCTCCAATCTGCCGGATGATGCAATCATTGAGGCGCCGGGTTACGTGGACCGCAACGGCATTTCCATGCCGCATGTAGGGAATTTGCCGTTAGGGCCGGCTGCCGTGTGCAACGCAAGCATATCCGTGCAACGGCTAGCGGTTGAAGCGGCGGTTCACGGAGATGACAAGCTGCTTCGTCAGGCATTTATGATGGATCCGCTGGTCGGTGCGGTATGTAATCCGAAGGAAATTTGGCAGCTGGTCGATGAAATGCTGGTAGCCGGTGAAGCCTGGCTCCCTCAGTATGCGGCTTCGATCGCTGAAGCGAAGGCACGGCTAACATCTGACAATCTGATACCCACCCGTCCGTATGAAGGAGCAGCGAGACTCAAGGTGAAGACGGTGGAGGAGATGCAGCTCGACCGGGAGAAGGCGAACAAAAACGCAGGTGAATCCGACAAAGGGAAGGATCGCGAAAAAACGTTAAGCTGATTGCGCATTAACGAAGGTGTCAAACAATAGAAATACTTATGGTTTCATGAATGCGTATTATACAAACACTTGGGCGAGGATGATATAACGGACAAAAATCCGTTATAATTCCTCTGCCAGAAGTGTTTTTTTTCTGCATACGGTTCATCTTTCACCTGCATATACTACGGATACATAGATATAAATTCGGATGGACAATCCCATACCTTAGACAGGTACACAGTTTGGGTAAAAATGGTTACAATTCAATTAGATAGGCAAAGCTCACCATTAAGGAGGCATGGGGATGATCATTGGGGTTCCCAAAGAAATCAAAAATAACGAGAGCCGTGTAGGCATGACGCCGGGTACGGTCGTCAGTTTCAGGAATGCCGGGCACGAAGTGCTTGTTCAATCCGGGGCAGGCCTTGGGATCGGATTTACGGATGAAGCTTACAGAGCGGCTGGAGCCAAGGTGGTTGCTTCGGCTGCCGAAGCGTGGAAAGCCGAGATGGTTGTGAAGGTGAAGGAACCCCTGCAAGAGGAGTATGAATACTTTCAAGAGGATATGATCCTATATACGTATCTGCACTTGGCCCCCGAGCCGGAACTGACCAAAGCACTGGTCGACCGTAAGGTGAGTGCCGTTGCTTATGAAACGATACAATTAACGGATGGCAGCTTGCCGCTGCTGACACCGATGAGTGAAGTGGCAGGAAGAATGTCCATCCAAATCGGGGCGCATTTCCTGGAAAAAGCACATGGCGGCAAGGGTGTCCTTCTAAGCGGCGTACCTGGAGTCGCCCCGGGTAAGGTTACCGTTATCGGCGGCGGCATCGTTGGCACCAATGCGGCAAGAATTGCGCTGGGACTCGGTGCGGACGTCAGCATCCTCGATATTAATCCCGCCCGACTTCGTCAACTGGATGATCTTTTCCAAGGGCGGGTCAAAACGATTATGTCCGATCCGTATCATATTGCGGAAACGGTGAAGGCTGCCGACCTTGTCGTGGGTGCGGTATTAATCCCCGGTGCAAGGGCTCCTCGCCTCGTAACGGAAGAGATGGTAAAAGAGATGAGCCCGGGATCGGTCATCGTGGATGTGGCAATTGACCAAGGAGGCTCGATCGAGACGATCGACCGGATCACCACGCATGATAATCCGACTTATGAAAAGCATGGCGTTATTCATTATGCGGTAGCCAACATGCCGGGCGCCGTAGCCAGAACCTCCACCATGGCACTGACCAATGTAACGGCACCGTATGGGTTGAGAATAGCAAGTAAAGGGCTCCGGTCTGCCGCTCGTCATGATAAAGCGCTTGCCAAGGGCATCAATGTCATCGAGGGCAAGGTAACCTATGAAGCGGTTGCGGCGGCTCATGGTTATGCGTATACCAGCATTGACGATTATTTGCTGGCATAGCGATAACAAGTTTTACAGCATGCAGAGCCATTTTTCATATACTTGACACGATACCAAGGTTTGACGTAAACCTTAGCGGTGCTTTCGCTCGGCCGCCGTGGGCAAAGCTGAAAAATGGCTTGTTATGTTGGTTAGACGCCTTCGCCTAGTTCAACATGAACAGGAGCTGATGCAGTTCCGTTTCCTTCAAATGCCTCCACTCCCCCCGTTCGAGCTGATCCAGTGTAATATTCATAATCCGAACACGCTCCAGCTTCAGGACTCTGTACCCCAAGGCTTTACACATTCTGCGGATTTGCAGATTAAGGCCCTGCGTCAATATAATACGAAATACATCTTCGCTTTGCCTGTAAACCTTGCATGGTTTGGTTATGACGTCCAGGATTTCAACGCCTTGAGACATCGCTTGCATAAATTCGTCCGTAACGGGTTTGTCCACGGTCACCACATATTCTTTCTCATGATTATGCTCCGAACGCATCATTTTGTTCACAATATCTCCATCGTTCGTGAGTAAAATCAACCCCTCAGAGGCTTTATCCAACCTCCCGATGGCAAAAATGCGCGATGGATAGTCAATAAATTGGATAATGTTTCCCGCCACATGTTCTGCTGCCGTACAGACAATACCGATGGGTTTATTGAGAGCCAGGTAAACCGCTTCGCTATCTTTATAAGGAATTTCCTTTCCATCTATCAACACGATATCGTGCGACTCAACGTCCGCCCCTTTTTCACACACCTTGCCATTGATTGTAATGCGTCCGGCTGCAATCAATCGGTTGGTTTCTCTGCGCGAGCAATATCCCGTTTTGCTTATGTATTTGTTAATTCGCATGCTCCACCGCTTCTCATGTGTCATATTGCCACAGGTTCATTTTAGTTAGCCTTGATCTAGCCGGGGGGATCGCCAGCCGGAATTCCTCGAGCGATCCAGTTGGGAACATAACAGCTCCTCTGGCGGATCGAAGTGGTAACCGGGGAATATCGAGCCTAGTAAAAATCCTGCGACATGCTCTCTTCGTCTGCAACAGCCTGTATCTCCTCCGATCCGATGCTGATAAAGCGGTAGCCGTCGGCTGCCTGCTTCTTCAGGGCACGCTCTTTGATGAACTTGGGGCTGGCTTCGCCGTTATCTTCGTCATACACGAGCAGAATACCATCGGTCTTGCGGAGAAGCAGATCATCCCTGGCCGTAAACTGCCACGGCCCCTGATAAGGGCCCTTGCTGACGGGTGCATAGAAGTCTACCCCCTTCATCACTTCCTGAAAATAAGCTTTTTTATCGTCGTTCCATTGCTCCTCGGGATTCTGGTAGGCCGTCAGAATGGAGCATTTCAGGTTGGGGTATTGGGACTTTAGTTCGATAGCCGCTTCGATGGCCCATAGGTCCACGCCATATTGTCCTGGCGTGATGACCCACTGGAGGCCTTCCTCAAGCAGTGGAACCAGGCGATTGGCAATCGCCTTACGTATATAAGGTATGCCTTGGTGTTTGTTATTGTAAATACCGAGCTCGTGGGCCCGATATCCGGTAATCAGAATGTTTTCCAATCGAGCACGCTCCCTGACAAAGAATAGGTCTAGTGTACCTTTTTCGGAAATTTTGATCAATCGATGTTACAAATCGTATAGAATGGGGAAGTAACTCGGAATACATATTTTAGGAGGACATTCGATTGAAGAAGTGGACAGCAGCATTACTAGGGGCAATTTTGGTTATGAGTATGACGGCATGCGGCAAGGACAACAAAGCAGCAGACGACGCCGCAACACCGCCAGCAACAGAACAAGGGACGACTCCTTCGACAGAGACGCCAGCTAAAGAAGAACCGAAGGAGGATGCTCTTCCGACTGCTGACGAGCTTCTCCAGAAATCGGCCGAAGCTTCCCAGAATTTGAAGAGCTTTGCGATGAAAGCCGATGTTAAACAGCATATCGTGGTTGAAGGCGAAGAGAAGCAGGAGCAGGATGTTAATATGTCACTTGACTCGGAACTTACGCTCGAGCCGGTGGAGATGATGCAGAACGTCGTGATGGATTCTCCGGAAGGCAAGGTCGAGATGAAGCAGTATATAACGGAAGACGGTATTTACATGCTCATGGATGGTCAATGGATGCAGGTTCCGAAGGAATCGGAGCAGGAGATCCGCGATAGCCTGGATCCAAGCAGTGCGAGTCCGGAGCAGCAGGTAGAGCAGTTCAAGACCCTTGCTAAGGACTTCAAAGTAACGGAGGATGGAGACACATACGTCCTGACGGCGGATGTCTCCGGCGACAATCTGAAGGAGCTTGCCAAGTCCATGATGAGCCAAGCGGGCAACGATCCGCAGATGGAAGCCATGATGGATCAAATGGATATCAAGAGCATCCATATTATTTATGGCGTACAGAAGGAATCTTACCTGCCTGCAACAACCGATTTGGACATGGTGATGGCAATGGAAGCCGAAGGTCAGAAGGTATCCTTGGATATGAAAATGAAGAGCACCTACTCGAAGCATAACGAAATCAGCAAAATCGAAGTGCCGAAGGAAGCATTGAACGCGAAATAATGCTGTTTGGCAGATGATATGAGAGGAATATGAAATGACGATATTCCTCATGAGTAAGGCTGCCCCGATTCTGTAGATGACTACAGACCGGGGCAGCTTTGTTTTTATCCAAAGGTCTCATTTCAAGGGTTTGGTCAAGGCAGCGTTTGCCTCAAATAGAGAACGAGGAGTGGCATGAGTCGTGTTTGAATTCATGATCAGTAGCTCATATATTTTGGGACATCGCTATTTATGGTTTATCGACCTCCACAATGACGCTGTCGAACAGTTGACCGTTAATGGAGACCATAATGCGCCATAGTCCTGGCGAAGGCAGCGACATGGAGGTAGGTATTGCTGCATCGGCGCCGTTATGAGGATAAGGATTGATACGAGTTTTAAATACATCAATGATCTCGGTCGTGTCTTTTTTCACGGCGGCGATGAGAAGCTCCCCCTTCAATTCCTCTTCACGCCCCCAGAAGTGCCACATGTATTTGTTGGGTTGGCCAGCGATAAAGCCCGGATCAATAAAGCCGAGACGCCCTTCGATGCCCGTCATTTCAGTCGGAGGATATTTTGAGGAAAGCATCGCCTCCACCGGGTCTTCAGAAGCAGCCGAAACGAAACTCGGGCTCGGCTCCCAGCTGCTGTCCGGCACATCGACCACGATATCGCCGTACTTCTCCTGATCCACCATTACGTCGAAACGCCATAAACCGGAGAGCGGCAGGGCAAAACGGGAAGATACTCGCGTAAAGTCATTGTATGCCATATCGGAAGTAATCTTCGTCTCAGCTAGCTCTTCAAGGGTAATGCCCGTATCCCGGTGTACGGCGGATATGCGGATCGTTTTCCCTTCAAGATCTTGAATGGGGGTTAGAAGATTCCACCAGGCACCGGCTGGAGAGCCCGCGACATTATCCCCGCCCGGAAATGCCTGAAGTTTATCTACGCCATCCTCCGTGTACACGCTGCGGGGAGCCCAATCGGCAGCATTCCCCCAACCCTTGATCGGGATCAGCTGTTGAATCACGGGTGATTCACGCCATCCCCATGCCGCCACGATTAGAAGAAGCATGAACACACTTGCGGTCATAATACGCAGACGTGTTGGAGACCTCCGTTTTTTTCTGCCCATTCTTACAGAGCCATTAGCAGCGTTGTTTAATACACTGGATCTCATCTCTTCGGTGAACATCGGCTCGTTAAATGGAGAAGAAGCGAGTTCCTGAATCCAATCGGGCTGCAGCTCTTGTTCGGTCTTCACTGGACATCCTCTCCTTTCAACATCATTTCCATTCGGGCTCGAGCCCGGTGCAGTCTGGATTTGATTGTTCCTTCGGATATGCCGAGCAGTTCCGCTATTTCTTTTCGCGGCAGCTGGTAATGGGATTCAAGAATCAGCACCTCCCGGTATTTGGGCGGCAGCTCCAACACATACTTCCAAATCTGCGAGACGGCAGCGGCATCCATAAACTCTTTTTCAGCGGAGGGTTTGGTCTGCTTGGAAGTGATCCAGCCGGTTAATGATACCCTTGTCATATAGGAAGACTTGAGATAGTTCAGGGAAAGATTGCGGGTGATGGTTAACAGCCATGTTTTGACAGAGCTTCGGCCCTGAAAATCATTCCAGTGCTTAAATGCTCTCAAAAACACGTCCTGACTGATATCGTCAGCCGCATCTTTGCGTTTCGTTAGGAAGAATGCATAGTTCCATACGTCCTGGCCGAAGGACTCCATCCAGTCACTCAGCACGGTGCTCGCATCATTCACGGCTACCATCGATTTAAGGTACTCCAATAACATCACCTCGACTATTAGACAATCAAATGACGGATCGGTTCCCGAATTTCCCGCAAAAAAATTGAAACAATTTAATCTGCAAATCGTTGTATGAATAACAGGTATGCAGGAATCGAGGAAGGGGAGAAGTCCTATGCATTTATATTTTAAGGATAACTTTTTTAGCTCGGGTATAACAGATATTATGGATAGGGAAGGCAGTGTCATAGGAAGTCTGGATTTGAAGAGCGCTTTCGGCTCCTCGCTGGACGTATATAACGCTTCGGGAGATCCGGTATGCAGCGGGTCGTTTCGATTCTTCTCGAACAAATGGAATATTACTGGCGGCAATGGGGAAGAACTGGGCCTGCTGCGCATGCGGATGAGTTTTTTTACGAAAAAATTCGAATACGATGCGGGATCGCGGGGCGTATACGAGATCACTTCGCCTGCTTTTTCCAATGAGTATGAAATAACGGATGATGCCGGAGGGGGCATCGCCTCTTTTTCCCGCATTAGCGGCTGGCTTCAAGCCGGAGCCTATCAGCTTCAGAATGAGAGCGACGTTCTTGGTGACTGGGAGCTTGTTGCCGTCGTGATGGGCATTCACCAGATACGCAAACGCAACAACAGCGCTGCCGCATCGAGCTCTCATTAAGCTCAAGGGAACCCAGATTTAGATGATGAGAGGAGGAAGCAAAATGGATGAAGTCAGCGATCATCTGGATTATGGATTGACTCTTGTATTTATCGGTTTTAATCCGAGTTTGCGATCCGGGGAGGTCGGTCATCATTATGCGAACCCTCGCAACAATTTTTGGAGGATTCTGCATAAATCCGGTTTGACCCCGCGCTTATATGAAGCCGCTGAGGATGGGGAATTGCTTAAGCTAGGGTACGGATTTACCAATATTGTAGCCAGGCCCACAAGGGGGGCCGAAGACATAACCCGCGAAGAGTACAGGCTCGGTAGAGAGACGCTGCGCGAGAAGCTGGCCAAGTACAGACCGGAGGTTGCCTGCTTTGTCGGCAAGGGCGTGTATACCGAATTTAGCGGCAAAGCCAAGGCGGATTGGGGAATTCAGCCGGACTCCGTCATTGACGGCGTGCGTGAGTTTGTAGCTCCTTCTTCCAGCGGACTGGTGAGAATGCCCATGGATGAGATTATCGGAATTTATCGGCGATTGCATGATTTTATATCGAGGAATGAGTACTGAACAGGAGTGTACGACAAGAACCATTCATGGGTGGACAATGAAAAAGAGGAGCGTCCAGGAGACCCGGTTGCTGGGTTCTTGGTGCTCCTCTTATGGATATAGAAAATATAAGCTTTCAGTGAAGTGAAGGCGTTTAGGCTGCCATATTACGGACGCTTCAGCAGCGCAGGATCAATCCTTGGCACAAGCCCTTCATCGGCTGCGCGGTTCAGCAGGGCTGAAATCGCGGCATAACCATCCTCGCCCAGCTCCGCGGTAAATGGATTGACGTACAGGTCGATGTGAGCATCGGCGACATCCGGGTCCATTTCCTGAGCGTGATGGAGGACATAGGCCCGAGAGTCCTCGGGATGTTGCCAGGCGTATTCGACAGAGGAGCGGATCCAGTTCGAGATGCTTGCCAGATCCAGCGACCTGCGGGCCACAATGGCTCCCAGAGGAATAGGCAGATTGGTATCGGACTCCCACCAGCTGCCCAGATCCGTCATCATCTTCAATCCATAAGACGAGTAGGTGAACCGTGCTTCGTGAATGACAAGCCCGGCATCAATCGCTCCATCCCGGACAGCCGGCATAATCTGATCGAACGGCATCACCACGATTTCGCCAAGCCCTCCGGGTACGTTCTGTGCGGCCCACAGACGGAACAACAGATAAGCCGTGGAGCGCTCGCTTGGAACGGCTACCCGCCGGCCGGACAAATCCGCAGGGCTGTCAGGGGTTTTACCATCCGTCAGCTTGTCCGCTGTCAGAACGAGCGGCCCGCATCCGCGGCCAAGTGCTCCTCCGCAGGGCAGAAGGGCATATTCATCCAGCACCCAGGGGAGCGCGGCATAGGATATTTTTAAGATATCATGTTCTCGATCTTCGGCTGCCCAGTGATTGGTGATATCGATATCCGCATAGGATACATCCAGCTTGGGGGCGCCTGGAATCCGTCCGTGAACCCAGGCATGAAATACAAATGTGTCGTTGGGGCAAGGGGAAAAAGCGATTTTCATCGTAACACCTCCGGTAGTAATGAACTTGCGGTCTCAAGCGCCTGCAGCGCCTCCTTGATCTTCCATGCACTGCGGTCCCGCGGACCGACCTGATTGGAAATGGACCGGATTTCGAGCACGGGCACACCGACTGCAGCGGCAGCGGTGGCCACGCCGAAGCCCTCCATCGCCTCGGCTGCGGCGTCCGGTACCCGGTGGAGGAGACGTGCGGCCGTTGCGGCTGTTCCCGTCGTAGTGGAGACCGTCAGAACGGGCCCGAGGGTTACGGGAACGCCAGCATGTTGTAAGGCCTCCGCGAGTTTGCGGGCGGAATCCGGATGTGCCTGCACCCGATCCGTTCCGAAGCCGAGCTCCTGGACGCTGCTGAAGCCGTCTTCAGTTTCGGAACCGAGATCAGCGGCAATGATGGTGTCCGCAATAACGATGGAACTAACCTCAGCCTGACCGGCAAATCCTCCAGCGATACCTGCGCTGATAACCCAATCATAGGTGCCTTGAACCAACTTGCGGGCAGTCGCAGCAGCGGTTGCCGCTGGGCCGACTCCACCCGCGATGACATCAAATCCGTGAGCATGGTTAAGCCCGCGCTGCACGGCTTCTTTTTCAGCATCGACCGCCGTGACAATAAGTACGCGTGTGGATGACGGGTCTTGCGAGTTATGTGACTCGGTTATATCCACCGAGTTGGATGGGGTATGTTTCTGCATGTTATTTATCTCCTTCTTAGCTGTAACGATAAACATCGTTATCCTTTTACGTTATAACGTTCTTGTGGCGATGTAAAGTCTCGTGCATGTTAAGACTGGACTTTATCTGTAGCAGCAACTTTCCGATATAGAGTATAATGGACGGTAACTTACATACATCATGAGTAGATTCGGAGGTTGGATAGCTTTGCGTAAGAAGGGTGCGAACGGACAAGAAAGCCGGGCTAGACTACTGATTGTCGCTGCTAATGAATTTGCAAAGTCAGGATACCATCAGACCAAGATCAGCACCATCGTTTCTCGGGCTGGATTGACGCAGCCGTCATTCTATTTGTATTTTGAGAGCAAAGAAGCCGTGTTCAAGGAGCTGGTGGAGAAATTTCGAGCTGAGCTCAAGATCCTGCTCGAGGGCAGCAGATTGGAAAGTGGAATCGATGAGAATCATGTGACCGGCCGTTTGCAGAGCGTACTGACAGGGTTGTTCGCGTTTCTTGGCAAAGACCCGGATCTGACGCAAATCGGTTTTTTTATTGGGGATGACGCGGTGATCGTAAAGTCGGAAATGGCAGCCATGATTGAGCAAAATCTGAAAGCTGAGCAGCGGGACGGGTATTTTGACGGTGAATCCGATATGCATATCGTTGCGGAGTGCTTGGTCGGTGTCATTGAAAGACTGACCTCGCAGCAGCTTCTGACAGGCAAGCGGACTCCTGAGGATCTTGCGCGTCACGTGGTGAGTTTATTTATGCACGGTATCAGCATTTATCCAGCTAAGCGGGCTACATAAGGCAATGAAATTCAATGTACAAAAATAAGATAATTAACATATCAGAAACAGGCTGCAACATGGTTAGGTTTAACTGTGGACGGTCTGTTTTTTGCTGCCGGCCATAGCCAAATTTTAGCAAGGGTTTGATCTTTTTCAAAGAATTGCAGTATATTCATTATACGTTATGTAACCGATTGCAACTGAAGATGGCGAACGAAGGATCAAGGATCGGGGGACTTATTCATGAAGAAGATGATGCTGGTGTACGGTGCGCTTCTATTGGCTTTTTTCACCTATGTCTTCATGTACAGGCTGGAGGACAAGCGTTCTTCCGCTTGGGAGGAGGGCGGCCTGCACGGCAGCATGGGTGAGAATTATGTTATGGTGACTTTTCAATCCGGTATGGAATACTGGAAAAATATTCTGAAGGGCTTCGAGGATGGAGGGGATGCGCTAGGCGTAACTGTCGATTATCGCGGCTCTACACAATACGACGTGGAGGAACAGATCACTGTTCTGGAACAAGTGATTGCCAAAAAGCCTGCCGGTATCGCCCTGTCGGCCATCGATTCCAAAGCGCTGACGTCGACAATTAATAAAGCCGTGGATGCCGGGATCCCCGTCGTGCTGTTTGATGCGGATGCGCCTGACAGTAAGGCCTATTCGTTCCTGGCAACCAACAATTACAACGCTGGCGTTGCGGCCGCGGACAAAATGGCGCAGCTTCTCGGCCGGGAAGGGGAGATCGGGATTGTTACCCAGCCCGGGCAGCAGAATCATGATGACCGTTCCGAAGGCTTCAGGGACACTTTAGAGCAGCGATATCCCGGCATGTCCGTGGTGGAGATCAGGGAAGGCAAAGGGGATACCCTCGTTGCCAAAGAGGCTGCTGCCGACATGCTGGATAAGCACCCGGATCTCAAAGGGATCTTCGTAACGGAGGCCAGCGGCGGAATGGGCGTGGCGGATGCCGTGATCGGCGCGGATAAAGCAAACCGAATTACCATCATCGGATTCGATACGAATAAAGGAACGCTGGACCGGATTTCCGATGGAACCATCGCGGCAACGATCGCCCAGGGGACGTGGAATATGGGCTATTGGTCCTTGCAGTATTTGTTTCATCTGCATCATGGTCTTACCGTACCGGCCCCGACGCTCGGCAATGACGTATCTCCGCTTCCGACAAGGGTGGACACCGGGATTTCCATTGTGACCCGAGAGAATGTGAATGATTATTATGCAAAATAGAAACAGAGCGGAATCCTGGCGCGAAGGCATGTCGCGGTGGCTGCGGTTCGGGGATTTGCCGCTGAGATACAAGCTCGTCATTTTGTTCCTCATGGTTGGCATCCTGCCCTCAATCGCGCTGAGTGTCCTCGTCAATTGGACGGTTAACCGCATTGTGGATCAGCAGGTAACCTCGAACACCATTCAATTGATCGGAAAGGTCAATCAGACCCTGGACAATGATATGGAGAATCTCCAGAACATTACGTATTTGATCGGATTTGACCCGCGCACGGAACGATTTCTGAATGGGGAAATTCAAGGGGACAAGCCAGCCGTTGGAACCGAAGATACGGGTGATTCCGGCCCGCGAACCGCCTCGGTCAAGCAGGACAATACGGAGAATTATGAGATTAAGCGGTACCTTCAAGGCTTCACGACGCTGTACCCGGAAATCGCCTCTATTCTTCTGGTCAATCGCGAGGGAGAGTATATCAGTAACGAAATGTACGCACGCAGTCCGGCAAGTTTGACGGAGGAAGAATGGTACCGCGAGGCTGTTTTAAATGAAGGGATTTTCACCGTGCTTGGCCATCCGGCAGAGCGTAATGTCACCACCCATGTTCATTACGGCAACGAGGAGCTGGTATCGGTCGTTCGCTCGATTGTGGATCCGGATACGAGGGAAGTAACCGGTGCGGTATTGATCGATTTGAAGCTGCGGGCAGTCGCGAGAGCGGTCCGGGATGTCACGCTTGGAAAAAGCGGATATTTGATGGTGGCAGAGGCCGGCGGCTCCAGTATCTATGCTCCGGAGGATTCCATCATTCCGTCCATTCCCCCCTCGTGGTTTCCGGAAGAGGACAGCGGCGCCTTGATCCGCGAGGTGAACGGGGAGCGTCTGCAATTGATATACGGCACCTCCTCATTTACCGGCTGGCGGACGATCGGCGTATTTCCAACCAGCGAAACGGTGTATGAGGTCCGGGAGATTCGTTTTTATATGATTTGTTTCTTGTTTGTGGTGTGTTTGTTTGGGGTTGCGGCATCCTATACGCTTTCACAGTCGATATCCAGACCGATCTGGCAGCTCATGTCCTTCATGCAAAAAGCCGAATCCGGGGATTTGACGACCCGTTACTGGGGAAACCGGCAGGATGAGGTGGGTATGCTCGGCCGCAGCTTTAACCGCATGCTTCTGCAGATTCGAAAGCTGATGAAGCTGAGCGAGCTGCGGGAAAAGCAGAAGCGCGAAGCGGAGCTGCGCAGCCTGCAGGCTCACATTAAGCCGCATTTTCTGTACAACACGCTGGATACAATTCATTGGATGGCCCGCAAGAAAGGGGCGGACGATGTATCGGATCTGGTGGAATCCTTGTCGCGGCTGTTTCGGATCGGGCTCAGCAAAGGGGATGATATTATTCCCATGTCCGACGAATGGACGCATATCAGCAGTTACCTGCAAATACAGAAAACGCGTTACCGCGACAGGCTGCAGGTTGAGATGGAGCTTTCGCCAGAGGCTGAGAAATTGTACGTGCTGAAGCTCTTACTGCAGCCGATCGTGGAAAACGCGATATACCATGGCATTAAGGCCCGTAGAGGGCCTGGGCGAATTGTCATCAAAGCCCAGGTGAACGGAGACGTTCTTCTCCTTAGCGTCCAGGATAATGGGGCCGGCATGTCTTCTGATCGGCTGGAGGCGCTTCGCAAACAGCTTGCCGACCCGGTAACCGCCATGGAGGCGACCCCGGGAGAAGGGCTGGGCGGAAGCCGAAGCTACGGCATGCTGAATGTGCAGGCACGTATCAAGCTAACGTTCGGCGATGAGTACGGAATCACGATTGACAGTACAGAGAACGAGGGAACCACGGTAGTGATTACGCACCCGCTGGTGCATGCCGTTCCTTCGTCCTCCGATCATGATGGGAGAGACAGGTTATGAAGAGAGCGTATCAAGTCTTGATTGCCGACGATGAGCCAATTATCCGCGAGGGCATTCGGGATGCGGTCGACTGGGAGGCACTCGGCATGGAAGTGGCTGCCGAAGCGGAGGATGGCGAAGAGGCGCTGGAGCTTGCGCTCAGCCAACCGATTGACATTATGCTGGTCGATATGAATATGCCGTTCCTGGACGGCATCGGGCTTATGAAGCGGATGAAGGAAGAACGTCCCGAATGCCGGTTCGTCATTATTACCGGTCATGACGAATTTGCTTATGCGCAGGAAGCGATCCGGCTCGGGGTTAAGGATTATATATTGAAGCCGGTGAATGCGGGTCACCTGATCCAGGTGCTGGGCAGCGTTCGGGATGAGCTGAACGACCATCAAATCCAGGAGAACTATCTTAAGAAGGCGTCCGAGCAAATCGAGAAGAACATTCCGCTGCTGCGGGAACGGTTCTGCCTCGAATGGATACATGGCCTGCTGGATGAGGAGGAGGCGCTCGAGCAGCTGGAATTCCTGGGACTGCCGCCTTGCCGTCCATCCCGGATCGGCATCGCCAGATGGACGGAGATGACGGCTCCGCAGCCTTTGATGAAGGAAAGCGACCGGCAGCTGTATCTGTTCGCGATGGAAAATATAATCGCCGAGCTGTTTCATCCCGCGCCCTGCGTTTTGTTCCGGGATCACACCGGATGGATCGGCATCTGCTGCTGGGGAGTAGCGGATTCGAACATTGCGGCCGATGCCGAGCAGCTGATCCAGAAGTACTTAAAGCTGGCTGTGAATGTACATCTGGAGCCTGTTTCGGAAGAAGCGGACGGCGCGGTTGCAGCCGCCTATGAGGCTTGCCGGGAAGGGGTGTTCAAGGAGGCGCAGCTCTCTCCGCTGGTACGGCGGGCTCGCCAGCTCATCCAGGAGCAGTATGCCGTTCGGGAGCTGACGCTGGAATCCTTTGCCCATGCCTTGCAGGTTTCGCCCGTCTATCTGAGCCGGACGCTAAAGAAAGAACTGGGCACGTCTTTTATCACGCTCATGACCCAGACGAGGATTCAGAAAGCAATCCAGCTGCTCAACTCCACCGAGCTTAGCATCCTGGACATCGCGGAGCGGGTAGGGTATGACAGCCAGCATTATTTCAGCACGGCTTTTAAGAAGGTGATGGGGGTATCGCCGAACCGGTACCGCAAAGGGGCGACGGTTCAGGAAGAATAAGCGGTTGAGTTAGGGGCATGAAGTTGGTATCCGGAACCTATACCATTCTGGCAGGCCGTATATGATCGTAATTATGGTCCGCTGGCGAGTTTGATGCCCGCAGACTTTTCTAATGATATGGGGAGATGACACGGTTTTCGCGCTTATCATGGCTTAAGTGAAGGCGATAGCCTCTGTTTTGTTGGGATAACCAACTTAACAGAGGCTTTTTTTATGCAGGCAACCGCTTGAGACATGCTGTGTACGGAGCCGGGACGTTAAGCAGCCATGTACACACCCGCGCGAATTCCAAACAACAAAAGTATGAAAATTATAAAAAAGGTTGTTTTCGTGGAAAGACCCCTCCACCCGTTGGGAGGTATCCTTTGTAGTACAGAGAGGCTTTTCGAACCTTCGGTTGTAAGCGCTCTCGATTCCATTTTTCGGAAAGGGGAACTACCGATGAAGAGAGGATTGCCAGGATTGCTGATCGCGGTGCTGCTCTTGGCCCTGACGGCCTGCAACCTCGCCGAAAGCCAAACCGGCGATGCTGAGAAGGGATACGTCGGCCTTGCGATGCCAACGAAATCATCCGAACGCTGGGTGGCTGACGGAAAGAACATGGAGCGGCTGTTTCAGGAAAAGGGATATAAAACCGATCTTCAATTCGCCGAGGACGTGATTGAAAACCAGATTTCCCAAATCGAGAACATGATTACGAAAGGGGTCGACGTCATCGTCATTGCTTCCATTGACGGCAATACGCTGACAGACGTGATCAAGAAGGCCCATGATCAGGGAATTAAGGTTATCGCTTATGACCGGTTAATTCGAAATACCGAGCATTTAAGTTATTATGCCACCTTCGACAATTTCCAGGTCGGTGTTCAGCAAGCATCTTATATTGAAGAGAAGCTTGGCCTGAAGGAAGGGAAGGGGCCGTTCAATATCGAGCTGTTCGGCGGATCGCCGGACGATAACAATGCTTACTTCTTCTATGACGGCGCGATGTCCGTGCTGAAGCCTTACATGGATTCAGGCAAGCTTGTGGTTCGGAGCAAGCAGACTACGATGGCCCAGATTGCGACCCTGCGCTGGGATGGGGCTTTGGCCCAGTCGCGGATGGATAACCTGATCAGTGCCAACTATTCGAGCGAAAATTTGGATGCGGTGCTGTCGCCCTACGACGGGATCAGCATCGGCATTATCTCTTCGCTCAAGGGCGTAGGCTACGGGACGGCGGCCAAGCCGCTGCCGATCATCACGGGTCAGGATGCCGAGCTAGCTTCCATTAAATCGATCGTGGCCGGAGAGCAAACGCAGACGGTGTTCAAGGACACGCGCCAGCTCGCCGAGCAAGCGGTCAAGATGGCGGAGAGCGTGCTGAAGGGAGAAGAGGCCGAGGTCAACGATACGGAATCGTACGATAACGGCATCAAGGTCGTGCCAGCCTATCTGCTCCCTCCCGTATCCGTTGATGCTTCCAATGTGGAGAAAGAGGTTGTGGAGACGGGCTATTATTCCAAGGAAGAAATCGGATTGAAATAGCCTTTAGGCAGCGAACACGAAACGATAGGAAGGTGAAGCCAGATGTCAGAGTACATTCTTGAAATGCGGAATATTACGAAAGCGTTTCCCGGGGTGAAGGCGCTGGATAACGTGAACCTGAAAGTTCGCGAAGGCGAAATCCACTCCCTGTGCGGGGAGAACGGAGCGGGCAAATCCACGCTGATGAAAGTGCTGAGCGGCGTGTATCCACACGGCTCGTATGAGGGAGATATTTTGTTCAAAGGCAGCGTCTGCCAATTTAAAGATATTAAGCAAAGTGAAGACCTGGGCATCGTCATCATCCATCAGGAGCTTGCGTTGATCCCGTATCTGTCGATTGCCGAGAACATTTACTTGGGGAACGAGCGCGCAGAGAAGGGCATTATGAACTGGAACGAGACGATGATCGGAGCTAAAGAGCTGCTGGATAAGGTGGGACTCAGCGAAAACCCAAACACGCAGGTCGGCAGCATTGGCGTCGGCAAGCAGCAGCTGGTCGAAATCGCGAAGGCCTTATCGAAGAAGGTGAAGCTGCTTATTCTGGACGAACCGACGGCAGCGCTCAACGAGGACGACAGCGAGAACCTGCTTGAGCTGATGCTGGAATTCAAGAAGCAGGGAATCTCCTGCATCCTGATCTCCCATAAATTGAACGAGGTGTCAAAGGTATCGGACTCCATTACGATTCTGCGCGATGGTCAGACCATCGAAACGCTCGATATGAGAGGCGGCGAGGTGAACGAGGACCGGATCATCCGCGGCATGGTCGGCCGGGATTTGACGAACCGCTATCCGGAGCGGACACCAAAAATCGGGGAAGTCATTCTGGAGATTAAGGATTGGACGGTGTATCACGAGCAGCAAGCAAGCCGCAAAGTAATTGATAAAGTTAATATGAATATCCGCCGGGGGGAAATCGTGGGCATTGCCGGGCTGATGGGTTCCGGCCGGACCGAGCTTGCGATGAGTGTTTTCGGTAAGGCATACGGCAGGAATATTACAGGAACATTGCGCAAAGACGGGAAGGAAATCCGGAATCAATCTATTACCGAGGCGATTGAAAACGGCTTTGCTTACGTGACCGAGGACCGCAAGGAATACGGGTTGATTCTCATGGACGATATCAAACGTAACATCTCGCTGACCGGACTGTCCAAGCTGGCAAAGAACATGGTCATTGATGAACGGGAAGAAATCCTCGTGGCGGAGGATATGCGGAAGAAGCTGAAAATCAAAACGCCGAACATTCTCCAGAAGACGGGAAACCTCAGCGGGGGGAACCAGCAGAAGGTTGTCTTGAGTAAATGGATATATGCCGAGCCGGACATTCTGATCCTGGATGAGCCGACGCGGGGGATTGACGTTGGGGCCAAATACGAGATTTACGCGATCATTAACCAGCTGGCGGATGAGGGCAAGGGCGTGCTTGTCATTTCCTCGGAGCTGCCGGAGATTATAGGGATCTGCGACCGGATTTATGTCATGAGCGCGGGACGGCTGACCGGAGAAGTTAGCAGAGAGCAGGCTTCGCAGGAAACCTTGATGAGATACATGACCAAGAATGGAGGGGCTTAAGATGGAGACACTCAAAAAAATGTTCAAAAACAACATCCGCCAATACGGGATGATTATCGCCCTTGTTGTCATTATGATATTTTTCCAGATCATTACGGGCGGACTTCTGCTGGAGCCGATCAACATCACGAACCTGATTCTCCAGAACAGCTACATCCTCGTATTAGCCATCGGCATGGTGCTTGTCATTATTACGGGTCATATTGATTTGTCGGTCGGTTCGGTAGCCGCGTTCGTCGGTGCGGTTGCAGCGATCATGATGGTCGATATGCAGCTGCATCCCGTCATTGCCGTCATCGTATCCTTGATCGTCGGCGGTCTGATCGGAGCTTGGCAGGGATTCTGGGTAGCTTATGTGAAAATACCGGCCTTTATCGTAACTCTGGCGGGCATGCTCTTGTTCCGCGGTCTAACCATGATCGTGCTGGAGGGCCAATCCATTGCGCCGTTTCCGGGAGGCTTCCAGAAGCTGAGCTCCGGCTTTATCCCGGACTTCGGCAATACCGGCACCAATCTGATCGCCATTCTGGCGGGCATCGTCTTTACGGTTATTTTCCTGATCAATGAGCTTCGCGAGCGAAAATCGCATAAAAAATACAACTTCGAAGTTCTGCCAAACGGCTTGTTCCTCTTGAAGCTTATCCTAATTGCAGCGGTGATCAATGCCTTTACGTTCATGCTGGCCAGTTATGCCGGCCTCCCGAACATTCTGATTCTGCTGTTGGTGCTGATCATCATCTATTCCTTCGTGATGAACAAAACCGTGATGGGCCGTCATATTTATGCGCTCGGCGGCAACGAGAAGGCGGCGGGGCTGTCCGGCGTGAAAACCAAGAAGGTCACGTTCTGGGTATTCGTTAATATGGGCGTAATGGCAGCGATCTCCGGGTTGATCTTTGCCGCCCGCTTGAACGCGGCGACGCCAAGAGCCGGCACGAACTTTGAACTGGATGCCATCGCGGCGAGTTTCATCGGCGGCGCATCGGCCACCGGCGGGATCGGTACGGTCTTTGGCGCCATCATCGGCGGTCTTGTCATGGGCGTGCTCAATAACGGGATGTCGCTAGTAGGTCTTGGCATCGATTGGCAGCAAGGCATCAAGGGTCTGGTTCTTCTCGCGGCGGTAGCCTTCGATATTTATAATAAAAAGAAGAGCAGCGCTGCTTAATTCAAGCAATGTAAAGAATGATAAATGGCTGACTCCGGAGTAGATATGCTGCTACCCGTGAATCAGCCATTTTGGCGTACATGTTACATTTTGATCGTAACTCTTCGCGTGATCAGCCGAATCAGAATAAGCGCAATCAGGATGACGATCAGGGAGCCTGCAAGAGAGACCGGCAGCGTAACGGAAAAGTCAGTCGTGACCGGCAGCCACTGTTCCCATATGGAAGCCAGCTCGAATTGCCATAATGCATCCATGAAGGCGATCAACACGAGGGCTAAGGCGATCCACCCCAAGCCGCGAATCCAGCCAAACCGGTAAAATCCGGATCCAATCATCCATCCCATCAGATAGTAGATAAAAATTTGGACGCCATAGGAGACAAGTATCAGCAGCCAGTTGTTATCGAGCTTCTGCAGCAAGGTGCTGCTGACATCATGGGAGGTAACCATTCCGATGATCCAATTGACCAGACCCACCACGACTGGAAAGGCCAATGATAGATAGACGGCCGCCAATGCGGCTCCTTTAAAGAAATCCCTGCGCGTAATCCCGTTTCTTACATAATAGCTCAGAAAGCCGTAAGCAGAAATGATGCCGATGACGAGCATAAATCCTTTGGTTGAACGGTAAGTGATAGAGAAGAAGTCCTCCTCTGCGATTCCTTCGCGAACATTGACACCCATGCTGGTACCGATGCCGACTCCAATATAGATCAGCAGCACAACAAATAGAAAACCCAAGGACCAGCTGCCTTGCTGAATAAACATGTCCGTCGAAACTCTGGTTACGGCAGATGACGTTTTTTTCATGCGGAATATTCCTCCCCCGTCAGATGGATAAACAAGTCCTGGAGTGAGATCGGCCCGATCTCAAGTCCCGCCCGATGTGCGGCCAGCTGGGCTTCATCGCTTAATTCTCCATAGACCATGACGGCTTTGGTAGAACCGAGCTGCTGCACGTTCAGCACCTTCATACCCTGGATATATTCATCTACCTTTGCCGCCGGGCCCGTAATGGAAACGCCTTGGGATGTGAGGCTTTCATAATCGTCTTGCAGCACGAACTGGCCTTTGTGAATGATAATGACTTCTTCGAACAGATAATCCATCTCCGAAACCAGGTGGGTGGAGAGAATGAATGTACGGGGATGGCGCTCCTGGTCTTCCAGCAGCTCCCGGTAAAAAATTTCGCGTGACGGCGCATCCATGCCGAGATAAACCTCATCCAATATGGTCACCGGCGAGCGGCTGGCAAGGCCGATGCATACGTTAAAAGCGGATTGCATCCCTTTGGAAAGCTGCTTCAGCTGTTTATCCAAGGGCAAATTGAATTTGCGTGCAAGCTCAAGGGCATATCCGGTATCGAAATGGGGCCGGTGTCTGGCTACCGATTCAATCGCTGCCTTGACCTTGTCGGTCTCGTCTTTATAGTCGATATCGTAGATGAAGGAGACCTCCTTCATGATTTTTGCATTTTCAAACGGCTGCTCACCGCCGACCGTAACCGATCCCGATGAGGGTTCACGAAATGAAGCAAGAACAGACAGAAGCGAGGTTTTGCCTGCTCCGTTCCGCCCCAAGAGACCATAAATTTTGCCGGCCGGGAGATGAAACGAAACATTGCGGACGGCTTCGAGGTCACCATATACCACCGATAGGCGATCAAACTGAATATCAAGATTCATGGACGTCACTTCCTTTTAACTGGGTTATGATTTGAAAAAGCTCATCCGTGGATAAGCCGAGTTTGTCTGCTTCCTGTACCATAGGCACCACATAATGTTCCGCAAATGCACTCTTTCGGGTCTGGAGCAGCATTTCCTTGGCCCCCTCTGCAACAAACATGCCGACACCTCGCTTTTTATAGATGAGTCCGGAATCAACCAGCAGGTTGATGCCCTTTAATACCGTGATGTGATTGATTTTGTAAAATTGGGAGAGCTGCGTCGTGGAAGGAACCTGTTCACCTTCAAGCAGTAGATCATTCACGATCTGGTCCTCGATCTTCTCCTTGATCTGGATGAACAGGGGCTTATTATCTGGGTGTACGGTACCGCTCAATAAGAATCACCGCCTTGCCTTCATGTCCTGTTAAGGTTATATACTCATATATATGACTATATAACCAAAAGGTGAATCGAATGTCAAGCATTTGGTTGGATATCACGAATCATCAAAAGTTTTGGTAGAGAACAACGTCAAAAATGCCGACCAGAACGATCTGGTCGGCATTAATCTAAAAGGTGATGCGTAAGGTTTGAGGGACATGCGCTGCTTAGCCGTTCACTTTGCTTCCAAAGTCTCGGAAGCGTCCATGGGAGGGAGCTTTCCCCGTTTTAAATCACGGATCGTCAGTCCAAAATCGATCTGCAGATGCGGATAATCCGGGAAGTTGGCCCAATCGCCGCCCCACTGGAAGCCTAAATCTTTGGCAATTTCCACAACTTCCATCCAGTCAGCCTTGCCGTTTCCGTTCCCGTCATATTCCATATCCCAGATGACGCTTCCATCCTTTAGCCTTAGCGCAAAATCAATCGCAAGTCCATAGTTGTGGAGGGATTCTCCGGCTTTGGCATTCGTCACGATGTCGCCCTCGGTGCTGCGCCCCTGATTGTAGATGCGGGTCTGCTCTTCATGGCTGCGGTAACCGTCCGTTATGATGATCGTGATTCCTTTTTTCTTGGTGAGGCGGACAAGCTCATTCTTTTGCTGTAATACATAGGGGTGGAGCTGGGTGACTTCAGGTGTTTCTTTACTGTTAAAATCAAAATCGAGATCGTTGATGAATCCCGGTATGGAGGTTTGCAGCTGCATATAAAATATGGCGAGTAATAAGGCAGCAATCAGGAACAGTGTCGTTTTTTTGCGTTTGATCATGAGGACTCTATAATCTACCTACTTTCATATGATGGCTTACTCTATTATATCGGCATCCCGTCCCGTATTCCAACAGACGGGACCCCTGACCAGATATCGACATGAATAGCAATCCATGGTTTATCGCATCCTATTCATAAACATGTACGCTATCCGGAAAAGGGGGAATTGCAATGAGCAACATTCAAAATATGTCGATGAGACTCAACCAGCTATCGGGCCAATTGACCGCTGCAGCGCAAAACGGGGGAATGAGCGAAGTCGGGATGATCGTAAGTGAGCTAAGCCATATCCAAGCCGAGCTTCAAAGCGCCCAGGCAGGGGTTACGCCTGAAACTTCTTCTGCCGTCCGGCAGGAGCTGGTGAATTGCCGAATGGTCTTGCATGGGATGATGAACGCAGTGCAGGATATCCGAACATCTATAGCGGAGCAGTACCGTCAGGTGCTGGGCGAGAACAAAACGGCATTCGAGCAAATGGACGAGACTGCGCAGCAGAGCGGGTACGCCGAAGCTTATCGACATCGTCAGCTGTTCCAGCAGATGGACCAAGTCAGCCAGCAGCTTCATCAGCTGGACGGCTCGATGCTGGACGCAGGTTATCAGATGGAGCGGGGACAGGTGGCCGGCGACAGTCTGAATGGAGCCGTAACGATTGAGGGGCTGACTTCCGGTACCGACGACAACGGAAGTTTGATGTGAGACTGCTCGATCGGAGGGACGGAACAGGATAACAGGTTTAGGCAGGGTTCGAAATTTTGCAAGCAATAAAAAGGAGCTGCGCGTATAGCGCGGCTCCTTTTGCGATTGAGTTTATGTCCTTAGGCTTTCCACCATTCCTCGACAGCCTTATGCAGACGAGACAACGCCTCATGGACGGTGGCGCGCGTGCAAGCCAGGTTCATGCGCATGAAACCTTCGCCTTCCTTCCCGAAGGCCGCCCCGCTGTTTAATCCAAGCTTCGCCTCTTGAACCAGGAAGCGATTTAAGTCCTCGTGGGACATGCCCATTCCACGGAAATCAATCCACAGCAGGTAAGTAGCCTCCGGTATAACCACCTTCAGCTCGGGCAGATGCTCCTGTGCGTAATTCGCAACCAGCTCCATGTTCCCGCGGATATAAACCAGGAGTTCATCCAGCCAAGGTTCGCCCTCACGGTAAGCGGCCTCGGTGGCAGCGGCGCCCATCGGCGTAATGGAGCCGATGGCGTAACGGTTCAGAATTTTGCGGAATTTGCTGCGCAGCTGCGCATTCGAAATGATAATGTTTGCCGTGTTCAGACCGGCGATATTAAATGTCTTGCTTGGCGCGGTGCAGATGATGGAACGCTCGGCGGCATCCTCGGACAGAGCAGCGAATGGCGTATGCGCCCCGGATTCAAACACCAGATCCGCATGGATTTCATCGGATACGACAAGCACATCGTATTGCTGGCAGAGAGAAGCCAGTCGCTCTAATTCTGTTCTGCTCCACACCCGGCCCACCGGGTTGTGCGGACTGCACAGAATGAGCATTTTGATTTTGCCTGTAGAAAAGCTCTTCTCCAAGTCTTCGAAATCCATCGAGTAATCGCCGTCCTCACTTCGAAGCAGCGGATTATGCACCAGCTCACGGCCATGGTCTTGAACGACGCTATAGAACGGCGGATAGACCGGCGTCTGGATGACGACTTGATCGCCCGGCTCGGTGAACGCATCCACGATCAGGCTGAGTGCCGGAACGACACCCGGACAGAATTGAATCCACTCCTGCTGAATACTCCAGCTGTGGCGTTTCTCCATCCAGTCGCATATCGCTTCACGGTAAGAGTCGGAAGGGAACGTATATCCGAATACACCATGCTCCACCCGTTGATGGAGCGCCTTTACAACGGCGGGAGGAGCGGCAAAGTCCATGTCAGCCACCCACATCGGAAGCGCATCCGGCACGCCGAAGATGGTGGGAACATTGTCCCACTTCTGACAGTCGGTACAGGTTCGGTCTATTGCAAGATCAAAATTCATATGTAAATTCCTCCTAGCAGAGATGAGTTAGCGTTAAGCTACAAATTTGGCTAATGTAATTAAGCCGGTAATTGTAATTACGTTTAGTATGGTCGATATAAGGACAGTTTGTGCAGCAAAATCAGGCTCATTCTGATATTCTTCCGCCAAAATGGATGAATTTACGCCAACCGGCATGCCTGAAGCAATGATCAGCGCTTGAGCCGGAACGCCTTTTAGCCCGAGCAGCAGCACGATCAGAATGCCGATGGCTGGCGCGACCAGCAGACGCAGCAGAACGCTGAGGTAAACATCGAGCCGGCGCAGGCGGAGCGGATATTTAATGATCTGTGCGCCAAGCGTCAGCAGGGCGATCGCGACCATGGATTGGTCCGCATACATCAGCGGCTGTGAGATAAAGACCGGGAGCGGCAACGCCAGGGCATGCAGCACAATGCCGATGACGAGGGCATAAGGAACGGGCATTTTTAGAAATCCGATGATGGCCTGTTTGTATAATCCTTCCGTCTTGGCTCCCTGAATGGAAATAACTCCGTACGTGAACGTAAGGAGGCTCTGAAAAGACATGATGAGCGCTTGTACCGAGCCGGCCATCGGGTCTCCCTTGAAGGCCAGATCATTGATCGGAAGGCCGTAGTTTCCCGAATTATCGAGCAGAAGGCTGTTGGTAAAAGCAGCTCTCATCCCCCGATTGAATTTGCGCTGCTTGGCAACCAGCATGCTGATCACGTAGAGCACGCCGATATAGAGCGCATAGAATAAGGCCACCATGCCCAGGAGCTGCGGTGACATTTTGGATTCGTACATACTCATAAATACCGCTGCAGGCGTAATGTAGTAAAAGTTGATTTTGGCGAGTGTGTACAAATCGAGTTTGAAGGCATATTGCATAATGATGCCAAAACCTATCAGGACAAAGATGGGAAGTACCACTTCTAGTAAAATGTCAGCGATCATGCTGTTGTCATCTTCTTTCCATGAGTGTAGCTTAAGGTAACTATCTGGCTGTCGTATGACGCCATGTCATTATATCATGACAACGGATTGTTGACACTTGATTCCGTATGGAAAAAAGAACAATTGTTGCTGTCCGCGTTACGGTCGCTTTATATCCAGGCTGTACGCAAAAAGGTGCTCCCTTGGCCGATGACCAGGGAACACCCTTGAATGGCTGTAGCAATAGGTGCGTCTGTCGACGCGCCATTATTGCGGGTTGGTTGTCCAAATCCCGGCGGATTTGACAAATACCCGCTGCGGCAGCTTCAGTGCAGCGAGCACAAGCTCAGCTACGTCTTCCGGCTGCATCATCCGGTCCTCGTCCCCGATCTTCAGGCCGGCATTGACGGCAAGATCCGTGTTCACGGTGCTTGGGGTCAGTGCGGTCACCCGAATGTTGTGTTTGCGGACCTCCTGGAGCACGGCTTCGGTCAGTCCCATAACGGCAAATTTAGAAGCGTTATAGGCAGAGCCTGTGGCGAATCCGCGCTCTCCGGCCGTAGACGAGATGTTGATGATATCGCCCATGTTATGCTCAATCATGCCGGGCAGCGCTGCGCGCGTCATGTAGTAAGTCCCCATCAGATTTACGTCAACGATACGTTTCCAGGCTTCAGGTTCCATTTCCAGCAGATTGCCGAACTGGGCAATGCCCGCATTGTTAATCAGAATGTCTACCGATCCGAGCTCCATGTTTACCGCTGCAAACGCAGCCTCTGCCTCGCTCTGCACGGAAACGTCGGCAACTGCAGCCACGGCTCTGGCACCATATTGTTCAGCAACCAGGGCGCTCAGCGGCTCCAGATCAGCTGCCGTACGGGCGACAAGCCCAACGTGCACGCCTTCCTTGGCAAGAGCAATCGCCAGAGCGCGTCCAATCCCTTTGCCTGCACCCGTGATGAGGGCTGTTTTATTTTTCAGGCTCATGTACACTCACTCCTTCACATCAATAAAAAATATGGTTTCGTTGACCAGTATACCCTGTAGCATCGGCTACTACCAAATGCTTGCATTCCATCGACAGGAATTTGTTATAATCGTAGCAGCGAAAAAACGTAACGTGTTCATTATTATTTCAGGAAGTGGAGGAACAATCTATGCTGCACGCGCTGGATATCATAACCGCTTTTCGGCAGGGGGATGAAGCGGCTGCCAAGAGGTATCCATGGTTAATGAAACTGGTATCAGCCGAAGAACGAATCGTGAATCTGGAACGGATTACGTCCATTGGCCAATTGGCACATGCCAACCCCGTGCTCGATTATGTAGAACGTACATTGAAGATACTGGATTCGCTGCCTGTTTCCTATTGGATCAAAGAACTGCTGGAAGAAGTACTGGTGTGGGCGGAAACGGCCAAGGGCGGAACGATGCGAGATCGCCTTCGCTGGCAGCAGTCGGGTATGAACTTGTTCCTTCATAATATCGGGTCTGCCCAGTTATACGAGAGATATATCCGGGACGGCAACGGAACCATGTCTCCGCATGAGGAGATGGTCCATACACTCATACTTACCCATGGACTGCTCGGGCAACACATTCGCGGGGAAGTCGCTTTTGAGGAGAATCTGCCGCTGCATAAGCTTACGGAGGAAGGACGGCTGACCGCGGAGGAGTTGATCCGGCTGCTAATCCCCTTGAATCACTGCATCATCGGCGGCGTATCGGAGGAGCTCTGGCATTCCGTTCAGGAAGAAATAACTCAGCTTATTCGGAATCTTGCCGAAGGGACCGTACCGGATCGGTGGACTTACGAGGAACGGCTGCGCCGTCTTCGATCCGTTTCGATTGCCCGCGGAGAAGACTTCGATAAGCAGCTTCATGGGATTCGTGAGCAGTGTGATCTGCCAGCTGTTCTGCATGGATTTCAGGATATGACGCTCTGGTACGTGGAAGCCGCCTTGCAGGATTTCTCGTTGGAAGAATTCGTGAAGGTTCTCCTGCTTGCTCTCCATTCGGAGAAGCGGGACATGGATCAGCCGCTTGCGGAGGGGCAGGGGGATCGGCTGCTACCGGATTCGGTGAACCACTTAAGCTTTGAGCCGCTGATGAACGATATGTATTACGATTACAAAGGCGTCAAGAAGCTGAACGTATATAAGAAGAGAATGATTGAGCAATATTTGCGCCAAACGGATTGGACGTCTTGCCTTCATGGGTCGGTGATGGCCAACCCGCATCTGAGCCACCGGATTGAACGGAAGCCGGAGCTGCCGGATACGATATTTTTTACCTTCGAATTCTCGCAAGCAGCGGAGAAACTAATTGAATTTTGCATCGAAGCGGAGAAATCGCCCCTCTATGAGAAAGCGGTCCTGCTCCTGTTCGACCTATTCGGCCTGCGCCGCGACGCCTACGATAGATTTCATAACGAAGAGAGTTATTTGAGCGATATGAACAGCACGGGAGATTATAAAAAAGTGATTCTGGATTATATAACGGGAACGGCGGTGCTGGATATCGGGCCCGGAGGCGGCGTGCTGCTTGATCTGATCGAGGAACGGCTGCCGCAAGCGCGCCCAGTCGGGATCGACATCTCCTCGAACGTGATTGAAGCGCTGGAGAAACGTAAACGCTTGGAGTACAAAGCATGGGAAGTGATGAAGGGGGACGCGCTGAACCTCAGGGATTACGTGGAGCCGGGGAGTGTGGATACGGTTATCTTCTCCTCGATTTTGCATGAGTTGTATTCGTACATTGAGACGGACGGTTCACGCTTCAATACGGCGACCGTGGAGGCAGCCTTGCTCAGTGCCTATGATGTGCTTGCTCCAGGGGGGCGCATCATCATCCGTGACGGGATTATGACTGAGCCCGAGGATGCCTGGAGAAGGATCCGCTTTCTTGAGGCCGACGGTATGGAATGGCTGATCCGATATGCCTCGGATTTCAAAGGGCGGGTCATATCATACGAGCAGCTGGCCGAGGCGGAAGTGCGCATGCCCGTAAACGATGCAATGGAGTTCCTGTACACCTATACTTGGGGCGCTGAAGCTTACGTTCATGAAGTGCAAGAGCAGTTTGGCTACTTTACGCCTACGCAGTATGCGGAATGTATACGCAGGACGCTAGGTCCTGAGGCGATCATCCGCGTGGAGCAGCATTATCTGCAGGAAGGATATGCCGAGGCATTGGCTGATCGAATCGAATTCATGGATGAAGATGGGAAGCCGGTGAAGCTGCCTGACAGCACTTGCTTGTACGTCATCGAGAAGCCGGCCCATTCCTAGAAGAGACAACAGGCTGTAACTTAAAACAAGACCCGCACGCTCATTTCAGCGTACGGGTCTTGTTTTGTTGTGTCGTTAAACCTGCCGGTATGGCCTGTATTTACAAGAGATCCGGGATGTGTGCCAATGCCATGAACTTGCGAGGCAATGCTAGTCTGAAGAGATGCTATTCCTGCTTCTTGGGATCCGGGTAATCCTTGCCGAGCGTATCAACCGTCACTTTCTTCATGACGGGAACCTCAAGCGGTTTGTCCATTTGATCCCGCTCCAAGCCCACGATCTCCTCTGCGGTTTCCATTCCTTCGATCACCTTTCCGAAGGATGCGTACTGAGCATCCAGCGAAGGTGCATCCGCAACCATAATGAAGAATTGCGATCCGGCGGAGTTTGGATCCTGCGCCCGGGCCATCGATAATACGCCTGTCGTATGCTTCAGGTCATTCTGAAAGCCGTTGGATGTAAATTCGCCGGGAATAGCGTAGCCGGGTCCCCCCGTTCCGTTACCGTCAGGGTCGCCTCCCTGAATCATGAAGCCGGGGATGACGCGGTGAAAGCCTGTCCCATCGTAGAATCCTTGCTCCACCAGGGAGATGAAATTGTTCACCGTGTTCGGCGCCACCTCCGGATAAAGCTCAAGCTTTATCGTTTTGCCGTTCTCCATCTCAATGGTAACGATAGGGTGGCTGGCGTTCGGGTCCGGCACGTTCTGCTTAACCTCGGTTTCCTTCGGCGATTCCGCTTCGGGTGCTGTTGCCCCGGTCGTCGAACCCGTTCCGCTGCCCGCGCCGCTTTCGGCTCCCTTGTCATTCTGACCGCATGCCGTCATCACGAGCAGCAGCGCCAGGATGACGAATAGGGCGGGCATCCAGCGTGTTCTGCGTTTCAACATCATTGATTCCTCCTGTATTCCTTATCAAGCCTTAAGTATTTAATCTGTATCATATTTTAGCACAGGTTGGACAAGTACTGAAAATCGAAAAAGGTGAGTATACATAATCTATAGGAAAACGTTATCGACGTAATGTCACAGAAGCCAGAGTCGGTCCTGCCTGAGTATCCATAATCAAAAAATAAGCCTCCGGACTTGTCGCAAGTCTGGAAGCTTGAGGAAAAGGAAAACGTTTAACTGTCTCTACTTCACCGGGAATATGCCCTCCACTTTGTTTAATGGGAGCAAAATCCGGGAACGGTTCTTATCCTTGGCGAGCAATTCAATAAAATCGGCTCCGATTCTGACCAGACGGATCCGGTTAAAGGCACCACGGGTAGAGAAGGTGGTCCGCACGCCTATCAGCACCGTTTTGCCCGGCGGCTTGACATCAAATACCCGAACCGAGTTGAGACTGGACGGCACAAAGAGCTCGCCCTGTACCTTGATGAAATTTTTCGGGAATACCCGCTGCAAACGTCCGGGTTGTAAACCGGTGTTCGGTGCGTTGACTTCTACCAGATGACCGGTTAAAGAGGCCAGCCGCTGCTGCAGCGTGATTTTATGTCCGCAGGGATGGATCGGCAATCCTTTCATATCAGCATCATCCTTCCAGGGTCGTATGGTGTAGTGTATGTTGGAAGGTATGACTTGGGTGAACGTAGAGGTTACATTTCCGGTGTGAAGGATCAGGAAGATGAAGAGTTTCCGCGGTTGCTCGTTTCACTGCCATCCGGCTTCTCGTGTTTGATGCTGCCTGGTATCGGGATGCTGTCCGGATATGAATCCTCGACAAACAGGCCAAAATCCTCATCAATGTCGCGTTCGGTCACTAAACGTGGGTTCTCGTCAGGATGCTTCTTCATCGGCTGTTCCTCCTATTAAATCTAGTCTTTGAAATGGTTGGCTAGTATAAGAACTGATAGCTCGACCCATACTGTTTTACTATAAAAGATGTTGTATGGGAGGCATAGGCATGGAAAGAAAGGGAAACATATTAACAGCACTCATATGGGGTACCTTGATCGGCATCCTGCTGTGGATGTCATTTCTCGGCTGGCTGGATATCATATTCGGAAAATAGAGGATCGAACCCATACAAGTATAAAACCCGCCTTCCTATTAGGAGAGGCGGGTTTTGCAGGTTTAGTCGTCCTCACCATGGCTGCCGTTTAGTAGATCGGTACCGTGCATCTGTTCCGTTGGCGGGGCGGCTGGGTCCACCGGGCTGTTAGCCGCTATGGCGTCCGCATCCGGTACATCCTCCAGCGGCTGGTATTCATCTTCTTCGGTTGGGTAATTCGTAAAAATGTCCTGATTTAAAAACGCAGTTCCGCTGCCGGTTAATGAAGCGTCAGCTGCAAGCCGCCGTTCTGTATCGCCGGAATATTGGCCGATAATTTCGTCTCCGGGGCGAGAAGGGGGCTCACCTTCGACAGCTCGCCATTCCCGACTCGTTACATCATCTGCGACATCGCGAATGTAAGTTTCATCGACTGGTCGATCCCGTTCGATTCGGTCTGCTTCGGCCAGCCCCGAGGAGGAAAAGTTTCTTTCGTCGGCAATGGTCCGCTGATCGGGATCGGCACCGGTCGCTTCCCATGCATCGATGGCGCTGTGATCCGGGTTCAGACGTTCGTCAGGTTTCGCATCCGCAGGCGCAGCTTCATTCTGATCGTAGGCGATGTGGTCCGCGTCTTCGCTGCTTAGGCTTTGCTCCGTGTAGGTGTTGACGTCTCTCAGATCATCTTGTGGAATCATGTCCGTATCCTCGACTCTCCGTTTGGCCTCGAATTCCAAATATGTCAAATCTGCCAGCGTATTGCGGTTATTTTCGTCTCGCATAGGGTCCATCTCCTTCCAAGAGTTCAAATACAATAGGTTTCTATACTTCGACTTTACCCGCTGAATCAAGAATGAATCTTGGATCTTTTCAGGTTATGATAAACCAAACAAGTTTTATCTTTCCCTGTCATTTGCCGTATTATGAATATTTTTAAATTGGAAAAATGGACGTAATTCAAGACAAACGGGAGAAAATGAATGATATCGTGGGATAGGTTCCTTAAATTGAATAATGAAATTTTGAAATGATCCCGTTATAATCGAAAAAGTGATTATCGGACCAGGACAATCCTGAGAGTGGATTGTCAAACCACTATAATAGAACAGGAAGTGATCAGGACTTTGTTTCAATGGATTAAACAAGGCTTCTTTGGCAACTCGCGCAGGGATATTTTGTCAGGATTGACGGTAGCGTTCGCTCTCATACCGGAAGCGATCGCATTCTCCATCATGGCTGGCGTCGATCCCATGGTTGGACTCTATGCCTCTTTTGTGATAGCAGTCAGTATTTCATTCTTTGGCGGCCGTCCCGGCATGATCTCCGCAGCAACAGGGGCCATGGCGTCATTAATGGGGCCGCTCGTGGCGATGCACGGGATCGAGTATTTGTATGCGGCAACCATTCTTACAGGTATTTTGCAATTGTTGATGGGGGCGCTCAAATTCGGGCGGTTTATTACATTTGTTCCCCAGCCGGTCATCACCGGATTCGTGAACTCACTGGCCATCATCATATTTCTGGCCCAGCTTCCGAATTTCAAGGGCGAGTCGTGGCCCATGTACTTGATGGTCATCGGAACGCTGCTTATCATCTACTTGCTGCCGCTGATTACCAAAGCAGTTCCTTCGGCGCTTGTTGCCATCATTGTGATGACCATCATCGCGGTGTGGTTCAAAGCTCCTGTGCAAACGGTGGGCGACATGGGCAACATTACGCAGGCTCTTCCGTTCTTCCACATTCCGAATGTAACCATCAGTTTGGATATGATCATGACGATATTGCCTATATCTCTGGCTCTTGCTGTCGTCGGGATGACGGAATCGCTGCTGACGGCGTCACTCGTGGATGAGATGACGGAGACCGGCAGCGACAAGAACCGCGAAATCCGCGGGCAGGGAGTTTCCAACGTGATCACTGGATTCTTCGGCGGCATGGCCGGTTGCGCCATGATCGGACAGACAGTGATTAATGTCAAATCGGGCGGTCGCACCCGGTTATCAACGCTGGTGTCCGGTGTGTTCCTGCTGTTTCTCATCATTGTGCTCGGTGATGTCGTGAAACAAATTCCGATGGCAGCGCTTGTCGGGGTCATGTTTATGGTTTCCATCGGTACATTTGAATGGGGATCGCTTCGCACACTTCATCGTGTACCACTAGGTGATGCCATAGTCATGCTGGCAACGGTAATCATCGTGGTGGCCACGCATAATCTGGCCATCGGGGTCATGATCGGAATTATATTAAGCGCGCTGAATTTCGGCTGGAAAATGGCAAAAATCCATGCCGTACCGCATGTGCAGCCAAACGGTACGAAGGTATACGAAATCCGGGGACAGTTATTTTTCGGAACGATGATGTATTTTGTAAACCTGTTTGACGTAAATGAGGACCCTGAGCAGGTCGTGATTGATTTTTCCAAATCCCATGTATGGGATCAGTCAGCCACCAATGCTATTTCCAAGGTATTGAATAAGTACAAGGAAGCGGGTAAAGACATCAGGCTCGTGGGGTTGAACGACGAAAGTCAGCGGATGGTTGATAAAGTCGGCCTTGCTTCAAGCTCCACACACTAGAGGTGTAAGGGATTGCTTTTAACCTTAGGGTTAAGGGCGATCCCTTTTCATTTGCCTGTATGTAATAAAAAATTTACAAACGGAACAGACGTTTCATGTTATATTGATTGTAAATGAACACGAAGTTTGTCGAATCGGCAAGACGGAGAAGATGCGGACTTTTATTGACTATAGACGGTTAGAGGTGCTGACTAGATGAAGGATATGCCCAAATCCATATTCCTGCTTCTGCTGGTGGTGCCGCTGCTGCTGATTATATCGACCATATCACCGGGAAAATCGGACGCAAAGAGTTCTCAAATCGTGATATCCGATTGGCAGTTTATGTGGGATAACGAACAACAGGAGGTTGTTTCGCCGGTCAACCTGCAGGGAAGAAGCTGGTTGACGGGAATACCAGACAAGAAGGGCCCCCCCGAGTCAGATGGGGTGTATTCAGCATGGAATCGTTTTACTTTACCGGCTCTCCCTTGGAAACATTCGGCCATCATGATTGACCGCATCAAGGGACAGGATGTTGTGGCTTTCTTGGAGAATGAACAGGTGTATGAAGCCAAGCGAGACTATATGTACACGAATCATTCTCTTCTGCTTCCGGTCCATCCGGATGATGCCGGCAAGACCGTTTATATATGGACGAACGGCGTCAAGGATATGACGTTAGGCATCGAAGGCGATATTATACTTGGCGAATATGAGCATTTGCGTGGAAACTTTATCAAGAAGGACCTGGAAGATTTCATATTGGGCAGCTCGTTTCTGTTTATTGCGGTGGTCATGTTCTTTTGCTGCTTGTTCCTCCCGAAGCATACGGTATCCAGCTGGCTGTCGCTTAGCGTGGTTATTCTGGCAAGCGGGGCTATGCTTATTACGTATTCACCGTTCCTATACACTTTCTATGGAGAGCAAGGCAGCGTGTGGGTCTCGGTGTTTGATATTTCACTCTTCGCCGTGCTGCCGGCGCTGTATTACTATTTTGAGAATATGTATGGCCCCGGGCCCTATCGAGTCATTCGCTACTGCCGAAGATTTCAAATAGCCTATTCCGTCATATGCCTGATATTTCTAGTTGCCCATGTGGTCAGCCATCATTCATTTTACGAGATCTACTATTTGGTTTCGGTGAAGATCCTGGGTATTCTGATTATCCTGCAGATGCTGCTGCTGGTCGGTACTACGATTCTGTATGCATCCAAGCGGAACAAGGACGCTTATATCTTTTCTGTAGGCTTTGGGATAATGGCGTTAGCGACGCTCGGAGATCTGCTGGCTTTTTATTACCATGACGGGGAATATCATTTCTTTTTATGGAAGTGGGGCATTATCGGACTGATTGTCTCCTTGATCGTCATGCTGGGCCGTAAATTCGTCCGCAGCCATGAGCAAGTGCTGCAGTATTCCAGGAAACTGGAGATGTTTAATAATGAGCTTCAGCGATCGGAGAAGATGGAGATCATCAGCGAGCTGGCCGCCTCAGTAGCACACGAGGTTCGTAATCCACTGCAAGTGACACGCGGCTTCATGCAGCTGCTGGCACAGAACACCAAACAGGCGGAGAAGGAGTATTTTGGCCTGGCGTTGAAGGAGCTGGATCGGGCTTCGGGAATCATCACGGATTTCCTCACATTTGCTAAGCCTCAATTAGAGAACGAGACCAAGCTGAATGTGTATGAAGAGTTGAAGCACGTAAAAGGCATCCTGTTGCCGCTTGCCAATCTTAGCGGAGGCTCGATCGAGCTGGATAACGCAAAGGAATTATTCATGAAGGGTAATTCTTCCAAACTTAAACAAGCGATGATTAATATCGTCAAGAATAGTATCGAATCACTGGATGGAGAAGGGGTTATTCGCATATGGGCCTATGCCAAGGGAGAAGAAGTGGTGATTCATATCAAAGATGACGGCATCGGAATGGATGCTGCCGATCTTGAGAGACTTGGCGAGGCTTACTTCTCCAATAAATCCAAAGGGACGGGGCTTGGCTTGATGGTTACCTTTCGAATCATCGAAGCGATGCATGGCACCATTCATTTTGTTAGTGAGAAGGGCAGCGGGACCGAGGCCATTATACGCTTTCCGGCCGTACCTGCTACGCAGGAATCGGAAGTATAAATGGAAGAGAGATACCATAACGGTGTCTCTCTTTGTTACATCTATAATAGAAAATTTTATCATTTTTCCGAATTTTAGAAGGTGGAAGGTTTTGTTGCATCGAATAACACAGTAAGAGTTTCACTCATTATAATGTTTGAGGTGCGTCAATGAAGTCTGGATGGAGAATCGCTGTGTTCCTGATCATCGTATTTACTTTAAGCCAGGGGCTCCCCAGGCTTGTCTTTGCCACCGAAGAAACGGCAGTTCGTGCAGCGATTAAGGAGTGGAGAATCCTCTGGTCGGAGTCCCGGGGGATACCAGAGAGCGTCCCCGTCCATATCAATGACTGGATGGAAACTTCGGCCGGTGATTCGAAGCCTTTTAAGCCGCATACCAAGGCATCCGCGTGGATTCATATGAAGATTCCCGAGATCGCATCCACATCCCCTGGCATTTTGATTGATAAGCTCCACGGACAGCAGGTTGCGGTTTATGCGAACCATGAGAAGATTTACGAATCTACCCGAACGTACAATTATGAGCTTAATTACATCTTGCTTCCTCTGCATCAGAACATGCTCGGCAAGGACCTTCACATCTGGCTGGAGACCGCTAGAGATCATGTGACGATTGAAGGGAAAATCCTTGTCGGCGATTATCAGGACATGTTTAATCGGTTTATCAAGTCGAATTTAATGGACATCATTCTTGGGAGCGCCTTTATATTTATCGCATTGGTGATGTTGATCTGCGCTATTTTTTTGAACAGAAAATATTTGGTCGCTGTATTATCCCTTTCTTGCATTATTTTATCTGTAGGCATACTGGTGTTTACATACTCCCCGTTTCTTTATACGATTTTTAATCAATATGGAAATATTTACACTCACTTATATGACATCTCATTATTTATCTTACTTCCTTCGTTCAGTCTCTTTTTTGAAACCATCTTTGGGCCCGGCTGGAAGGGCTTGCTGCGCAAACTCCGCAAGTTCCAGATATTTTACTCGCTGTTTTGCGGGCTGTTTCTGATTGTTAATCAATGGGGTTCGAATCAATGGTTCGATCTGTATTATTTCTTCTCCGTTCATGTAATGGGTATTGTGATGATCGTTCAATTTGTTTTGCTGGTCGGAAGCTCCATGTATTATGCCGTGAAGGGTAATAAGGACGCTGTTATTTTTAATGCAGGCTTTGCAATCTTCGCAGTTGTGGGCTTAAGCGAGCTGCTGCAATTTTTCCTCACCCGTGGCAGCTACAATCTCTTCCTCTGGAAATGGGGGATTGTCAGCTTCATTATTGCCTTGATTGTCATTCTGGGACGGCATTTTGCCAAAAACCACGAACGGATTCTTCAATACTCCAAGGAGCTTGAGATGTTCAACAATGAACTGCAGCGATCGGAGAAAATGGAGATCATCAGTGAGCTTGCAGCATCGGTTGCGCATGAGGTTCGTAACCCGCTGCAAGTTACGCGGGGATTCCTGCAGCTTCTAACTGGAAAAGCCCAAGCCACGGAACGCGAATATTTGGATTTGGCTCTGGTGGAATTAGACCGTGCATCCGGCATTATTACGGATTTCTTGACCTTTGCCAAACCGGAATTCGGCAAAGACACCGTGCTACGGGTTGCGGAGGAGTTTAAACATATCGAAGGCATACTTGGTCCACTTGCCCACCTCCAAGGAGGCAGGATTACCGTTGATATTCCGGAGGATATTACGATTCGGGGGAATTCCTCGAAATTTAAGCAGGCTTTTATCAACATTGTTAAGAATAGCATCGAGGCGCTGGGCGAAGAGGGATTGGTTCATATCCGATGCTATCGTCAGCAGGACCAGGTATTTATTCATGTTATAGATAATGGCGAAGGGATGGAGCCGGATGTGTTGGCACGGCTGGGAGAGCCTTATTTCTCCAACAAAACCAAGGGCACGGGGCTTGGTCTGATGGTGACCTTCCGAATTATCGAGGCCATGAATGGAGACATTTATTTTACGAGTAAAAAAGGAGTGGGGACGGATGCTGTCATTACGCTTCCCGCAGCTGGCGAATAATTCGCTAAGCTGCGGCAGCGCTTTGACGGCGATCGTCCCCACTCTTTGTGCCGATAACATCTATTTATGAAATGTCCAAGCTGTTATGTAGTCTTTACCAGATGGCTTTTGCTGTGGCTTCTGACTTGATCACGCCTGATGGATTCGGAGGAATGACCAGATACAGCTCGTTAGGGTTCTCTTCAAGCGTTCGAATCTCGATGTGGTCGGGAATCCGCACCCCAAGAACTTCCTTGATGGCGGATTTCGGATCGCTAAGCAATTTTGCCTTAAAGCTAGGATCCTCCCAAGCTTTTTGAATCAATTGTGTTTGAAAGATGGCTTCTGTCGTCATAAGAATCACCCTTTCAAATAAATTGGTTATTTTTTACTCTTAAAGAATACCATGGAACAAATATAAAATCTATTATTTTTTGCTTAGAATAGACAAGTAATAGTTTAATCCGCCAAAAGAAAGGGTTTCTTTACTGTTTTCGATATGATTTGCTTCGGCTTGAAGCTCGTCCACCATCGTTTGATGAAAGGAGATGAGATGGGGGGCGTCTATATCTACCGATAAGAGAAAGGCATGGGTCGCTGCCGCAATGTCTGCATAGGGCTTCAACGCGTTGTTGATATAGATGGCTTCTTGAACTTCGGCCATCGTCAGATTCGTGTCGCGCGGTCGTCCCAATTCCGATTTAATGAGAGACAGCAGGCAATTGTAGCTGCCATCCGCAAGATCCTGTTTCCAATCGGTCCAATCGTCCATCATCTGCAAGGTAAGCAAAACATGGTTCATTACATCATTCGTTCGTGGAATGAGGCCTGCTTGATCAGATAAAAGCAATGCTGCCGTGCTTCCCAGCTTTACGGGAGCTGCCTTTTTTGCAACCATGATAGGGTTGTGCTTGAAGTAATCATCCTGGGTTTCATGGATAACGCCTTCCGACCATTCAAACGTGTAGTTTTTGAAATAAGACCAGAAGTCGGAGTTTGCTGGAAAATAGGGTTGATAGGATGTGAGAAATTCGTAATACAGCAGGTTAGCAAGTGCGAGATGATGTTTCGAATCTGTGGAAGACTGACTGTCATGGGGCGAGTCCATTATGTCGTCTTGAATGAAGTAGTATAACATGCCGATTATGTTGGCCGCTGAGAGGTGTCGGTATACATCGGCGGGGAGTTCGGTCAGTTCTTTCATCCAGAAAGGAAGCAGATAACAAATGTAATTTTTGGAACTGTCCTGCTCGAACACGTCAAACTTTCTCAAGTAGGAAAGACCGATTTCATTCAAGGGAGCAGGGAGCTCGGATAACCTTGCTTCGCAGACAGAGAATGCGGCAGCAAGATCGTCCTCGAACGGCTTGAACCAGTTCATGCAATCACCAACCCTATTCTATTTTTAAGGTACAAGTGCTTACTTGCTATATTAACATGAATATTTATAAAGTTAAATATTACCAGTCTTTAAAACTGGATAATTATGGGGTTATTGGTGCTGCGGCGAGGCCTATTACAGACACTACATCAGTTTTTTTGTTTGATTATGGCGGCTGGCGTTTAAGTTAGGAATGTACAGCGATAACCGAAAATGACCATTAGGAGGAATTCATATGACTCAGAAAATTGTAGGAGCTTTTCGGACGGAGCAGGAAGCAACCCGGGCCATTGAGGAACTAAAGCAGCAAGGTTTCAGAGCCGATGAAATCTCTGTCATTGCCAAAGATCGCGGTGAATCTTCTCATATTCAGGAGGAGACCGGCACCAAGGCACCTGAGGGCTTGGCATCCGGTGCGGCTACAGGCGGTGTATTAGGCGGTGTAACCGGATTGCTAGCCGGCTTAGGTGCATTGGCCATTCCAGGCATTGGTCCGATCGTCGCGGCTGGTCCGATCGCGGCAACCCTTACGGGAGCAGCCGTTGGCGCCGGCGCGGGCGGATTGGTAGGCGGTCTTATTGGCCTTGGAATTCCGGAAGAGCAAGCCGAGGAATATGGGGGCTATGTGGATGAAGGCCATATTCTGGTCATGGTGGATGCAGATGAAACGAACGGTGGCCGGGTATATGATATATTCCGCAGCAATAGCGCCCTTAATGAACATCATTACCGTGAGGAAGGCACCTATAGCGGTTCCGGTGCGCCGGTAGATTCACGCTCCGAAGCAGCGGCTGCCACCGAGGATGCGGTTCCGGACCCTAATCTGTATCAAGGTTATGGTGATGGTAATGGCGGTGCCATAAGTCCGGATCGGGATGAGATCTCGAAGAGACGGTAAAGGCCATTTATAGCTATGGATTAGCAATAACAACCCGCCCGGGATGAACCGGGCGGGTTGTTATGCGCGTTAGCGAGTGTTTACCGCTTACTGCGCAGTCTCTGTGCTCCCCTCGGCCCGTAACCGGGACCGCCGCCAGGACCGTGTCCGTGTCCGGGATCACCAGGACCACCTGGATGCCACGGACCCGGTCCGCCAGGATGCCATGGGCCATGTCCATGCCCGTGTCCAGGAAATCCGTGTCCAGGAAATCCGTGACCGGGATATCCCGGATAAAACGGAGGGAAAGGATAGACCGGATAATAAGGTGGATAGTATGGATAAGGATAGAACGGGTATCCGGGGAAAAGCCCTGGAATACCCAGGCTTGTTTGGGATTGCAGGCCTCTTTTTGGATGATGACTCAAGCCATGCACCTCTTTCTATCAGATAGGTTATTTCATCCTATGTATAAGCGGAGAAGAAGGGCACATATCCAGTTAAAAATAGGCGCACGACCATGGTTGGTATGAATAGCAGCGCTGTACTGACTGTCGGGTAATAGATTCAGATCCTAACCAATTAAATAAAAAGGGTGCACATGACCTCCCCCACTAGGGGAAGGATCAAATGCACCTTCAGTATCTGCGTCAAATATATTGAAGACCTGTTGTGTACGGGAGAGGGATAGGTTCAAAGGTTATGCTTCCGTTAGCCCGATAAGAGGATTCCGGATCAAACAGGATCGAGAGCAAACCCTCATCATCCAGTTCCAATACTTCATTGTTCAAGCTAAGACGGTAAGGACCATGCTCGCCATCTGCCTGAATCAACCCCTCTGGCAGCAGGGGAGCCAGCTGACGGAGCAGTTCCGGGCCGCTGACCAAATACACGGTCCCCTCATTCTGAATATATTCAGGCTTGATGCCGGCGGATTGGATTAACGCTGCCAGCTCGTTATCCTGCCATGGCAGCGGAACGGTTAGCTCTGACAGGTTGAAGGAAGAGATCGCCTCGGCTATGACCAGCGCAGCCGCTTCCGGGCTTCCCCCCCATTCTACAAGGGTAGATTCTCTCGAAGGAGTCATCACAGCTCCGGGTACGGCGATGATAGCAAATGCAGTCAACACGCCGTTTTCTTCGGCGACAAGCACCTGCTGCTCGAGACGGATCACGTTGGAATATGCGCTTGCACCCAGCAGCTTGTTAAGCTCCGAAGCTGTGGTAACATAACCGGCTTCCCGCTGTTCCATGAGCTTTTGAAGGTGGAATAAATCCTGCGGCTGCATTGCCCGGATGCGCACTTGTTTTCCCGTTACCGCCCGTAAGGGCTCCATGACGGCCCGGTCTAGACGAAACCGGAGTGCACGGCCGAACAAACGGCTGCCTGCCCGGGTATACAGGGATCTTCCGCCGGAAATGAGGATTAAGGATGCCCCCGAAGCTTCGCCATGACGGATACACTGTTCCAGGAGACTGCCTGCGAGTCGCTGACCCCGGTATTCCGGATCTGTGCAGACGGAGCCGATGGAGTAGACATTTAAACGAGCACCGCGAGTTTGAATGGTAAATGGTACGAATCCCATGAATGAAACGAGTTTGTCTTGATCCCATGCACCGTAGGAATGGCTGATTCCCGGCGAGAATATCGGAGGAAAGGATACCCCCATAGAAGGCTGTTCCGGCTGCTTCAGAAATATACGGTCGGACAGCTCAACAGCTTGATGTAGTTGATCGCTTTTCATAATAGATATGTTCACTCGATTGACGCCTCCCCTATGTATGTCGCTTGTTACCAGTATAAAGTCATTGGGCGTGGAATTTCCAGTAAACGTTTGCAAATTTCTTGTCTGCCAGCTCCGCCGTTAATCTTTGACCGATGGAGTAGTTATTGTGTGCGAGGAAGCGATGATTTTCGGGTAATATAATGTACGAATTTGACGCACCGGAGGGATGAGCTTGCCAAGTTTTGTTGATTCCATGATTTTATTATGCGGCGCCTTGCTAGTGACAGGTGTATTGACCACCAAATTTTCTTCTCGCTTCGGCATGCCCGCCCTGGTGCTGTTTATTGCCATCGGGATGATTCTCAGCCGCTTCATTTATTACGATAATGCGGAGCTCACACAGCTGGTCGGCATATTTGCGTTGATTGTCATATTGTTTCAGGGCGGGATGCAGACCGATTTCAAAGAAATCAAGCCGGTTATGGGGACGGCCATTTCACTTGCAACGATAGGTGTGTTGCTGACAACGGTTGTCGTCGGAATATGCGCTGCATTCATTCTGGATATTTCGTTACAAGAGGGGTTGTTAATTGGTGCGATTGTTGGTTCGACGGACGCGGCGGCCGTCTTCTCGGTACTCGGCGGAACGAATTTGAAGAAACGGATTCGAATGACGCTGGAGGCTGAATCCGGAAGCAATGACCCGATGGCGGTATTTCTAACCGTATCCCTTATCGAATGGATCGAATACCCGGAACTGAATTTGATAGGTCTTATTTTTTCGTTCGTAATGGAGATGGGACTGGGTCTGGTTGTCGGTGTTCTTATCGGCATGCTGGCCGTATATGTGATCAATCGTATCAATTTCGATTCCTCGGGCTTATATCCCGTAACGGCACTGGGATTCGCCGTGATGTCGTATGCCGCCGCCGCTTGGCTTGGAGCCAGCGGTCTGCTCGCCGTATACGTGATGGCTTTGCTGCTCGGCAATACCGAGCTGACATACCGGAAGACGATTCAGGCATTTAACCAAGGTTTCGCCTGGATGATGCAGATCGTCATGTTTGTCCTGCTCGGGCTGCTTGTTTTCCCGAATGAGCTGTCGGAGGTTGTATGGCAAGGACTGTTATTGTCCCTGATTCTCATATTTATAGCCAGGCCGATCGGCGTGTTCAGCAGCCTGTTGTTTACCAAATTTGCCATGCGGGAGAAAATATTAATTTCATGGGCGGGCCTTCGCGGGGCCGTACCGATCGTCCTGGCTACATATCCCGTTCTGGCGGGAATCAAGCATGGAGAATTGTTTTTTAATGTCGTGTTCTTTGTTGTGTTGACCTCAGCGGTGATCCAAGGCACCACGATCTCTCCGCTCACGCAGATGCTTTCGCTGGTGGAGAAGGATAAAGCCAAAGCACCGACTTTATTAGAGTTAATGGCTCTTGGAAAAACGGATTCCGAGATCAACCATATTCTGGTGGATGGGGAGATGCCCATTATCGGCAAGGAGATTCAGCAGCTGAATCTGCCGGACGATATCCTCTTTACGGCTATTATTCGGGAGAAGCGGATCATTACGCCTAAGGGGAGTACGGTCATAGAGGCAGGGGATACGTTGTATGTGATGAATCCGAAGCAAAAGCGGAAGGAAATGAAAACGATCCTGGGGTTGTCTTAAGGTTACTTGAAGCCGGAGAAATATGATGCCTATCATAGCAGTTGATCTTAAAAATAAATTAGGATAGGAATAAATAGAAGGTAATTTCTTCATCCTATCTTCATCTGATAAGTTTCCGATTCCCTTTGCAAAAGAGACAAGAATCTGTTATGATTAATACAAGGATTTAGAATAAGTCTAAATACAATAACAAAGGAGACGATATAGATGAGTAACTTTACCCAACAAACACAAGGAACGACAACCAATGAACTTCAACAAATTTTGAACACGCAGGTAGCCAATTGGAGTTTGCTTGGCGTGAAGCTTCACCACTATCACTGGTATGTAAAAGGTCCTCAGTTCTACATGCTGCACGAGAAATTCGAGGAACTGTACAACACTGCAGCTGGTTATGTGGATGAGCTGGCAGAGCGGATGCTGGCCATTGGCGGCAAACCGGCAGCCAGTATGGCGCAATATCTGAACCTGGCCACGCTGCAAGAGGTTTCCGATGAAAACACGGCCGAGCAGATGGTCGGACGGCTGGTTGCGGATTTCGAGCAGCTTGCCGGCGAACTGAAGGCGGGAATCGAAGCCGCAGATCAAGAAGGGGACGACGCTACATCCGATCTGTTGACCGGCATGGTCAGCGATGTACAGAAGCATACCTGGATGCTGAATGCCTTCTTGGGTAAATAATTTCACATCTGTCGCCTGACAGATTGCGATAATAAAGAGGGAGATCGACCTGATTGAAGTGCTCCCTGTCAAGTAGACAGACTAAAAAAGCAAAATCATTAGCATTCAATATCCCTTCGGTTATCAAGACTGAGGGGATTATTTTTCTTAGTTAAGCTGCTCGTCGATATTCGTTAGGGGATAAGCCGTTTAGTCGTTCGGTGTATCGAAAATTATTGTAATAATAGATATAAGCTCTTACACTACGAAGGAGACTGTCATACGTATCGTACTTCTCCAGATAATAGCTTTCTGCTTTTAAGGTACCCCAGAATCGTTCAATGGGTTGGTTGTCCAAACACCGGCTTACACGAGACATACTTTTTGTAAACTTGTATCTCTTTTGAAGTTGTCTGTATTCCAGCGAAGTATATTGAAAGCCGCGATCACTGTGCAAGAGCGGCGTAGCATTCGGATTTCTTTTATATGCTTTCTTTACCGTATTCATGACAAGCTCATTGTTATTGGAATGGCTGAACACCCATGAAACAACAGAGTTGTCATATCCATCAATAATGGCACTCAGGTAGGCCTTGCGGCCATTTCCGTACTTTAGCTCTGTTACATCGGTGCACCACTTTTGGTTGGGGACCTCCGCTTGGAATTTTCGGTTCATGACATTCTCAGCGATATGTTGGGCTGGAGCTTTCATGTAATTTGGCCGTTTTTTGCGAATCACTGCCCTTAATTCAAGGGCTCGCATGATGCGATAATACCGTTTACGGTTGTAACTTTTTTTAAGCTTACGATTTAACTGAGTACGCATTTGGCGATAACCGAGTATCCCGTTTCGTTTGTCATAGCGACGCTTGACTTCCTTGGCTAGTGCAAGATTTTCAAGTTCCCTGACGGATGGGATCCATTTCAGCCACTTATAATAGGCAGATCGGGCGATTCCTGCTAGCTCACAGAGCTTGGTGATCGCATATCCCTTCTCGGCATGCAGTTCTGTAATCGCTTGATAAATGTCTGCATGCCGAACAAGGGTTAACGTGTATTTCTTCGCCGGATCTCTGTCAACTTTTTTGCGAGTGCATTCTCCATTTCTAACTGCTCATTTCGTGCCTCGAGTTCCTTGATCCGAAGCTTTAACCGTTCCTGTTCGTCTAGCTCTTCTAGCGGCTTTTTACGACCTCGGAGGTCTTTTAAGGCTCCATGACCACTCGCTTGATATTTACGAACCCATGCGTACACTTGCTGGTAAGAGACCCCGTACTTGTCGATGGCTTTCTGGTAATCTAAATCATGGGCGATGGTGAATTGTACAATTTCAATACGTTCTTCGTAAGTCGTTTTCCGTCCTTTATTCATATGAGGGGGTTCAATCCTTTTCCGAGTTGGTTTCATTTTCACCCCTTCAGTATACTTGGAAATCCAGCTCTCTAACACAGATTTACTCGAAATATGGTACTTTTTCACCACCGCTCGTACAGAGTATTCTCCAGAGCGTACATCTTGAATGGCAGATAGTTTTAGCTCCTTGGAGTAGGATTTCCATCCCCTGGATTCTCTTAATCCTTCTTCTCCATCTACTTTGTATTTCCTTATCCAATCATTAACCGTGTTTTTATGGACCCCCAGTTGTTTTGCCTCATGGTTAGGATTGGATTCATGTTGCAAGCAACGCCTCACAACCTGAATCTTTATTTCATATGAAATCGGGCTTCTTTTGGACATTACAAAAACTCCCATCATAGGTAGAAGTAGAATTTCATTTTTTCTACTGTCTACTATGATGGGAGCATATCAGATTGGGGTTGGTCTCTTTTTTGTTAATCTTGCTTGTGATGTTGTAAGATTAAATTTGAAATTTATTGCGTCTTTCTTCAATTGAACTGCGTATACAGTTTATAGTTACTTTTAATGTTGGATAGGAGTAGTGAGGATGACAGAGATGGAATCACGACAACAGCTGGAGTCGCAGCTTCAAGAGATTTTGAAATGGGAGAAAGAGCAGAAGGATGTCATGTTCTGGGAGAAGCTCGGTAGAATTCCTTTCATGCTGCTGGATCGCCTCACGCCCAAGGCTGTTCAAGAGAAAATCGGAAACGCCTTGAATGAGGTAGGCGGATTTATTCAGAGCGGCGGGAAGCATCTGGTTCGCGAGAAGGCGGTTATGAACGTTCTGGCACAGGCAGCGGGATTGGAAGGTCGGAATGCGGTTTCCGGTTCTTCCGTAAAGTCCGCTCAGGAGGAATCCATTGAAGATGAGAACGAAGAGGGGGTGGCGTCGACTTCCGGGCTTACGCTGGCATCTGCCGCGAAGCTGCCGCTCCAAGTCATGGATACTGCAGCGGATACGCTGACGGTAAAACGAGTCAAATTCGCCGCAGCGCAAGGAGCAGCCACGGGAATCGGGGGGATATTTACGATAGCGGCCGATCTGCCGATGGTGCTCGGTCAATCGCTTAAGGTGCTGCAGGAGATGGCGCTTTGTTACGGTTATGATCCGAACGATCCCCGGGAGCGGGTGTTTATCGTGAAGTGCTTGCAGTTTGCATCTGCCGATATCGTGGGAAAAAAAGCGGTGCTCGAGGAACTCGCCACTTTTGATGATGAACAAATGACAGAGCAGGTATTCTCACAGCTGCAGGGCTGGCGTGAAGTCGTTCAGTCTTATACCGATAACTTCGGGATGAAGAAGCTGTTTCAGCTGATTCCGATCGCCGGGATTGTATTCGGTTCGATCAGCAACAAAGGGACGATCAGCGATGTGGCCGAAGCGGGGAAAATGCTGTACAAGAAGCGGCGTCTGAATTACCGGCTTAAGAATATGGAATATCCCCTGTAATCGTGTAGTCCTCCTGATAAAATGACAAAAAAAGGGGTTGCCCACCTTATGCGGGCAACCCTTTTTATCATCATTATAAATTTATGAAATTAGAACTGACATCATTCAGGAAAAAGGCTACCTATCGGTTGTCCACTTTTTCCGGATAGAGGTCATGATTCATCAGACGGTTTGCAGCGATCTCCTCGTATTTGGTCCCCGGACGACCGTAATTGCAATACGGATCGATGGAAATGCCGCCCCGCGGGGTAAATTTGCCCCATACCTCGATATATCTCGGATCCATCAGTTTGATGAGGTCATTCATGATGATATTGACGCAGTCCTCATGAAAGTCCCCATGATTGCGGAAGCTGAACAGGTACAGCTTCAAGGACTTGCTCTCCACCATCTTGATATCCGGAATGTAGCTGATGTAGATGGTCGCAAAGTCCGGCTGTCCTGTGATCGGGCACAAGCTTGTAAATTCGGGACAGTTGAATTTGACGAAATAGTCGCGGTAAGGATGCTTGTTGTCAAAGCTCTCCAATATGCCGGGATCATATTCAAACGTATATTTCGTGCCTTGGTTGCCGAGCAGGGTAACGTCTTCCATTTCTTCTTTTTGTCTTCCAGCCATATAAGGTAGCTCCTTTATTAAAATGAATAAATGCTCAATCAGGCGCAGCGTATTTTTTATTATAACGTCACACGCCGCGTTTATTGCCCCAAACGAGCGTGTGCAATTGCGGCAGGACACGCACATCGTTCAACCGGTCGGATTGCATGACGGCATCGACAAGCAACTCGTACCGATCCAGCAGATGGGAGACCAGCGAAGTGGTATCGCCTGTACCTACATCGGGATTGCCGGTCTGCAAATAAAACGGCACGTTCGGGTATCGCTCATGGACCGTTTCCGCATAGCTGAGGTCTTTATCGTCAAATACGACAACCTTGAGGCTGAAGGATCTGCCGGGCGCCCGAGCGGACAGCTTGGAGACGATATCATCGAGTTTGCCCCAGTCCGTATTCATACCTGAGCTTGGCGGCTTGGGGGAGATGGTGACCTCATCAATGTCATTCAGCCAATCCTGCCAGCGTGAACCTTGGGTCTCCACGGCAACGGTGATTCCATGTCGGTGCAGCTCATCCACAAGCGTGCCGAGCTGCGAGAGAAGAGCGGGATTGCCGCCGGACAGGGTGACATGATCGAAGCGCTCACCGCCCAGCCGGTACAGCTCTTGCCAGATTTCGTCTGCATTCATGCGCGAAATGGTGTCCTTGGCGGATCCGTCCCACGTAAATGCGGAGTCGCACCAGGAGCAGCGATAATCGCAGCCCGCCGTACGAACGAACATGGTCTTGCGGCCAACGACCATGCCTTCACCTTGAACAGTAGGACCGAAAATCTCCATCACGGGAATCGGACGGTCCACTGCTATGACCGGGGAGGAGGCAGTTGAATCGTTCTCAGGCTTTACATGCACATTATTCATCGATCATCCACTCCCGTCTGACCTCAGCGTAACTGGTCGGCGTCTCGAACAGGCGAACGAATTCGGTTCGTGTGCCTTGTTGCTCGTGCGACTCTCTGCTGCGAAGGGATTCTTCCATTTTTTCAAACAGCCAGACCACCATGTTTTCCGCTGTTGTGTTCATTGGCGGCAGGGTCTCGTTCAAGTAACGGTGATCCAGATAAGGTTCAATGTCCGTTTTCCAGCAGTCCTTAATGTCCCCGAAATCCACGGTAATGCCCACTTCATTGGGAGTACCGCTGATACCAAAGACCACTTTGTATGTGTGACCGTGCAGGTTCTTGCATTTACCCTCATAGCAATGCAGATGATGGGCAGCATCGAAGGTAAACTCCTTGGAGACAAGCACCCGCTTCCGATGGTAACGCAGGCTTCCGGCATCGATGTCCTCGCCAAGCTTCTGCAGATGCTCTACAATGCGGAAAGCCCCGGGCTCGCGGCTCATATCAGACGCCCCCTTCGGATACATGATTACGACGCTGCATATAGTTATCGAGCCCGGCTTTTCTCAGCTTGCATGCAGGACATTCCCCGCAACCATCGCCCTTGATGCCGTTATAGCAGGTTAACGTATGGTCGCGAATGTATTCAAGTGCATTCATCTGGTCGGCTAGCTCCCAGGTTTCCGACTTGTCGAGCCACATGAGCGGCGTGTGAATGACGAACGGGTAATCCATGGCCAGATTCAGCGTAACGTTGAGTGACTTGATGAAGCTATCCCGGCAATCGGGATAACCGCTGAAATCCGTTTCGCATACGCCCGTGATCAGATGTTTGGCACCGATCCCCTTGGCCAACACAGCGGCAAAGCTGAGGAACAGCAGGTTTCGTCCCTCCACAAACGTAGTGGGCAAGCCGTCGCCTTCGGCAATTTCGATATCGCTGCGCGTCAGCGCATTCGGTGCCAGCTGATTCAGCAGGCTCATATCAAGCACGGTTTGCTTCACGCCTTGTTCCTTGGCGATCTGTGCCGCGCATTCTATTTCAAGCTTATGGCGTTGGCCATAATCAAAGGTTACGGTTTCCACTTCGGCGAAGCGTTCCTTCGCCCAGAACAGGCAGGTGGTGCTGTCTTGACCACCGCTGAAAACAACGACCGCTTTTTCATTTTTAAGCATAAAAAAACCTCTCATCCTTCATATTTTAAGAACAGCCGAAAGGGCTGAACCTGTAGAAGAAAGAGAAGTTCATTGAACTGAATCCGTAAAAAAACAAGCCTTATTCTTAGGGTGCAGCACCGAATAAGACACGATAGTTTTTTATAGAGGGAGTTCACGAACCTCTCCCACACACCGCGATAGGCGTATGGATTGTCTTCTGTTGTCCTTGTGACCGCATAGGGTGTTAGAATCCAGCATGCAGTCTGATTATGCCCTCCATTATAACACGGCCCGATTATTTGATAAACACTCCGCCAAAGGGAATTGCTTCCCGCAGAAAACGCTTGATGATGCCTTCATCGTTTAATTCGTCCACGAGTCGCTGATTCTGGCGTCCCGCTTGAAACAACACGTAACCGTCACCGGTCAGCTTCCAGTGGTAGTTCATATGTTGGCTGGCCAGATGATTGCCGTATACGGTCAGGTCCAGCTTGGCCGCTTCCGGATAGGCGATGATGCTCCCGGCGTCCACATACAACGGCTCGGTAGGATGCAGCTTGACTTTACATACCGGACCTTGGGTCAAAATGCCGATGCTGCCATTTCCGGAAAACTTCATCTTAATCGCGTCTCGCGTGACCAGCATGTTCTTGATCTTAAGGATTCGTGTCTGCATCGTAACATGCTGGGTATAAAAGAAAACATGCCGAAAATCATAGAGCATGTCCTGTTCGCCTTCCAGCTCAATTTCATGCATATTGAAGCCTGGGGGGAGCGCAGCCGTAAACTGACTGGGCCCTGTAATATCGGCTCGAATCAGTTTTTTCTTGCGGTATATGCCCTTTACGTTCATGAGACGGTCGCTGCGTCCGGAGGAGGGCCCCCGATAGGCAACGATTTGCTCAGGATGGAGGACATGGGCCGTGTCCCCTTCAGTCAGGGAGAACGTAACCGCTTGTCCCGCTCCGCTGCCGGCTGCATCTTCCATTCGGATAATCATGGCCGCGCCTCCTTTTGCCTGGTTGGATGATAGGAATCTGGATAAGAGCTTGTCCTATTTAGAACGATTCGTTCGGCGCATGCCGAATCGCAGGACGCGAATGATGACAAAGTATCCGGCAGCTAATGCCACGGCGGTGATCGCCACGGTCTTTATACGTTCCGCCCCGCGATTTCGTGCGGCTTCAGCCTGCTGAAGCTGGCTTACCATTTGGGTTAATTGCTGGTTCTGCTCCGCGAGATTGGAGTTCTGCTCCGCCAGCGTCAGATTTTGCTGCTGCAGCCGTTCGGAAGCGATTCTGGCTTTATCAAGTTCCTGCAGGGCTTGGTTATAGTTGCTCTTGAGCTGGTTTATTTCATCGGGCAATCCGGAGAACTGCTGGATATTGTCGTACAAATTATTAAAGTAATTGGCGCTGGCGGTCCGTCCACCGGCCGGCAGCGCGATCCCCGCCACCAGCAATAGGAGAGAAAGTTGAATTAGCTTGGATTTTGTCGGCTTATGCAAGAGGGACCACCACCATTCGATTATTTATAGTAAATACGAATCAGATTCTGACAGGTTTCTATTAATATATTACCCACATTTGCGATGGAAGTGAATCTATTAGCAGGCCAAGTTGTTTAACTAGCTCAAGTAAAGGTTAATGTATGTAAGTAAGAGCCCAACAAGCCATCCCATACGAATGATCATAAAATGAACTAGCAGATAAAAGGAGATTACAATCATGATAAAGGATAACAACGTGAAGAAAATTATGATTACAGTGAATGGAAAACCCGTGGGTAACGGATTATTAATTGATAAAGTAACGTACGCTCCCATTCAACGTACATCAAGACATACTGGAGATAAACCCGTTTCGGCAGCAGAAATAGGTTAATAGACCCTGTATAGTGAAATCAACAGCTTTAAAACCCGGAGAACGTCTCCGGGTTTTTTGTGTTTAATTACGAATAGAACTTCATTCTTTTGCTTATGAGTGTGGCATAAAAACAGAGAAATCGTCTGAATATGACTGGATTTGGAAGAAAACGTTACAAATTTATACAACTTTCCTTTATACTAGGTTGTAACAAGTACTCATATACATATACCATAATTATGAAAAAAGGAGTTTTGAAGAAATGGCATTTTGCACACATTGCGGCAACGAATTAACGGACGGCGTCGCACATCAATGCGTTGACGACATCGCAGCGAATCCTAAGAAATATACGGCAGCAGCGACGGAGCCGGAACAAGAGCGCGGAGCATCTTCATCTTCTGGGGCTTCAGCTGCCAAGGCTGCGTCAACGATTCAAGTCGATGGTCAGGTGCTGCTGAAGCTATTGAAAAATCCGATGAGTGCTTTGAACATGCGGGGAGATCAAACTGGTTTAATCTACGGCCTGATCGGAATGGCTTCCAGCATCATCGGATTTTGGTTGTTCGGCCTGGGCATTAAGCAGGTGTTCTATTCCGGATTGGGGATGGTATCGGCCTTGTTAAGTAATTTCGGCATGGGGAGCCGGGCACTTTTACTGGGGCTGTTCTCAACCGTCATTTTATTGGGTTCCTTCTGGTTTACGGGCAATATGATTACGAAGCAGAAGCTTGACTTGAAGGAATTCATTGCGAAGATCGGTTCTTTTCAGCTGCCCTTCGGAGCGGCGCTTATTGTAAGCGGATTGATCAGCTTCATGTCGTTAAAGCTGGCATTCCTTATCCTTGTATTTGCTTTAATGACCGGACTGGCGGCGAACAGCGCAGCCATTATCGAATTGTATCGCATCGGATCCAACCAATGGATAAAATTTTTAGGGGTAGCTATAGGCATTTATGTATTATTATTTGCCATTGTACAGACCGTATTATTGTAGAAATAAGTCAATTACGAGGCAGAAAAAGACTTCCTGGTCCGACATCTGACAAAAATCAGCATATCCAAAAGACCGCAGCTGCTAGGGCTGTGGTCTTTTTTTGTCGAATTCATAATAGGAACATATGTTCCGTGACAGTAAGATGTCCATCTGTATTGGTACATTATTAGAAGAAGAGGAAAGAGGTGGATGTATTGCAGTCTGGCTTGTTTTCGGATTTTACATGGAGCCACAGCCATGTATTCGCTGGGGGCACTAGTCAGGTCTTTCTGCTGATCGAGTGGAGGGCTGGTGTGTTAAAGCAAAAAAAGAAGTCTCATGGCGGCTTTAATCTGCCCATGGCTGAAGATGTCCAATTACACCTTCAATTAGGGGAATACGTTCAAGTAGGACATATGTATGGATGCCATGGCGAGATATTGAATGATCGCAACATTTCATTGTCTCTAGGTTCTTTGTCGGAAGGGAGAACCAAACAGCTGGTTCTTGAGCTAAGTGTCGGAGCCAGGCAATCGGGGGTGTATCCCATAATTACCGCTCTATGGACCTATATGGATGTTCAGAAGCAGCAGGTCGTCTTGCAGCCGTCTCGAACGATTCCGCTTCAATTCAGCAATCATACGGCATTGAAATACCGGGAGGCAGATGATCGCGTTGAGAAGGTGCTGAAGTTATACCAGAATGCTTCCATTCTGGAGCAAGCAAGAAGAGAGCTGGAACGGGGGAAGCTGGCTCGAGGAGAAGAAATGATTCGTAGACAGGCAGATGAGATGCTTTTATACGCAATCCGATTTCGGGATGCGGATTATTTGAGGGAGGCAGAGACCCTATATCAACTAATTGGATTGTATCTGAATACATATCGGCAATTATCTTCTGAAAATGCGAATAGGAAGAGGGACTTTAGACTTAAGGAATAACTGGGAATGAAGAATCTGTATATAAAAAAGGAAAAATGATTTCAGGGTCGAATGTACTATTTAGCAGTCAATAAATGTATGTCTAATTTACTAGAAAGATAGGGAGAATGCCATATGACAGACCGACTGATCCGACTAATGAGAATCATTACCCTTGTACAAGCAAGACCAGGTATACTGGCTCGAGAGCTTGCTGAACGTTGTGGAACCAGCGAAAGAACCATTTATCGGGATATGGATGCCCTCAGCGCCATGCATATTCCCATCACTCACCAAGGCCGAGGCCGAGGCTACACATTTATCGGGCATTTTGCAATGTACCCGCTTGGTTTAACGGAAGAGGAGGTACAGGCGTTATTTAAGCTATTGACCATATTGGAGCAAATCAAGTCAATGCTGCCCGATGAATTTGAAAGCGCTTATGAAAAGGTATTGGCTGCTGTATATAAGCAAAGCGCGGAAAAAGCTGAAATTCAGGCCGGGGACCGGGATGAATCCTCCACCGGTCTATAACGGTTCCACTACGTGTAACAATTAAACCTCGAACGAAAGGACACATCTTCATGTGACTATCGTCGAGGTTTTTATTAGTTTATGGGGAATTAATTATCTCATGTGGAGATGCGAATAGAGTAGTAAATTAGAATCAGGATAGGAATATTATACCAAAATAGATGATTATATGATAATATAACTATAATTTCTCTCATTCATCCAAAAATGTCATGGATGTGTAATTGTGAGAGACGGCGGTTGATGTCCCTAAGCAAGGGCGTAGGAAGGAGATATGGAGCAATAGCATAGGTTTATTCCACAACTTGTATAGGAGGATATTCATGAAGAAAGAGGTAACTAATAAGGTAAGAAAATGGAATATAAAGCTATTGGTTATGGCTTTGATTAGTATGACATGGCTCGGGTTATGCGATCCTATTCCTGTTGAGGCAGATAGTGCCGTTGGCGGTCCTAAATTAGCAGTTTTGGTGGATGGAAGAAAGGTGAAGTTTCAAGGCGGAGATCCTACTTTTGAAAATGGCCGGGTACAAGTACCACTCAGAGGTATTGGTGAAGCTTTAAAGGCAGAAATCGGCTTTAGTGGTAAAACTGTTACTTACATGAAAGATGGAAAATCGATTGCCCTTACCTTAGGGAGTAAAGAAGCCATTGTAAACGGTAAAAATGTCACTATGGATACAGCTGCTAAAGCTGTTAAAGGGCGCACTTATGTGCCATTAAGATTTGTAAGTGAAAATCTTGGTGTACCAGTAAACTGGGATAAGGTTGGTAATTGGGTTTGGATTGGTTCGAAGGAAGTTCCAGATATAACGGAAGTAGCAAGTGTGAAAAAGTCGAATCTGAACAATGATTTTGTGAAAATGTTTGGATCAAAAACTCACTTGATAGATGGGAAAAAGGATGTTCGAATATTTACTATTGATGATCTGCCATTAAGAATAGATCGATTTATAGTTTACGATTTATGGCCAGTGATGTTCGGAGAATACCAATCAATTAGAATCCGATTTGATGCAGGACTTGGCCCAATCTACTACCTACAACAAGGAGAACTTCCTCGTTATCGAAATTCTGCGGATCCGATTAAGCAATCAGATAAAACGATTATTCGAACCTATAAAACTACAAGCGAGTATGATCAAATAGTCAATAATGATATCAACTATAAGCAATTCAATCTAAATAAAGCTGAATATATTGGTTTTCAGATGGGTACAGAATCATTAACTTTGCTTAAGAATCCTTTTAAGTGAATGGTAACCTTATGGGAAAAAAGAGAATTCTTTATGTACTAATAATTATGTTGACTATAAAAGTCCTTATTATTCAAAGTGCCTATGCAGCTCTTCCTACAACACCGAAGCCAAGCAACCGCAATGTACATTATTTTGTTGGAATGTTTACTTATGAGATTTGGCGTTATTCAGATGGACAAACTTGGACGCCGGAAGGATACGAGAACCAACAAAATAAATCTATGGATTTTCCGTATTCATTCGATATTCCTGACCGAAAGATTAAAAGTGTATCGGTAGAAAAATTCAATCCTGATATGACTGATCCAGATGGTAGGGATCTATATTTTCGTTCTCGTTATCAACAAGAAACATGGGATCAGAGGGTTCCAAACGTTAGTAAAAAATATACTCCTAATATTAAAGGGAATATTCGAGGACTAGGAACGGACAACGTATCTTTTAATGTACATGTCATAGGAGACTTAAAAGCAGATGATCCTCTTGAGACAACAAAAGAAGAGCAAAATGTGAATGTCAAAGGACTTCGTTATTACTTCCCTATCCTTTTCACAATCGAACTAGAACCCGAAGTAGGTAATGCCATTATAAAACATTACACAACTACAGGGCGTTCGCTGAACGGTACACCGGGCTTTTCAGATCGTGAAGAATTATTAGAGAAGAACAGTCCATACTCTTTTACTCATACTCCTGGGAATGCAGATTACACATATGTTGGACACAAGAAAAGCACTGTCTCAGCCCCGAGTGGTGGATCAATAACACCTGGTGACCCTAGCCGTTTTACTTATGATGGCTCATTCCCGACATATTATCTGTTTTTTTATTATGAGACCGATAAACCGCCTCCTAACCCTGACCCACCTGAGGCCTCTTGCACGAGACCTTCTCCAGGAACGAAAATGAATGGTCGTTACATGGATCCGGTGGTCACAGCGAAGATTCTCGCCGACCTGCGTGGAAGTGAACGTTTTGATGTTTTGCAAGGAATACCGACGTCTGAAAGTTTATTTGGTAATATCTTGGCTCGTAATTACCTGTATCAGAATACATTTGTAAACATGACAGGTGTCTGTTCCTTTAAAGTGAACGTTGAAAAGACATGGACCTTATATTGGGACCCAGGGAAACCAGGACCAAATAATCCAAGCGGTAATCCTACAACGGTACCTGATCCACAACAAGCCGAGGAGAAGGTCACAGAACGATACACCGTGGAACGGACATATTCTTATTGGGTGATTGATAACCTCGAAGTTTATAAGATCGATCAGGGGATTCTAAGGAATTACGCATTACCAGGTGAGCAAATTACAATTTATCCGCAAGGGTACCAGCCACCTCAGTTTACAGCCAGTGCATCTGGAGCGTTTTATCCTCCATCCCCACCTGATCCCATTATAGCTCCAGCAGGCTCTTACGGAGGAAACTCATATAAGACAAAACCTTCCCCGCCAAGTGAGAATCTACAGAGTGTAGCTGAGAATGCTGTAGAAAAAGTCGAGGTCACGAATGACTCTCTGATTTTTAACGGATCTACCATTATGAATTCGAATCGAACACCGGAAAAAGGGCCTGCACCGGGCAGTATCCCCGCTCCCACACATATTAGTGACAATGTGCTGTACAAGCCCAATAATATGATTAGTAGCGATAAGGTTAACAAGGCAAATACAACAAGCGCAGGTACAATTCAATATGGTTTATTACCAGGGAATATTAATGGTGGAAGCAACAAGGAATTTCCGATTCACGCCATCAACACCGTCACCGTCCATACGCCGGTAGTCAATTATTCCTCAGTGACGGATGATCAGGCCCACAATCAGAAGACGACCCCGAACCCGAACCGCTCTGCATTCATCTTGGATCGGCCGTTTACGGTACGCATCCCTACCTCGGGTCAGCACCGGAACATCCAGGGATACGGAGACCGGGACTATGCGAAGTATGTAAGATCGAAACAGGTGTATTTTCCTTTCGATGTCTACAGCAGCGACAGGAGCACCTTTTATCCAAAAGACACCTGGATTACAATCCCTACGGCTCAGCTGGATACGGAGTTTTTCCTGCCGGTATGGGTGGATGAGGGGGATTATCAGGTATATTTCCGTACGATTGCGGAGAACGCTCCATCCGACTTCACGACGCAGCCCAGCGCGAACCTGGATTTGGCTCACCATGTGGCTACGGATATAGAACCGGTTGAAGTGATCGGGCGCGTATATGATTTCCATATCACGGATATTGCCGATTATAACTGGGAGACGGTCTTCCGCAAACAAAAAGGGAATGCGGCACCAAGCGGCGCGTCCTATTGGACAGGACTTCGCGATATTGACGGTGGAACACGCGGGAACTCGCTTCCGTACACACTTCCCATCGCACCGGGCAAGCATCCGGCACAGGGATATAAGAATGCGGCCGTAAAGACAGGCTACCATTTCAAATTCGATTTGAAGACGAAGGGCAATATGTTTGGTGTACAAGACGGCATTTCAATTACCCCGAGCTTTTATTTTGTTAATCAGGACGGCAGCGGACGGCAGCCCGTTGATCTGTATTACCACAGCGGAAACCGGAAATTTATTCGGATCGGTTCCCCGCAGGACACGGAGAAGCGTTATGTCATCCTGAATGACAGGCTGCGCAATGTTCCGCAAGACGAGCTGCAGGCTACGGCTTCGTATTTGTACAACCGCGGCGGAGCCCCGGCGGGAATGTCCGCGGCAGCCTACATGAAGCAGTATTTGGAGAAGATCAGCAAAAGCAAGACCTGGGTAGGTCGGATCGACTGGATGCTGCTTCCATACGAAATACGCACACTGATCGGCCCGAAGTCAGGATTGCCAGCCTCCGTTGACACGGAGAGGGCCAACGCGGCTGTACAGCGCTGGTATGGTGAATACAGTCTTCCTGCCGACGTGTATGTGGTGAAGAAAGGGACCGATCTGGCCGCCTATGGGCGGACGAACCGACTGGACGAGAAATCCTCGATTTTTCTCAAAAAAGGGTATATCGTGGTCAATTTCAACATCGAGACGATCCGGGAGGGCAACATGGTCAAACCCCATTTGCAATACATTCATGGCCCACTCATGAATCAATGGCAGCTTGAAGGATACAGCCGCACGTATAACGATCCGTATGGTAAGCGGTTTTCTCTGATGGATGGGGATGTCATATTCTATCATGCCGATCAGTCCAGCAAAGGGGATTTTAAATCTCAGGTACCTCATTAAAGTGTTCACCTGACCTCCTTATAATAAAGAGGATGGTCCCTAATCCTTACCCGTAACAACACCAAAACAGCCACGCCTGAGTATTTCTCAAAGGCGGTGGCTGTTTTTGGGTTGTGCTCGCAGTGCTTGCAATGAAAAAGCTCTGTTGATTCACGGCTGCATTGTTTACATGGAATTAGGTTTCGATACAGACAAGGAGCGGTGTATCCCGTATCGGGATCAAACCGTAAGCGTCATCGCCAGCGCATTCGGCTTATCTCAATACGCGGGCCAGGCATCGTTATCGTAGAGATGGCGGACAAAAGCCATTGGATTCCGATACGAGTTCTTCCACGCCTCTCCCATGCCAGCCTCCAGGAAACCATACCGTTGATCGCAGCCGTTGCACTCAATGAAATAGAGCCTTCCATCTTCGGTGATACCGATGTCCAGTCCAAAATCGGCAGCATACGGAATAAACAGGGACAGGATGCGGGCGATATGCAGGGAGAATTCCGCAATACGCTCAAGGGTTTCTCCAACAGGGGCATTCGGCATGCAGCGGGTTAGAATGTCCGGTACCTGATAAGCGGAGCCCCCCTGCGCGATGTTGGAGACAAAGGTTTGAGGCGGCGAGGTTTTGGCGAACATGCCCGCGATTTCCCAGCTGCCGCTGCCCCCCCGCTGCACGGTGACCCTGATGTCAAAGGGACGCCCCCTGTATTCTGCCAGCGGAATGCGCTCCTGTGCCAGAAAGGGCGCACGTCTGATTCTCTGGTAGATTAACGGATGAAGCTTGCCCTCGGCCAATGTTACTGTTCTCCATCCTTTAGCCGAAGGGGAGGAGCGGGAATACGTCAACTGGCTGTGTCCGGCGCTGCTTTTTAGCCGCATGATGCCGATGCCGATGCTGCCGCTGCATGGTTTTAAGACGAGGTCACCATGTTGGCTTAACATGGATCGAATGGAGACGGGCGTAGCCTTTACCGTATGCGGTAAGGCATTCGTTAATCCCGGATCCTGTTCCAGCATATGGTGTATCGTATCCTTGCCGTAGCGCGTACGGCCGTTAAACACAAAGATTCCTTGTTTGATCAGATCGTCGATCCGCTTGAGTTCACGTCGGTTGTGGTAGATGGCACGCATATGGATGGCGCGCGGAATGGGAATGTGGACACGGCGGTACCCGGATGGAATGGGTGTATATCCTGTCACCTTTCCGGTATCCAATGAAATATGATGAATGGTAAAAAAACAAGGAACCAGCCCGTACATGGCAGCGGCTTCTTCATAGTTAGCCAGTGATTCAGTGCCGATTCTCCCGCTGGAAATTCTGCGATACGTGTTGTTGTTGAGCAGAATGCCGACAAATTCCGGATGCATGGTCATCCTCCTTGTTACCACAGATCATGGAGTCTTTGTACCACATCGTATGCAGGAGGAAGTTTGTCCCGGGTGGACGGGTGTCGCCCGTGGTTGGCCTATTCTTTATCGAAAGATTAGTCACCAATAGACCCTGATTCGGTATATGTTAAGGTATCCGGCCATACACATGACAGGGATGCGCTTTTTTGAATTAGGGCAATGAAACACTGCTGGTATCAAGGGGATGGGTACCTATGATATATCAGTAGGGGTTTTTCATATAGATAAGTTGTGAGAAGGGTGTGGAGTTATGGGTTTGCGGAAGGTGGCCGTTGTGACGCCGGGGTCCTTTGTGATTCCTTCGGGGAGGAGCAGCTCTGTCGAGCGTGTAGTGGAGCAGACCATTCCATTGGCACAGGGAGCCATGGATGTGCGCATATTTGGAGTGCTTGGAAAAGGACTCCCTTCAAAAGACACGATCAACGGCGTTCCGTGTTACCGCCTGCCATCGGGAGCGAATTATTATCCTTCCCTGCTGCGGAGGCTTCAGAAATGGAGACCGGATATTATCGAAGTACACAATCGCCCGCTGTTAGCTCAGCGTCTGAAGATGCATCTCCCGGATGTAAAGACTGTACTTAATCTCCATTCCAATACCTTTATATCGCCTCCGTATATGAGCGAGCAGCGGTTTGGAAACATCGCCAGGTGGATGGACGGCATCGTGGTGAACAGCCGTTTTTTGCTGGAAGATATCACGATAAGGCATCCAGAGCTGTCGGATAAAATTACGATCAATCATCTCGGAGTCAGTCTGGAGCATTTTACTCCGCCCTTCAGCCCGGCAGCCAAGGCATTGCGGGAAGCCCGACTTGCTCATTACGGATGGAACGGGCGGCGCATCATCCTGTTTGCCGGACGACTTATTCCGGATAAAGGCGTTCACCATTTGCTGGAAGCACTGCCGCAGATCATCGATAAGCATCCGGATGTACTGCTGCTCATTATCGGGAGCGCCGGATACGGATCGGACCGGGAAACTGCCTATGTGCGGGAATTGAAAAAAGCTGCAAGACCCTACCAGCATTGGGTAAACTTTCGCCCCTTTGTGCCATACCCGGCTATTGCGGATTGGTATTCGCTTGCAGACATCGTGGTTGTTCCGTCTGCACCCAGAGAGGCGTTTGGCCTCGTGAATGTGGAAGCTATGGCAGCAGGCGTGCCGGTCATCGCTTCAAGTGCCGGAGGAATTCCGGAAATTGTGGAAAACGGAGTGACGGGATATTTGGTGCAAAGCGATGAATTTCCTGCCGGACTTGCGCAGCAGATAAACAATCTGCTGCAGGACGAAAATCTTCGCAGACAGATCGGAATGGCCGGTCGCGAAACGGTGCGGCAGCGCTTCAGATGGGACCATACGGCCGAGCGCTGGGTTCATTTGATGCAGACCATCTGAGGATAACCGATGGAACAGTGGCAGGCGCCCCCCTTGCCGAATAGGATGAAGTAACGATTAGAAGCAGAGGAGAGAGCCGACAGTGAACAAAGCCAGAAGGATCACCAGGGGAAGAGGGAAGAGACCGTACCGGCGATATCCTGGCCGTCTCAAGACATCCGCGTACAGAACGGGCATTGATCGTGGCGGTACGGCCGAGTATGAATTGGCCGATGATACGATTGACGCGGCTCATCTTCGACATCGCAGTGTGAGAAGCGAGGCGATTGAAGACTATTCTGTATATAGCATTCACTTATCCCCTGAATCGATTACTTCCTCTAAAATTGCGAGCCATTCGGTGGGCTTGGCGCATTTGAGCTTTAATCCGGTACAAGGGATGCCTGACAGGCCGTTAATGCAGCAGTTCGGCGAGATGCCGTTCATGTTTCCCGAAGGCGTCGACACCATCGATGTTGCCGTCTCGCTCCACTCCCCTTATGCCGATGGAAATTATGTCATGGTGGTATCATGCAGCGACCCCGGGTTTCAAGCGGGGGTCAAGTCACGGAATGAGCTTCAGGCGATGGTCGGCATCACAAGGTCCGCAGGCAATCCGCATGCAGCCGGATGGTTATCATGGATAGCAATAGGCGGGCAATAGAATCGTACAAAAAGGGCAGGGAGTTTACTCCCCGCCCTTTTTGTATGTACAGATAGCGGATGGGGATAAGCGTTGGGGCGTAACCGTACATATGCCGTTACGATGAAGAAGAGCAAACATACAATAGGATAGATTGCCAAGGAGCAAGTGACCGTTACAAGGGAGGAGGAGTGCAAGTATGCGCAAAATGCAGCGGTTAAGGCCCCGAAGAAGGCCGGTTTCTCGGCGTCCTTCCAGGGAATCGTTGCAGCCACCCGCTATTCCTACCACCTACCGTCCTATGGAGCCACAGATCCCACGGGAGAATCACCCCCATCCTTGCGTGTCTGTCATTATTCCCGCTATGAATGAAGCCGGTAAGATTTCCGCGGTCATAGCAGAAGCGCGGGCGGTTCATCCCGAGACCGAGGTAATCGTTGTTGCGAACGGGTGTAAGGATCAGACCGCAGCTGTCGCAGAACGGATGGGAGCCAAGGTGTTGTCTTTTGCGGAGCCGCTGGGACACGATGTGGGACGAAGTGTGGGCGCAGAAGCAGCTAAAGGACGAATTCTTCTTTTTACAGACAGCGATATGGTTATTCCTTCCGGTGAGTTAAGGCCTTTCGTGCAGGCGGTTCAATCCGGCGTTGATGTGGCCTTGAACGATTATACCGGTCCTATCGATCGGCAGCCGGTTCACCGGGTTATTCTTGCGAAATATACATTAAATTCGATGCTGGGAAGATCTGATTTGCGGGGCGCGTCCATGACAGCTGTACCGCATGCCTTAAGCCGTCGTGCGCTGGAGACAATCGGTGCAAGTGAGCTGTCCATTCCGCCGAAAGCGCAAGCGGCTGCGGTGAACCGGGGGCTGCGTGTAGAGGCGGTCTATCGCGTGGAGGTTGGACGCTTGAATCCCGGTCGAATCCCGGGCAGAGATCCGCTGGAAATGCTGGTGCTTGGCGATCATTTGGAAGCACTGGAAGCCGTGATTGCAGAGCGTGGTATCCGGGGCGGATATCACGATGGTGGACGAAGACGGAGCGTGGTGAGGTGAGCACGTGCAAAAACGGATTCATAAAAAAATAAGTCGATCAGGATCTAAAGGCCGAAGACGTTTAAGGAAAGGTTCCTCACGGGTGGTGGCATACCGTTTAACACGGAGCAGCCGTTGGGAACGGCTCGCGCTGAGTGCGGGAGGTATGTCCGGGAGAAGACGAGGGGCCGCCTCCAAAAGGGATGCATCCATGGCTTTGGGTCAATGGCTGGCTTCCAGCGGAATCCCCCAGCACCAGCTCTATCACGTTCTGCCGGGGGTAGCGGAAGCGTTCCGACGAGGATACGCCAGAGGGGCCAGGCAGTCGATTCCGGCACCGCTGCTGCCGCCTCTGAACGGGCGTGCTTCCGTTATCGTGTCCGCCTGCAACGAAGCGGGTTCCATTCCGATGGTGCTGCGAGAGCTAAAGCGGCTTCCATTTCATGAAATCATCGTTGTCGAGAATGGGAGCCATGATCATACGTACGCGGCAGCGCGTGCATTTGAAGGGGTTACGGTGATCCACATTCCCGAGCGGCTGGGGCATGATGTGGCCCGTGCCTTGGGAGCGAAGATGAGCACCGGGGACATCGTTCTGTTCATGGACGGGGATATGCCGGTGCCTGCGGAGAAGCTGAGTTCCTATCTGGTTGCGGCAGATCGCGGAGTGGATGTGGCATTGAATGATATCATGCCATTGCTGCCGGAATTTGGCCGCCAAGATGAAGTTACCCGCTGCAAAACATTTCTCAACCGCATGCTGGGACGTGACGATCTGGAGGCCAATTCGCTAACTGCTGTTCCCCATGCGATGACAAGGCAGGCGCTGGAGAGTATCGGTTATGCGAATCTTTCAGTCCCTCCCAGAGCCCAGACGTTGGCCATAAGACAGGGGCTTCGAATTGAAGCGGTGCAGACCGTGGATGTTTTGAGCGTAAACCGGCGAAGGAAGACGAATCGCGGCAAGGACAATCCAGTGGCAAAGCTGATCATTGGCGATCATATCGAAGCCCTGGGAGATACGATGAAAAACCTTGGCGGGCGCCTTCAATGGGGACAGGTGTCACGGACGGAATTAGCCTTACGGAGGAACAGCCTATGAGCGGACTAACGAGTATTATTATTCCCACGTATAACGGACTGCATCTGCTCCGTACCTGTGTGGAGCATATCCGGGCATATACCGATGTCCCCTACGAGATTATTGTGGTGGACAATGGCTCACGGGATGGAACCGGTGAATATTGTGTACGGGAAGGGCTTTTGCTTGTCTCGCTGCCCGAAAACACCGGTTTCCCCATCGCGTGTAACCATGGTCTCCGGTTGGCATTGGGAGATCAATTATTGCTGCTGAACAATGATGTTTTTGTTTCGCCGCGGTGGCTGACGTTATTGCAAGAAGCGTTATACAGCCAGGAAGAGATCGGGGTCGTGGGGCCTGTAACGAATTACGCAAGCGGTATCCAGCAGGTAAAGGTAGATTATACGGACAGAGCAGGCTACATCCGGGAGGCAGAACGCTGGAATGTACCGAATGCGGCACTGTGGCACGAAGTGAATCGTATCGTGGGGTTATGCTATTTGTTTAGGCGCACGGTCATGGATCGGGTGGGATACCTGGATGAGATGTTCTCGCCCGGACACTATGAGGATGATGATTACTGCTATCGCGCCCGCCTTGCAGGGTTCAAGCTGGTGGTGGCAGGGAATGTGCTGGTGCACCATGAAGGGAGTGCAAGCTTCCGAACCCGGTTCCCGAGCGGATTCCAGGAGTTGATTGAACGAAACCGGAGACGGTTTGTAGAGAAGTGGAATGTAGACCCATTACAATTCATCGAGGAGAGAGGTGACGCATCATGAAGGGCGTATTGCTGGCAGGGGGGAACGGCACCCGACTACTTCCGCTGACGAAATATATGAATAAGCACCTGCTTCCGGTAGGAAAGCATCCGATGATTGCATATGGAATCCACAAGCTGCATCAGGCGGGCATCGATGACATTTTATTGATTACCGGCTCCAAATCGGTTGGCCTGTACGCCGAATATTTGGAGAACGGACGGAGCTTTGGTGTCAATTTGACCTATAAGGTGCAGGAGCAGGCAGGCGGAATTGCGGAGGCGTTGGAGCTGGCGAAAGGATTTATACCTCACGGTGAAAAATTCGTTGTTCTGCTGGGGGATAACCTGTTTCAGGATGATTTAAAGCCGTTCATTCAGCATTATGTACAGCAGCCTTCCGGTACGGCTATGGTACTGCTTAGTCCTACGGATAGCCCCCATCGGTATGGCGTACCTGTATTTGCGGAGGATGGCAGCGGGAAATTGCTTTTCATTGAGGAAAAACCCGTAAATCCCCGGAGCCGTCATGCGGTGACGGGAATATATATGTATGACCATAGCGTATTTGATATCATCAGCCGAATCAGTCCGTCAGAACGAGGGGAATTGGAGATTACCGATGTCAACAATCTGTATGCAGCCAACGGGACATTAATGTATGACATCCTGCAGCAGTGGTGGTGCGATGCCGGCACTTTTGAATCGTTGCAGGAGGCGGCTGTGCATATGAAGGATGAATTGCCATGAAAAAACGGCGTGCAGTTCGGGCTGCAGTCCATACCGGAGAGCAGCGAGAGGGGGGCGTATCGGGCGAGCATTACCGAGCCGGTTATGAGGCCGGTTATGCTCTCGGGCTAAGGCTTGGGCAGGAGGACCGGGGCAGTGTGTTCGAAGGAACGAGCATTATTATCCCTGCGGATTCTCAGCATGATGCAGCGGTTCAAGTCATACAGCATATTGAGACAATGACTCCCCATCTCTATGAGGTGCTTGTTGCCGATGCTGGCGCCACAGCGAATACGAGGCGGTATATTCATGATCGAAGAGGAGTCGTGCGTCACATCAAGGGGAATAGTGGAGATCATCTAGCCCGCGTAGTGAATAAGGCGATTTCAGCTTCACTTGGCGAGCATATCGCCATATTGGCCAACGATCCTCCACATATGGATAACTGGCTTGGGGTTCTGATGTGCGAGTTTGAGCGTGAACCTGGTATAAAAATGGTCTACGCCAGTTCTGCAGCAACGGGTTTAGGAGCTGCATTAGTGGGCGAGGAGAAGTCAGCTCTGCCGAGTTCCTCGCCCAGTCCATTGAGCTGTTTGCTGTTCAGACGATCGCTCCCGGCAGAGATCGGAATGTGGACGGAAGAGATCCTTTCCGCGGAAGACCATATGCATAGATGGCTTGAACGGATACCCGCGGAACAGAGATTACAGATAGAGGCATCATCTATATTTTGCAAGCGGGAAGATATGATTTGATTGTTGCACGGAGAATCCGTTTTCCGCATATGCTGAACTGATAGAAGAGTGAAGGGGAGTACCGACGTGGAGAGCAAAATCGATGATATGATAGCGCATCTTTCGCATTCTCAACAGCAGCTGGCCCGGATTTTGGAAGCTCAGCGCCATGCTGCTGTTCGCATGGCTCAAATTATACATTCTCTTCCTGAATATGAATTTCAGCTTGCAGAAGGACCGAAATCATCAGGAGGACAGACGACCCAAATCAATCGCAGCATCGTGTCTTATTTGAATGCCATGGCGGATCTGCAGCAAACCGCAGCAGATAGCCTGGAGATCGTGTTAAAGGAAATGAGAGACCAAGAGGAAGAATAACCCGGTAATCTTACCGGATGACAGAGGAGGCGGGAATGCAGGTGAGCAAAGAAGAGTCTTTGATGCGAATGCTGGAAGCAGCCGTAGCCATTCAGCGCGAGACCTCTCTGATCCTGGAAGGGAAGGCGGTCGAAGCTGAAAAAGTTCGCGAGTGGGTGCTTTCGCAGGATCCCTCTACCGGCGGATTGAAGGATTCGCTGGTGATGCATGAGCAGATCGTGGAGCAGATTGAAGGACTGACCCGAATCGGATCAGGGCTCTGCCGGAATCTGCGTGTGGCTTTAGGTACCGATGATCAGGCGTCAAGCGGAGGTTTTGATGAATTTGATTTTGGAGATTCGGATTGATGATTACACGCACCCACCGGGAACATGAAGCAAGGGTAGCCATGATATCATCTATCGCCAGAAGCCAGGAGGCATTGGCCGGCATTTTGGAGAATATCGCCGAAGTCTCGGCCCATTCCGACGTGACTGCGAAAAAGCTTGCTGAGAATATCCGGCTATTAACCGGTTACCAGTCGGTTATGACGGAGATGCTGACAGGCATACCGCTGAACCGAACGAAACGGGGGTCTCCTTCTTCCCCATGGCTTGCAGCCGGAAGGATTGCAAGCCACGGTACAGCAGACCAGGAACAAACCACGCACTTGGGAGGTTAATGACAGGATGAAAGTAAAAATAAAGGGCTTGCGAAAGAGCGGACGTGCACGTCGTGCCGGCAGCAAGAGATTGTCCTTGGCTGTAAGACGCTTGAAGATTGTTAAAGGTGCCAGACGGCGTCGTGGCGGAAACTTGAGTTTGCGTAAACGCCGCGGGATTCGAGGCCGCTATCGTTTACGAAGAGGAGGGCGCGTTTTCTATCCCGCCTCATCCCAGGCGTATAACCAAGGTTATAGTCAGGCATATGACGAAGGATTTAAATCGGGATTTGCGAAGGGTTATGAAGACGGGCAAATCCCTCCTGCACCTGTATGAAGGCGGACAGGGCGGCTCTCACGGAAGGTTTCGAATCCGTGAAGGACCGCTCTTTTTTTATTTTCACTCGCCGTTTTCAAGGGGGCGATACGTAAGGGCATACGCCAAATTCCCGGTTCAAGGGACAATCGTCCATGATGCATTCGTCCTCTTGGCATATAGTTATATGAACCTTTGTAAATCCCATAAGAGACAGGGTGAAGATGGTGAGCTTATCGTTTCTTACAGGTCAGAAGGAGGGCTACCAGGCAGGTTACAGTGAAGGTTACCGTTTGGGGGGGTGCCGTGCGCTGATGGAACGTATTCCAGTCGAGCCCTCGCCATATTTCAATCTGAAAATTCTGTATGTCCCTCAAGGATTTGAGTCCATTGATGAAGGGGTAGTCAAGGGACTTGGCCGAATCGTTCAGGAATGTATCGTGGTGCCGCCGGAACAAGTGGTGGAGGTAGCGCTGCAGCAAAAGCCGGATATCATTCTGGTGATGAACGGCTTGCACGTATTTCCGGAGGGGTTTCGCCATTCCATGAATCAGCTCCGGAACCTCGGCTTCCGGACGGCCATTTGGTTTGTCGATGACCCTTATTTTACGGAGGAGACACCGGGATTGGCACAGCACTTTGATGTTGTGTTCACGCATGAGCTGAGCTGTGTTTCATTGTATCAAAGCGTTGGGGTGAAGGAAGTGCATTATCTTCCGCTTGGCGTTCATCCGGAACTATTCACCCCTACGATGGCAGGGCCGGCATATCGTTCTGACATTTGTTTCATCGGGAACGCGTTCCGCAACCGTGCGGCACTGTTTGATGAATTGGCCCCGTTCTTGAAAGGGAAGCAGGTTCGTATTATCGGAGGCTACTGGGAACGACTTGCCCGTTATAAAGAACTCTCCCCGTTTGTGTACAGCGGCTTCATTCCGCCTGCTGAAACCGTGAAATTCTACAACGGCGCCAAAATTGTGATCAACCTGCACCGGCCCACACAAAGCGGTGACGATAACCGCAACAGCCTGAATTATCCGGGACGTTCGATCAACCCGCGCACCTTTGAGATCAATGCTTGCGGTACGCTGCAGATCACGGATATCCGTGAGGATCTGAGCCAGTATTATACGCCAGGAATCGACATCGAAACCTTTGGCTCCGTTCCGGAATTGAAACATAAGATTTCCTATTATCTCTCTCAAGAGGATCAGCGCAGAAGTATAGCGCAGCGGGCGCTTCAGACAACGATGACAAGACATACGTATGTTCACCGACTGCCGGAACTTCTGACTTTGATCGAAGCCAATCGATAGGACGGACTTTGTTTTTCGTTCAAGCAAATATCAGGGAGGAGCGAAGCGGATGGCTAGAAGTTTAGTTACAGGACCACGTCGGTCCGCCGTATCCGATGCATACGGGCAAGGCAGGAATGCCGGTCTTCAAGCGGGATACGATGAAGGGTACTTCCGGGGGAAATCACAAGGCATCGTCAACCGGATTGTATACACCCCGCCTGTGCGGGATATCCATGTCTTGTTTGTCAGTTCGGGAAAAGGATTTCCCTACTCGCCGATTGACGAGGCGATTATCGGCACGCTGCATGGCATGGTACGTCAGCTTTCGCTGACGGATGCGAAGCAGGATGTAGCAGCGGAAGCAAGCCGCACCAGGCCGGATCTAGTGCTGGTGCTGGACGGCATGTATCTTCCTGTGGAACAGATGGATGCCGTTCGGGCCATGGGGATTCGGACAGCCGTATGGATGACCGACGATCCGTATTATACCGATATGACCATAGGCTGGGTTCATCACTATGATTATGTGTTTACGCTGGAGTTTAACTGCGTGGCCCATTATCAGAACTTGGGCTGCGCTCAGGTTCATTATTTGCCATTCGCTGCATTTCCCGGTCATTATCGTCCGATCGTCAAACCTGGAGCGGCAACCCGCGATATCAGTTTTGTCGGTACAGCCTACCCGAAGCGGATTCAGTTCTTTGAGCCCATTATGGATCAACTGATGGCGCACCGTACATTTATAAACGGAAATTGGTGGGAACGATTCCCTGGGTATGGGCGATATAACAACCGAATCGAGGTCAACAAGTGGATGGGCCCCGCGGAAACGGCAGACGTATACAACAGTGCCAAGATTATCATCAATCTGCACCGTGCGGTAGATGACGACGACATTAATCAAAATAGAGGTCATATTCCTGCGGCGTCCCCGAACCCTCGGACGTTTGAGATCAGTGCCTGCGGTACGCTTCAACTCTGTGATGAGCGCGCGGATCTGGCACGCTTTTACACGCCGGGTGTGGAGATTGAGACATACCGATCGCCTGGTGAACTGCTGGAGAAGATTGAGTATTACCTTACGAATGACCAACTGCGTAAAGATATTGCCCATCGTGCGCTGGAGAGAACGTTTCAGGAGCATACCTATGCGCATCGGCTGAACACGATGTTCTCGGTCATCTTCCCTTGATCGATATTCAGAAATAGATGAATGTTGGGGGAACAAGCGTCGTTGCGGTATCTTTGTCTCCCTAATATATTGTACCAACTGGGTGAAAAGGAGGTGGATCGCATCCGGTACTGCGAGAATCACGGTTACTGAAGATGCGGACGATACCGATGGCCCTTAAACCGAAAATGTTGATTTTTTCACACGTATCCAATCCTTCAAGCATTACGGGAGCGGAGAAGCTGCTTCTGTTCTTCTGCGGGCAGTTAGCTCCATACTTCGATTGTGTTCTGGTTGCACCGAATGAAGGCCGGTTGACCATGCTGGCCAGACAATCCGGGATTATGGTCAAAATATACAAAATCCCATTGCTTCACAGTATATATACACCTGGTGCCCATCTTATGAACGAAGCGGAAAAGTTAATGACAACACCTGTATTCCGTGCCTTGACAAAATGGATAGCAAATGAAGGACCTCAGGTGATCCTTACCAATACCTGCGTGCATTTTATGCCGGCGGCTGCCGGAAAACGACTCGGGATTCCCGTGATGTGGCAGCTGACAGAAAAAATTACGGATAACGGGTATGCCCATTTCTCCACTTCGTTAATCCATCAGTACAGCAGTTGGATCATCAGTATTTCCGAATCGGTAGCCGAGAGCTTCCCGCCGGAAGTGAGGCAGACGAAGATGACGGTTCTTCCTCCATCCTGGAGCGAGTCTGACATTCAGCCGGAAGCATGGCCGGGATGGAGGGCTTCCTACCGGGAGAAGCTTGGGATCACATCGAACAGACCTGTAATTGGAATGATCTCGTCGTTTCTGATCGAGAGCAAAGGGGTCCATCATTTTATCGACATGGCGCTTTCACTCAAGGATGCCTATCCGGACGCGGTCTTCCTCATTGTTGGCAGCGTGCTGGACCTGGACTATGAGAGATTGTGCCGCGATCGGATTGCTTGGTCCGGAGCTCAGCACCGATTCATATTCGCCGGTACCCAGGATGATATCACTCAGGTGTACTGTGCACTCGATGTTGTTGTTGTACCGAGCGTGGTACCGGAGGGATTCGGGTTGACGGCACTGGAGGGCCTGATGTACGGAAAACCGGTTGTTGCCTATGCCTCAGGAGGACTCCAGGAAGTGTTGACAGCTGCCGGCTGTCCGCAACTGCTAGCCGACCCAGGGAGTACGGCCTCTCTGGTGGAGAAAGTAAGGTCCATACTGGATCAGCCGGATCAGGGAGTTTCCTTGGGAATGCAGAACCGGATGCAAGCACAGGCTGTTTATGGTCCTGCGATGTACCAGGTACGAGTGAACGAAATGGTTTCCCGGTGGATGAATGAGCATCCTGAGTGGTTCCAGGCGACGGCAAGAACGGCGAAGCACCGGGCTGCTCCGACGAGACGGCATAAACAGCAGCGTAAGCGGATCCGGAAGAAACGCGGCAAAGCCGGACTGCGCCGAATAATCCCTCGCACGAGAACCAGAAGAACAGAAGGAAAACCGACCAGGCGACGGGCATCAAAGCCTAGACAACGCAGAACGTCCGCAAGGCGACGGAAGGCATAAGACGAGGGGAAAGGCAGAGCGGTCCTCAGGCTTCTGAGACATTGAGAAGCAGATATGCATTCACCTCTGCCTCCTCACGAATACGGGAAGAATGGTCGTGCTGCGGAAAGATCGCCTTCGGATCTGTGATTAACTTGGCAAGGGAGAATCCGATATGAAAGTCATGACAATCTTGGGTACGAGGCCCGAAATTATCCGATTAAGCTTGATCATTCCTCTATTAGACCAGTATGCAACGAGGCATGTGCTCGTGCATACAGGGCAAAATTTCACGAATACCTTAAGCGGGGTGTTCTTCTCGGAGATGGGACTCCGCAGTCCGGATTACGTCCTTCAGGACCGTCAGGCAACGCTCGGAGGCCAGCTGTCGGTCATGTTCAGCCGTATGGAAGAAATCTTGGAGCAGGAGAAGCCCGATACCGTTCTGCTGCTAGGCGATACAAACAGCGCGCTTTGCGCTGTGCTGGCTGAGCGTCTGGGGTATCCCGTGGTGCATATGGAAGCGGGGAACCGCTGCTTTGATCTTGATGTGCCTGAAGAGAAGAACCGCAAAGTCATTGATGCGGTATCCTCTATCAACATGCCTTATACGAACTATAGCAAGAATCATCTGCTTCGCGAGGGTGTGCCGAGTCAGCGTATCGTTCTGACAGGGAACCCGATCTATGAAGTCATGAAACATTATGAAACTCAGGTCAATCAAAGCCGGATCATGGAGCAGCTGTCCTTGTCGCCTCAGCAATATTTTCTGGTCACGATACACCGCTCCGAGAATGTGGATCGACCTGAGAATTTAAAGGAAATTTTAAATGGGTTAAACGCGGTTGCGGAAACGTTCGGACACCGGCTCATATGCAGCCTTCATCCCCGGACGGCTTCGCGCCTTGAAGGGGCGAAGGAGGTTAGTCTCCATCCGCTCATTGAATTCCACGAGCCGTTTGGCTTTTTTGATTTTGTGAGGCTCGAGAAGGATGCTCTCTGTGCCATCACCGACAGCGGCACGGTACAAGAGGAATGCTGCATCATGCACGTACCCACAGTAACGGTTCGGCGGACGACGGAGCGACCGGAAACTGTGGATTGCGGAAGTAACATCGTATCCGGCTTGAGTGCCGACCGGATCCATGGAGCGGTCAAATTGATGACTCAATTGAGTCGCGACTGGAAGTGCCCGGACGGATACTTGGCGGACAATGTGTCGCGTACCGTCGTAAAATATGTGCTTGGAGGGAAAGTGAATGTTCACTAATCAACGGATTTTGGTGACTGGCGGCACAGGCTCTTGGGGACATGAACTGATCAGCCAGCTACTGCCGCTAAATCCTAAGCAGGTCATCGTCTATTCCAGAAGCGAGGCTACGCAAGTGGCCATGGACCGTGAGTTTGAAGATCCGAGACTCACTTTCCGAATTGGGGACATCCGCGACAAGGAAGCTCTTACGGCAGCCTGCCAGGATGTCGATTACGTCTTTCATCTTGCGGCGCTGAAACATGTGCCTGTATGTGAGGAGCATCCCTATGAAGCTCTGAAAACCAATGTAGTAGGCACGCAGCATGTCATTGAAGCAGCCATTGAAAACCAAGTGAAAAAAGTGATATATATTTCAACGGATAAAGCTGCAAATCCATCCAACTTTTACGGCATGACCAAGGCGATTGGCGAAAAGCTGATTGTATATGCTAATCTGTTGAGTAATCACACCAAATTCGTTTGCGTGCGGGGCGGCAATGTTCTCGGAACGAACGGGAGCGTCGTTCATGTATTCAAGAATCAGATTCGGCAAAAGGGACAGATCAGCATCACCGATCACAACATGACCCGTTTCTTCCTGACCTTGAAGGACGCAATCTCCTTGCTCTTCAAAGCGTCGATTGAAAGCATAGGCGGCGAAATCTTCGTTATGACGATGCCGACCTGCCGCATCGTGGATTTGGCGGAAGTGCTTATAGAGGCTTCCGGGCGAAACGACGTCACAGTGGTTGAAACCGGAATTCGACCGGGAGAGAAGATCCATGAAATACTCATGAGTGATTTTGAAAGCCAGACAACCGTTGTTTACGACGACGAATATTTGGTCATATTACCAACTTTAGATATTCCTGATCTGAAGGAACGGTATCAACACCTGCCCAAAGTGTCTTTCAACAGCTTCAGCTCGGAGCATCAATTGATGACGAAGGTCGAAATACGGGATATTCTGCGCCGCGGAGGATTCTTGCCATGAAGATGCTCATTCTCGGGGGAAATGGCATGGCGGGACATATGCTTGTACAGTACTTTCAGTTATCCGGCAAGCATCATGTCTTTTATACGACCCGGGACAGAAGCGATTCACAAGGCCTGGTGCTCGATGTAACCGATATGAGTGCTGTAGAGCATATCGTGAAGGCGGTTGGGCCCGATATCATCATCAACGCCGTAGGCGTCTTGAATCAACGAGCTGAGGAAGACAAGATAAACGCGTATCATATCAACGGTTTTTTACCTCATCGGTTGCGATATTTAGCGAATAGCATTTCAGCCAGACTTATTCATATCAGCACGGATTGCGTGTTTCTGGGGACCAAGGGAGGCTATCGGGAAGATGATCTTCCCGATGGTGTGACTTCCTATGCGGTAACCAAAGCGCTGGGCGAGGTCCAAGACCCGGATCACTTGACGATTCGAACCTCGATCATCGGACCAGAAATTCGGCAGAGCGGAATCGGCCTGTTTAACTGGTTTATGAAGCAGCGAGGCGAGGTTTCCGGCTACCGGGCTGTGCTATGGAACGGTGTTACAACGCTGGAGCTTGCCAAAGCGATCGAATTCTTCATGAACAAGGACGTGGGGGGGCTCATCCATCTCGGACATCCGAATCCGGTAAGCAAATATGAGTTGCTGCTGTTGTTCAAGGACATATGGGGGAAACACGATGTGGTTGTGGTCCCGACCGACGAGTTTGTTCAGGATCGGACGCTGCGCAGCACGCGACTCGATGCAACCTATCCATTTCCGGATTATGCTCAAATGTTAAAGGAGATGTATGAATGGCAGCAGAAACATTAACAAACAAAAAACTGCTGATCACAGGAGCCACAGGTTTTACCGGCTTACATGCTTGTGCTTATTTCGTCCGGCAGGGCTGTACGGTCGTTGCTGCCGGTCGAAATAAGAAAACGCTGGATTCGATACAAGGCGTCATTTCCGCCGAGTGTCACCTGGAGGATCGTGAACAGGTGAATGACCTTATTCGAAATAACCTTCCCGATTATATTTTACATTTAGCCGGAAAAAATTCAGCATCGGAGTCGTGGAAGCATCCTGCTTCATATATGGAGAGTAATGTTATGGGTACCATCTATCTGCTTGAGGCTGTTCGGCAGCACTGTCCGGAGAGTCGCATGGTGATGGTTGGGTCCAGACTAAGCGTAGATCCCGCAAAAGGCGCGGCCGCCGTTCCTCATCCATACAGCCTTAGCAAAACCTTTGCCAGTTGGTCCGCAGCGGCCTGGCACAGCATGTTTAACCAGCATATCGTCCTTGCTGAGCCGTCCAATCTGATTGGCCCTGGAGAATCGACAGGATTCTGCACGCTGCTTGCCCGGTATATTGCAGGCTGTGAAGCGGGTAGGGGCCTGCCGCTATTCCGTATCAGTTCCCGATTCGAATCCAGGGACTTTCTGGACGTTCGGGATGCGGTAGCTGCATACGGCGTACTTCTGAAGAGCGGGTCTTCCGGCATGACGTATCCCATCGATTCGGGGAAAGAGCATACGCTTGGAGAGCTGGCTGAGCGCTTACTGAAGGAGACCGGGACGGCGGTGCCCATCGATTGGGGACCTGAATCCGCCTCGCTTTCGTTGGATTCGTTAAATAAGGGGACCGGGGGGCAGCAAGGGGCCGGGCTCCTCAAAGCGCTGGGATGGAGCCCGCAATACGTCCTGGAGCAATCGCTTGCCGATATTATGGATGACGCCAGAATACAGGTGCAGTCCTCCACTTCATAAGTAAATTGAAATAAAACGCCGATGGATGCTCGTGATCTAATCGGTGTTTTTTTGTCCATAAAATTAGGCTTGATCATCAGTAATCTTCCATGTTAAAACCTTTCAGCATACCACTTCTGCCGCAAGGTCATCCTATACGATGTTAATACACTCATTATAGAGATGGAGGATGAATCATGATTAAATCCAAGGCCCTCAACCTGACCGTCTCCACGGCATTGCTGCTGAGTATGGCTGCAGTAGCAGGATGCGGTAACGCCAACGACGGCAACACGACACGTACGAACAATGTGGACAGTGGCCGTATCGGTGTGAATTCCGTACGGAACAACCAGAACGTCCGCAGCACGCAGCAGCATGACCTGACCAACCTGAAATACAGCAAAACGCTGTCGAAGAAAGTTTCGGATATCAGTGGTTTAGGTACAGCGCATGTATTCGTGACGAACCGCAATGCGTATGTATCGCTGTCCCGGGATGGCATGAACACGAATAACATCAACGGTCGTGTGACAGGTATGAGCACTGGAGCTAATCGTGCCACTGACCGTACGCTGACGGGCACGAACACCACGAATGTCAGAAACCGTACCTTCGGTACCTCAGGTACAGGCAGCGTCGGTCTCCTGCAAGGAATGGCAAACGACACAAGACGTGCTGTGGACAATACGACAGGTCTTGGAACAGGTTTAGGCCGTAATGCCGATAACCGCGGCTTCGGTGTAAATGGAACGACAACCAATGGCGGATTTGGCGGCAGCAATTATAATACGTTAAACGGAACACGCACGAATGGACTGATGGGTACTAACGGAACGAACGGTACGACAAATGACACTCATATGGGAACAGGCATCAATGGCGTTCCTTATGGCACTTACAACAACAATAATATGGGCATCATGAGCAACAATCGTGAAGAGGTTCCTCAACATGTACGTCAGGAGATTACGAGCAAAATTCGCAAGACCGCTCCGCATATCAGTCAAGTATATGTTTCCACGGATGAGGATTTTTATCAGCATGCCAATCGTTTTGGAACTGACGGTAATGCAGCGAACACGGTTGGAACGCTTACGCGCGATTTCGGCACATGGATTAACCGTGTGTTCCCACTGAACCTTGGCGGTCGTGACGGCATGAACGATACCCGCGGCAACCTGATGAAGAATGATACGGATGACGGTTGGTTTGGCGGTAATCGGAACAGCCGGTAAAACTTCTATACCAAAAGGAGCTGCTCTTTAGGAATGAAATCATCCCTAAAAAGGCAGCTCCTTTGCTATGTCTGCTATAAGTAATAATCAATCAGGATTAATGTTTGCGTTGTCCTTGAATCCAGACGCCTTGAAGCTCCAGATCACTTGAAAGCATCAGCACATCGGCAAGCTTGCCGGCTTCAAGAGAGCCTGTAAGATCTGCGATGCCGATCTTTGCGGCGGGATTGAGACTTCCAACGAGGGAAGCCTGCTCAATGCTTAACCCAACCTCTCGGACCAACAGCTGAAAGCCCTTGATCATCGTCAGTGTACTGCCAGCCAGGCTGTCTCGGTTGCTCTTGAGCGTGGCGATGCCGTTCTCGACAACAACCGGCAGGTCACCAATCGTATATTCGCCGTCAGCCATACCGGTAGCGGACATCGCGTCGGTAATCAGAATCAGATTTCCGTCTTGCTTCATGCGGGCCAGAATCCGAATGGCTGCGGGGTGGACATGGATACCGTCAGCGATAATCTCGCAGCTTAAGCGATCATCACTGAGCATCGCGCCCACCACGCCAGGCTTGCGGTGGTGCAGTCCTGTCATCGCATTGAACGTATGCACGCCATGGCTAAGACCTGCTTCAACGGCGGCTTCGACTTCCTCATAGGTGGCATCTGTATGCCCCAAGGCGGCTACGATCCCGTGGGTGTTCAGCCAAGAGATAGCCTCTAGTGCTCCCTCTCGCTCGGGTGCGAGCGTCACCTGGCGGATCAGGCCATGGTAAGTGGATACCCACTCTTCCAGCCAATCGATATTAGCGTGGACGATATGCTCCGGATTTTGTGCGCCGGGCCATTTCGGACTGATAAAAGGGCCTTCCAGATGTACGCCCACCAGTCTTGTGTAAGGCATGCCTTGGCTCTGGTAGTCGTTAACTTCTTGCAGCACATGGTCGATGGCTGCCTTAGGGGCCGTCATCGTGGTAGCAAGCATGGCCGTTGTTCCCTGGGAGCTGTGGAACGACGTGATTTTATCCAGGACATCCTTGGAGGCATCCATGAAATCTTCACCGTTACCCCCATGTACGTGGATATCAATAAAACCGGGAATAATGTACCCATCCGGTTGATGGATCACTTCCGCTGCGGCCTGCTTCAGATCGGCAGGGAGTCCGGAAGCATCACCGGCGTAGGAGATGCTCTCACCTTGAATCGCCAGCACGCCGTCTTCGCAGATGCCGTTTGGCGTCAGGACTTGACCATACAGCAATTGGACAGATTCTTTTCGTTCGCCGCTCATACCAGCAGTCTCCCCGCACCTTGATCCAAAAGGACAACCACGTTCGGATGACATTGAAGCAGCGATGCCGGACATTGTGTGGTAATCGGTCCTTGCAATGCACGGTGAACAATTTCCGCTTTATCCTCACCACGGACGAGGAGAAGGATTTGCCGGGCTTTCAAGATCGTGGCAACGCCCATCGTAATCGCATGGGTTGGAACATCATCCAGGGTAGGGAAGAATCTTGCATTGGCGTTGCGTGTTTTCTCTTGCAGCTCAACCACATGCGTACCCCCACTCAAGGCTTCACCAGGTTCGTTAAAACCGATGTGTCCGTTATGTCCAAGGCCGAGAAGCTGGAGATCAACCGGGCCGAATTCTTCCAACATTTTATCGTAATTCAGGCATTCTGCTTTCGCATCGGCAGCATTTCCGTTCGGCACATGGGTCCGTTCGATCTGGATGTCCACATGATTGAAGAACTTCTCATTCATGAAAGTGCGGTAGCTCTCGGGATGGTTCTCGGGAAGGCCTACATATTCGTCCAGATTATATGTTGTGGTCTGGGCGAAGCTGACCAGGCCCTGACGGTTCATTTCAATCAGTTTGGCATAGAGCCCGACCGGTGTGCTTCCTGTAGCCAGTCCCAGCTTAGCGCGCGGATTGGTGTGAAGCAGGCTGGAGATCAGGTTGGCACCTGTTTGCACAAATTGCTCTTCATCGCGGAATGTGTAAATATTCATTGGTTATTATCCTCCTCGGCTTTTGCGATAGTTTTGAACATTAAGATATGATTGCTCCAGACGGGGAACATACGTAGAGAAGTCCCGACTGGCCATACCCATGAACAGGATGTCGATAATGTGAAGCTGAGCGATACGCGAAGCCATGTCTCCCCGCCGCATTCCTTCCTCTAATGAAGATGAATACAGTGTGATGTCTGCCAGAGCGGAGATGGCGCTGCTTCGGTACGAGGTGATGCTGATCGTGAAGGCGCCGGCGTCTTTGGCACAAGTCAACGCATCGATGGTCTCCGGTGTTTCGCCGGAGTATGAAACAGCAACGGCAACATCGCTTGAAGCCAGGGTAGAGGCTGATGTGATCTGCATATGCGAATCTGCGAAAGCCGTGCAGTTTTTGCCGATCCGGATCAGCTTCTGGTAGAAGTCCTGTGCCACAATGGAAGAGGTAGCCACTCCGTACAGATCAATGCGCTTCGCGCGGCATAGGGCATCCACGGCACGCTCCAGCTGACCCAGATCGAGCAGCTCTGTCGTATCCCGTATCGAAGTCAGATGATTGGATTCAATCGCCTCGACGATGCCGGCAAGCGCGTTGCCGGCAACGATATCCTGATAGCGCGTATTTCCCGTGCGTGAGGCCATTTCGGCATGAGCGATCTCGGCGGCGAGCTTGAGCTTAAAATCAGGATACCCCTTACACTGAAAGTTCTTACAAAAACGGGTTACGGTGGCAGCGCTGACCTCACACTGCTCTGCAAGATCTTTAATGCCCATATGCACAATCTCGGATGGAGCTGTCAAAATAAACTCTGCGAGCCGTCGTTCCTGACGGGGCAGACTTTCCTTTTCGACAGAAATAATATGCAAGATTGGTGTCATCACAAGCCTCCTTCAAGGTTCCCGGTGAGCTTATTGCTTGGGCATAACAAATGGGATTCCATTTCTGAAAATAATTTTTATAAATATGAAAAAATAAAGAAAATTATTTTTACACCATCATCATAGACCAACCCTCGAGAGGAAGCAAGGACAAAAATCGCCAATACGGGCAAATCGCCCAAATTGTTCGCCTCTTTCGCACCTTCCCCCCTCATCTTACATAAGATGAGTTGACTGTATCCCTTACCCTTGTTAGACCACACATACCCGGGCAAGGAGGGGTGACACCATTGAAGGGGACCGACCATAACAGCAAGTTCTTGTTAACCCACCGTGAACGCGAAGTGTTTGAATTGCTAGTGCAGGACAAAACGACTCGCGATATCGCCGGGCAGTTGTTTATTAGCGAAAAGACGGTGCGTAACCACATCTCCAATGTCATGCAGAAATTAAACGTCAAGGGCCGTTCGCAAGCTGTCGTTGAGTTGATAAAACTCGGTGAGTTGAAGATCTGACACCATGCCGGTTGCATGAACGAAAGCACAGCGAAAGCCTTCCTTCCCGTAGCAACGGGAGTGAGAAGGCTTTTTTGTGTTTTCATTGCGGAAGTCCGGTTATATTCTGTGATTAGAAATGGGCAGAAACTGCCATGACAAATACAAGATATGTTAAAATGTTCGCAAATGTATTAATGTAGCGACGTCGTTTATACGTGATCATGGAGTGTAAATCTGCTAATCGTTTTTTAGCTATTTTGTACAAATAGCCTGCACATGTCGGAGGTGAAATAAACATGGGATGGATGATCGGGATGATGACCGGGGCCGTTCTAGTCCTTCTTGCAATTGTATGGATCAGACGCAAGAAAAGAAGCGGAAGGGAACGTAATGTTATCCATCTGAACACAACAACGCGAACCCGGAGCGGTCAGCACGGACAAGCATGCAGTAAATGCCGGCGCAAGCGACAATTAATCTTTTACGCGGATGACGCCGGCGCCGTAAGAGGGCTGTGCACCGATTGCAAAAGAGAGCTTGAGCGGCATCAGGAATTATATCCGGTATAGTATGTTTGGCTGTATATGAGAGGAGTGCAAGGGGAAACTAACCTTTCGCATTTCCTCTTTTTTTGAGTAATAAAGTACATATGCCTTGGACCTTTGCGGAACGGCGAGGACTCCCTAACTTCAACAAGATTGTGTATAGTGAATTACAGTTCCAAATCGAAAGGGAGTGCAGAACTTGAACAGATTTGGCAGGCTGAATACACTGCGGAATCAAATCTTCCTTGGATTTATGCTAGTGATGGTTATCGTATTGGCATTGGTCGGGGTGTTTGTATATGATCAGGTTTCGGCTTTGCTGCGCAACAGTGCGGAGAAGCATATTCAGCAGACGGCCGTTCAGGCCACAGGGAAGCTGGATGCGCTGCTCAAGCAGGTGGATACGCTGACGGCACAAGTCTCGACGAACGCGACGGTTCAGCGCTTTCTGGCGCAGGAGACCGCGGGTAAGCCGATAACATTCGGTGAACGGCAGTCCCTTCAACAGGAGGTTCGTAAATATGAAGCCTACGCTACGGGCATCCGGTCGCTGGAATTATATACGAAGGATTATCGGCGGCTGTTTCCACTGGATGAAGGAAGTCTGACCAGCCGGGTTAGGGGCGATTGGATTGCTGCGGCAGACCAGGGCATGGGGAAGCTGGTATGGTTCGGTCAGGATCCCCGGGACCCGGATGTGGTGGTAGCGGTACGGAGAATTCGGCTGATTGACCATTCCTTTGCCCACGGCGGATACTTGCTCGTGAAGCTGGAGAAGGACTATTTTGCGCTGGCGGACTCTGCAGGCGGCATGGGCACCGATTCGCGTGAAACGATGGGATTGTTTGATCAGGCGGGGAATGAAATCTCGTCCGATTTTGCCACCGTGGTGGATGCGAAGGAGGTTTTGCACCGCGAAGGGGAGACGGTTACGGTCGGCCATGAGGACTACATTGCCGTACAGAAACAGTCTGAGGCCACGGGCTGGAACCTGGTCATCCTGACGCCTGTCGATTATACGACGGAGGGGATATCGGTGCTGCGGACCGCGATCATCGTATCCGGGGGCGTGGGTGCGCTGCTGTTTCTGTTCTTAAGCTTTATACTGACCACGATGATCATCCGGCCGATTTTGAATCTGATCAAAGCCATGCGCGGCGTGAGATTGGGAACGCTGAAGCCCATTGCCGTCACCTCGAAGACGATGGAGATCAACGAGCTTAACAATTCGTACAACCAGATGGTGGATTCGCTGAACGAATTAATCGAGGTTGTGTATCAGAAGGAGATCATTCAGAGCCGGACGGAACTTAAAGCGCTGCAGGCGCAGATCAATCCGCACTTTCTTTTTAACACATTGGAAGCGTTTTACTGGGCGCTGGATGATCAAGGGGAAGAAGAGCTGGCCCAAATCGTGGTCGCGATGTCCGGCTTATTCCGTTACGTCATTAACCGCAAAGACGAGGATGAGTGGGTATCGGTCCGGGACGAGCTGGATCATGCCGAGCGTTATTTGATGATTATGAAAATGCGGATGCTGGACCGGTTATCCTGGAAAATCGAGGCGGATGAAGCCAGCAAAAACGTGCCGATTCCGAAGCTGCTGATTCAGCCGATCGTGGAAAATGCGATCCTCCACGGAGTTGAGCAGCGATTGGGTCCGGGCACCGTTATTGTACGGGCGAAGGTCTCGGATCACCCGGGATATACGGTCATTTCGGTTAGCGATGACGGCCCGGGAATGGACGAGGAGACGGTGGCCTCTCTGTATTCCTCCATGGAAAAGGGATACGCGGAATCTTCTAAAAAAAGCGGTGTTGGCATTGCCAATGTAGAGCAGCGAATCCGGTTGTATTACGCTTCCGGGCAAGCCGGCCTGCGTATTCACAGCGTGGTGGGTCAGGGAACGACGATTTCATTTCAAATTCCGAATGATTTTCAGGTTAATGGTGGGGAGGGGGAACAGCATGAAAACGATACTGATCGTGGATGATGAGCCGAGAACGAGGGAAGGGGTAAGGAAGACGCTGGAGGCATGGTCGTCGGGTCGCTGCAGAATCGTGACGGCTTCAAGCGGCGTAGAGGCGCTGGAGTGGCTGCAGGAGCAGGTGGCTCATCTGGTGGTGACGGACATCCGCATGCCGGAAATCGGGGGACTTGAGCTCATTGAGAGATTGCATGAACTAGAGCATCCGCCGGTCATTATCGTCATATCCGGTTATTCGGAATTCGATTATGCCCGTAAAGCGCTGCAATACGGCGTCGTGGATTATCTCCTAAAGCCGCTGGATAAGCGGAAGCTGGTAACTGCGGTCGAATCGGCCCTGGAACGCCGGGAAAAAATAGACCGGATTGAGCGGATGGAGAAACTGGTGGATCCCAAGCTCCTGGAGGCGGCGCAGCAGGATAAGGGCTACAGCATTCAGGTGCAGGAAGCGCTGAAGTACGTGGATCAGCACCTTCAGGAATCGGTATCGCTTAAGGAAGTGGCAGAAGTGCTTCACCTGAATTCCAGTTATTTCAGCGTGTTATTCAAAGAGCAGACCGGACTCACCTTCAGCGAATATTTAACGCGTCGCAGGGTACAGCGGGCCAAGGAGCTGTTGGCGGGCACATCGCTGCCTGTCGCGGAAATTGCGGAGAAGGTGGGATACCAAACGGCGAAATATTTCGTGAAAGTGTTCCGTGACCTTGAGGAGGTAAGCCCGAGTCAATACCGCCATAGCGTATCCGATAGCGGAGAGGAAATCTAATAAAAGTGGAATTAGTCCCAATCATTATGACCTTATACAATCATCCCCTCACTGATAAAATTTGATTAAAGCGGTTTCAATACGCGAACAGCATACTAGAAAAGGGGTTGTAAACGTGTTCAACAAAAAATGGACGGTTCTGCTACTAACATTGTGTCTCGCTCTGGTTGCGGCTGGTTGTGGATCGAGCAACAGCAGCACGGGGGATTCAGGCAACAGCGGCAGCGAGGGCGATAAAGTTACGGTGAACTTCATGCACTTATGGCCGGCAGGCGTTTCTGCGGGACAGAACAAAATCGTGAATCAGATCATCGAAGAATATCAAAAAGAGAATCCGAACGTGACGATCAAACAGGAAGTTCTGGATAATGAGCAATATAAAAATAAATTGAAAGTGCTTTCCGCCTCGAACGAGCTTCCGGACGTAGGGGTAACCTGGGCAGCGGGATTCCTGAAGCCTTATGTCGAAGGCAAGCTTTTTGCACCAGTAGATGATTTGCTGGACGGTCAGCTTAATGGCAAGTTCGTAGCCGGCACGACCGAGGCTTATGCCATTGACGGCAAAACGTATGCGCTTCCACTCGAGTTCAATATCGCTCCGGTATACTACAACAAAGCGATATTCGAGCAGCATAATCTGGCGATTCCGCAAACCTACGAAGAATTCAAAAATGTCGTGAAAACGCTGTCCGATAACGGGATTGCTCCGATCGCACTGGGCAACAAGGATCGCTGGACCGGTTCGCTCTGGTACATGTACCTGGCAGACCGAATCGGCGGACAAGAAACGCTTGCCAGCGCAATCAGCGGTTCGGGTTCTTTCAAGGACGAATCGCTTGTAAAGGCAGCCGCCGAGGTTCAATCGCTGGTGGATGGCAACGCGTTTGTCAAAGGGTTCAACGGCTTATCCAACGAGGAAGCGAAATCCGAATTCCTGAACGGCAAAGCGGCCATGTACATGATGGGGACCTGGGAACTGCCTAACTTTACGACCAATGAAGAGATTCCGCAAGAATTCCGCGACAGCGTCGGTTTCTTCAAATTCCCGACGGTTGAAGGCGGCAAAGGCGATATTAACAGCTGGGTAGGCGGACCGGGTGTCGGCCTGTTCATCGGCGAGAACTCCAAAGTGAAAGAGGAGTCCAAGAAGTTTGTTGAGTATTTCGTCACCAAGTGGGGCGAGCAGTCCGTTACAGGTGCCGGCGTCATCCCGGCAACGAAGGTGGATACCTCGACGCTTGAGCTTCCGCAGCTGTACATCGATCTCTTTGATGAAATGAACCAAGCAAGCAGCATCACCCTGTTCGCGGATGTACAGATGGAGGCGAATGCCGCCGAGACACATCTGAACATGATTCAGGCGCTCTTCGGCAAAGCCGTGACGCCGGAGAAATTCTCCGAAGAGCATGAAGCGGCGATCTCCAAAGGGAACTAAGACTCTTTAGGACAACAAAGAAACGGGACCCTGATTTATCCGGCAGCGATGCCGGATAAATCTTTCCTTAAGACCATAGGAAGAAAGGAGTCGGACACTTTGGATAAAGTGATGTCCAACAAAAAAATCATCGCGCTGTATGTTTTGCCCGCACTGCTTGTGATTATGGCCGTCGTTTATATTCCAATCCTACTTACCGCCTATTACGGACTGAACGAATGGAACGGCATCGGTGCGATGACCTTTATCGGACTTGATAACTACCAGGCCCTGCTCTCGGACGGCAAGTTCTGGGACAGTGCATGGCACTCCCTGCTGTTAGCCGTATTCTCGGCAGCAAGCCTGATCATTTACCTGGCCGTGGCAATGGTGCTGGCCTCCAAGATCAAGGGCGCCAACCTGTTCCGTAAAATCTATCTCATCCCCATGCTGCTGTCCTCCGTTGCGATCGCGCAGCTGTGGCTGCGCATTTACCACCCGACGAACGGAATTGTGAACAGCTTCCTGGAATCCATCGGGATCACGAACCCGCCGGCATGGCTCGCTGAGCCGTCGCTTGTCTTGTTCGCATTGTTTATTCCGATTCTCTGGCAGTATGCCGGTTTCTATATCTTGATCTATTATGCAGCTTTGAAGAATATCCCGGCATCGCTGGTGGAAGCGGCCAAGATCGACGGTGCGACTTCCCTGCAAATTGCGTTCCGGATCAAGCTTCCACTCATCATGGAAGTGATTAAGGTTACGATCGTGCTGGCGGTGGTAGGTTCCTTGAAATATTTCGACCTCATCTTTGTTATGACGGACGGGGGGCCTAACGGCGCAAGTGAAGTGATGGCGTCCTACATGTATCACACGGCTTTCCGCGCTTATGATTTCGGTTACGGCAGCGCGATCGGATTCTTCCTGCTAGTGATCTGTCTGATCGTAACGTGGGTCATACGGAAATTAACGGCATCGAAAGAAACGATCCAATATTCATAAGGAGGAATGCTTCATGATATCCGGAGCCACAGGACAGCTCCAAGACGGGCGCGCCCGGTCCGGAAACGGAGTGGGGGGCAAGCTGGGTTACGCGCTGCTGTATATCGTGCTGATCGGCGTTGCCGTATTCCAGCTGTTCCCGCTCGTATGGCTGCTGCTGTTCTCATTAAAAAACAATCAGGAAGTATTCGATCTTCCTCCGTTGTCCCTTCCGATGAATCCGCGCTGGGAGAATTATGAGAAGGTATGGAGTGCCGGCAACATCAGCGTATATTTTCTGAACAGCGTCTGGATCACCGTTGTCGCGACTGCGCTCACGGTCATTCTGGGAAGTCTCGTCACCTTCGCGATTACGAGAATGAAGTGGAAGGGCAGCTCCTTCGTCCTCGGATTATTTATGGTTGCCATGATGATTCCGGTTCACTCCACCTTGATCCCGCTGTTCAGCATGTTCAACAAGGTTGGCCTGACCGATCATCCGGTTTCTTTGATATTGTCGTACGTGGCCTTCAATATGCCGATTACCATTATGATTCTGCTCGGGTTCTATTACACGCTGCCGAAGGAAGTGGAAGAGGCGGCGGTCATGGACGGCTGCTCGGTTCACCGGGTCTTCTTCCGGATCGTGCTTCCGATGACGGGCTCGGTGCTGGCGACGACAGCCATCATTAACATGATCTACAACTGGAACGAATTTATTTTCGTGAATACGTTTATCAGCTCGGACATATTCAAGACGCTCACCGTCGGCGTGCAGAACTTTATCGGACAATACACAACCGATTGGGGTGCGATTGGCGCAACCTTGATGATCAGTATTTTGCCAATCCTGCTGATGTTCCTGTTCCTCAGTGATCGTATCGTGGAAGGCATCGCTGCTGGTTCGGTGAAAGGTTAAGTTTCATAGAACTCATCCATTTCCGGATAAAATAAACGAGCCGCTTCAAGGAGACTTCTTGTAGCGGCTCGTTTGCTTTATATGATGCTGATTCAATCCTCGGTCTTTAAACCCATCCCAGTGCCCGGGCCACCTGAGTGACCAGGAAGGTGACGCCGATGGCGATGGCCGTCGGGATGGCAAAGGACAGGAACGTCCACTTTGCGCTTTTCGTTTCCTTCCAGATATTGACGAGCGTGGTTCCGCATGGATAATGAAGGAGCGAGAAGAGCATCATGTTCAGTGCGGTCAGCCAGGTCCAGCCTTGGTCCAGGAAGATTTGCTTGAGGGCAAACATATCGGTAACCTCGGTCAGGGACCCCGTAGCCAAATATCCCATCAGCAGGATCGGCAGCACGATTTCATTGGCGGGAAGTCCGATGATAAAGGCCATCAGAATGAAGCCATCGAGTCCGAGTGCGCGCGCAAACGGATCAAGAAATTCAACGAAATGAATCAGAATGCTGGCATCGCCAATATAGATGTTGGCAAGCACCCAGGTGAGCACGCCTGCAGGCGCCGCTACGATAATGGCTCTGCGCAGCACATAGAGGGTTTTATCCAGGGTCGACCGGAGAATGGTATTCAGTATCTTCGGTTTACGGTATGGAGGCAGCTCCAGGGTGTAGTGGGAAGGAATGCCTTTCAAGGCGGTTTTGGATAGACCCCATGATACCGTGAGCGTGACAACGACACCGATCAGCACCATGCCCATAACAACGGAAGCCGTTACGAGCGTCTGGGCTCCTCCCGAGAAACCTGCAGCCATGAACAAGGAGGCCAGCAGGATCAGGGTCGGCCAGCGACCGTTGCAGGGCACGAAGTTATTGGTCAGAATAGCGAGCATCCGCTCCCGAGGCGACTCGATGATCCGGGTCGACATAATGGCCGCCGCATTGCAGCCGAATCCCATCGCCATGGTGAGGGACTGCTTGCCGTGCGCTCCTGTTTTTTTGAACAGGCGGTCCAGGTTAAAGGCTACCCGAGGCAAATAGCCATAGTTCTCCAGCAGCGCAAAGGCTGGAAAGAAGATAGCCATGGGAGGCAGCATGACACTGACAACCCAGGAGGTCCCCCGGAACAATCCGAGAATCAGCACGCCATAGAGCCAATCGGGAGCATGGAGGGCCTGAAAGGCCATCGTCAGGTATCCTTCGATCCAGCCAAAGAAATTTGCCAGCATGGAAGAAGGCACGTTAGCCCCTGCGATCGTTAAGTAAAAAATAACGCCGAGCATGGCCAGCATGATCGGAAATCCCCACAGCTTGGAGGTGAAGATGCGGTCCAGACGCTCGGAACGGTACAGAAGCTCACGGTTGGTGACGGTGACGGCATCACTGCACAGCTCACGGGATTTTTTGAATAATTCGCCCACGATGTCTTCCCGAACGTCCTCTACCTGCTCAGCAGGAATGGCGGCTGTTAGAGCTTCCAAGCGCTTTAGCTGTTCCAAGCGAAATCCCTCCTTTATCCGAAGCCTTTAATCGTTCTTTCAGCGTCGCGATCAGCTTCCGGTCTCCATCAAGAAAACGGATCGCCAGCCATCTGGCTGGATATTCGTCGCCAAGAATGTCTCGTAATTCGGACTCCAGGCCGGAAATTCGCGATTCCAGATATTCGTTATATTTCATCCGGTACGGCGTAGTCGGAGTCTGCCCTGTGCACATGAGAAGCAGCTGCTCGGACAGGGTATCCAGCCCTTCGTTATTTCTGGCCGATATCGGAATGACGGGAACCCCGAGCTGATCCGCCAGCTTGCGTGCGTTAATCTTGATGCCTTTTTTCTTCGCTTCGTCCATCAGATTCAGGCAGATGATGACCCGGTCGGTCATTTCCAGCACTTGCAGCGCAAGGTTAAGGCTTCTTTCCAGCGCCGTAGAATCCAGAACCAGCAGGGTAACGTCCGGTTTCTCAAAAATAATATAATCGCGCGCCACTTCTTCATCGGCCGAGTTGGAGAACAAGGAGTACGTCCCGGGCAGATCGATAAATTGGAAGCGGGTGTCTTTGTAATCGTAATAGCCGCTTGCGAGACTGACTGTTTTGCCGGACCAGTTGCCGGTGTGCTGCTTTAGCCCGGTGAGCGCATTAAAAAGCGTGCTTTTTCCCGTGTTCGGGTTGCCAGCCAGCGCGACGGTAAAAGTTCTCATGATGACATCACCTTACCCCAGATTAACTGACTTTCTTCTTTTCTTAATGCTATGACGGTACCTGCCACTCTATAAGAGGTCGGATCGCCGAGCGGGCTGGTTTGCAGCACTTCGACAACGGAGCCCGGTACGAATCCGAGGTCCAGAAGCCGCCGCTTATGCTCTCCGCGGATATCCACCTGTTCAATCAGAAACCGCTCGCCGAGCGCTGCCTGATGCAAATGCTGCCGATATTTTGTCTCATCCATAAAGTTTAACCTCTCCCTACTAAATTGGGCCGAGCATATATTGTTTCCTCGAAGCAACTTTATGCCTATAGTATGACTGAATGTGTATGTTGTCAACTGGATTCATCAGATATTTATTCCAGTTTCATGCGGCGTTTGACGATGCAATCACCATTTTATGCTTGAAGGGGAAACAAGATCCATGTTATATGTAAATATGAGCAATTATTCATATAATTGGAGTGATACCTATATGATATGGGACGTAATCGTTATCGGCGCGGGGCAGGCAGGATTGGCAGCTGGCTATTGGCTGCAGCAGGCAGGGATGAAGTTTCTGTTGTTGGATCGGGGGATGGAGGCAGGCGATGCATGGAAGATGAGATATGATTCCTTGAGGTTGTTTACGCCGAGGACTCATAGTGCCTTGCATGGAATGAGGTTAGAGGGGGATCCCGACGGGTTCCCGGATAAAGATGAGATGGCGTCCTATCTGAAATCGTATGCAGCGCGGTTTAGGCTGCCCATTCAGTTTGAGACGGATGTGAAGTGTGTCCGGAAGGAAGAAGACCGTTTTATAATCGACACCCATCAGGGAGAATATCATGCAAAGGCGCTGATCATCGCTACCGGGCCGTTCCGGCAGCCTCGAATTCCGACGTTTGCAGCATCGGTTCCAGAGGACATTCTCCAGCTGCACTCATCCGATTACAGGCAACCTTCACAGCTTCAGGAGGGCGGCGTTCTTGTCGTTGGCGGCGGGAACAGCGGGGCACAGATTGCGGTCGAACTGTCACGTGGTCGGGAAACGTATTTGGCCCTCGGACAGCAGCCGCGTTATTTACCCATGACCATTGGGGGAAAGGGCATGTTCTGGTGGTTGGACAAACTCGGCATTTTATCTGCCGGCGGTTCCTCCTGGTTGGGGCGTAAGCTGAAGCGCCGCGGAGACCCGATTTTTGGATATGAATTGAAACAAGCGGTCAAGTGCGGTAAAGTGGTGTTGAAAAAGAGAGCCGTTGATGCCGGCGCTTCCGGAATGCGATTCGAGGATGGAACGGAGCTTAAGGTTCAGAATATTATCTGGGCGACCGGCTTTGTTCCCAGCTATGATTGGCTTCAAGTGGATCGAGCGCTGGATCATGAGAAGGCTGTTATTCATACACGCGGTATCAGTCCGGTAAAGGGGCTCTATTATGCAGGTTTGCCTTGGCAGACGCACAGGGGCTCCGCACTCTTGGCAGGAGTTTCACGGGATGCCCGCGAAATCGTTCAAGCCATTATGGAGAAGAGGGGATTAGTTTATGGAAAAAGAGCACCATGAGCTGCTGCACGAAGACGAGGCCATGGAAGCGTCACGACTGCTGAAGGCCATCTCGGATCCGACGCGGATCCGGATTCTTCATTTGCTCTCGCAAGAAGAATGCCCGGTCGGCCATATTGCCGAGGTGCTTGGCATGAGTCAGTCGGCGGTATCCCACCAGCTTGGCTATCTGCGAAGTTTAAGACTGGTCAAATACCGGAGGGAAGGAAATACATATTTTTATACGTATGAAGATGAGCATGTCATCGGGATCTTACGGCAGGTGCTGGACCATATCGCTCATTAGAATCGCCTGACCCGTTCATGCTTGACATTCCGACCGTCCGGCTGTAATGTATTGGAAAATGAATTTCCCGTGAATAACGATCATCAAGGACATGAGGATGCAAGATTCGGCGAGACAGAAAAGAAGCCCTTGGCTGAAAGGCTTCCCCCGCTAGGCTGTGTCCTTCCTACCTTGTAGTTGCCCGCTGTGAACAAGCGGCGCCGGTTTGGCCCGTTACCGCCGTATGAAGCATCTTCAATGGAGCGTCTTTTGCGTCCGGCAAGATGGAATCAGGGTGGTACCACGAGCACATTCGTCCCTAGGAGCGAATGTGCTCTTTTTGCGCTCAGGCAGGTTCATTCATGGATATAAGAAGGAGTATGAGGAAGATGCGGCAAAGCCAATTATTGATGACAACGATGCGTGATGTGCCTTCCGAGGCGGAGGCACTGAGCCATCAATGGATGCTCCGCGGCGGCTATATCCGTCAAACGGCAGCAGGAATCTATTCGTATCTGCCGCTGGGATGGCGGGTCTTGCGAAAGATCGAAGCTATTATTCGGCAGGAAATGGATGCCTCCGGCGGACAGGAAATGCTCATGCCCGCTGTTCAGCCCGCCGAGCTGTGGAAGGAATCGGGCAGGTACGATGTTTACGGTTCGGAACTCATCAGGCTGCATGACCGCCATAATCGGGAGTTCGTGCTTGGACCAACCCATGAAGAAGTGATTACGTCCATCGTTCGCCAAGAGATTTCTTCGTACCGGAAGCTGCCAGTCAACCTGTACCAAATTCAGAACAAATATCGGGATGAGCGGCGTCCGCGTTTTGGTCTGCTGCGGGGGCGTGAATTCCTGATGAAGGATGCGTATTCCTTTGATCGGAACTGGGGAGGCCTGGATGTGTCCTACCGGAACATGTATGAAACGTATGAACGAATCTTTAGACGCTGTGGCCTGACGTTCCGGGCGGTGGAAGCCGATGCGGGTGCCATTGGCGGACAAGGGGAAACCCATGAGTTTATGGCACTGGCGGATATAGGCGAGGATACCGTTGTTTCCTGTACCGATTGCAGTTATGCTGCGAATCTCGAGCGAGCGGAGTCTGCGGTTTCAGCTGAGCCTGCAGGAAGAGAATCCGTAAAGACAGACGGAAGCTCAGTTATAGAACGGGTAATAACTCCCGATGTGAAGAGCATTCAGGAATTGACTGACTTCCTGCAAGTCGGTCCGGAGCAATTGATCAAGACGCTGATTTACCACGTGGATGGAGAACGGGTTGCGGTGCTTGTCCGGGGAGACCGCGAAGCAAACGAGGCAAAGGTGAAGTCTTACCTAGAGGCAGAACTCGCGGAATTAGCGAGCGCCGAAGAGGTGATGCAGGCGACGGGAGCCCCGGTCGGGTTTGCGGGACCGGTAGGTCTAACCCTGAAGGTATTGGTCGATTCCGAAGTAGCAGCTATGGCAGAGGGGATCACCGGTGCTAACCAGGGGGATACCCATCTGAAGGGAGTCCGCCCAGGACATGATTTTTCGCTGGAACACACCGGCGATTTCCGAAATGTAACAGAAGGTGAACCTTGTCCGCGCTGCGGAGCTCCGCTTCAGTTTCATCGCGGGATCGAGCTTGGACATGTGTTCAAGCTGGGTACGAAGTACAGTGAGGCTATGAACGCCATGTACCTGGATTCCGACGGACGGGAGAAACCGCTGATCATGGGCTGCTACGGTATTGGCGTCTCCCGCGTCATGTCCGCCATCGCCGAGCAGTGCATCTCGGATGAGCGGTTGGTCTGGCCGATGTCCGTGGCTCCGTTCAAGGTGCACATTATCCCGGTTGCGGTTAAGGATGAGATACAGATGAAACTGGCTGAACATATCTACAGCGAGCTGAATAAGGCTGGTCTGGAGCCGCTGTTGGATGACCGGGACGAACGGGCTGGCGTCAAGTTCAAGGATGCCGACCTTGCCGGCGCTCCGATGCGTCTGATCGTTGGACGCGGAGCCGTTAACGGAGAGGTCGAATGGATGGGCGAGGACGGAATCAAGATCACCCTGCCTGCCGAGGAAGCCATCCAGCGCTCACGCGAGGAGATAGACCGTCAGCTGAAGTGATATTATGGAGCCTTTCAGTATGAGGCGAGTATTCATTGAGCTGGAGATGGGTAGAAAGAATTAACTTGGAATATCAAGAGGTTGCAGAACGTGCAATTTCCCAAGAGGGACTTTGTGGATCGAAAAGAGAGTGTAAACATCATGCAAGTCCTAAGAAAGTTTTACAGGATTGAAATGAAGCGTACTCAGCTAACTCAAAAAAACTACAGTTTCGCTAATGGAGAAGCATCCCCAAGTTTATATGACTATGGGGATGCTTTTCGTATATGAAAGAAGGTCATCTGCTTATTAAGATCAGACGGTACACGCTTTATGATGAACGAGCACGAAGCAGCGGAGCGGACGAATCGATTCCGTAAAAGCGGCAGCGGTCGCCTTTGCCATCGGATTTTTACAATGGATCAATAAAATAAGAAAAATCCGGGGGCAACAGCGATTGGAGGAACGATGCGTACGTGAAGCGTCCTTTGATGGGAAACAGTAGCATCTAAACCAGGCACCCTGCTATACATATCCCGATTTCAAGCTTATGATGAAAGAGTCGGATTTGAAGTCATAATGCAGATGGAGGTTGCATCTACAATGAATCAGGAAGAGAAGGGAAATAGCCCGGACATTCATCATATAGAAGAACATCAGCTCAGTCAGGTGAAGATTACATTGTCCAACCCTTTAAGATGGGTGAACAGCTATGTGCTGCGGGGGGATGACGGTGTGACCATCATCGATCCGGGGCCGCGAACGAGTTCCTCGGAGCAGGAATGGCTGGCGGCGATGGAGCAGCTCGGGTTCGAGTACAGCGACATCGCTTCGGTCGTGCTGACCCATCATCACCCGGATCACTATGGGCTTGCCGGGTGGTTTCAGGAGCGTTCGGGCGCCAAGGTGTGGATGTCAGAGCGGGCGCATCGGGAAGCGATGCTCATGTGGGGAACGGATTCCACAATGGATCACGAACTCCCGGTGTTCTTCCGGCAGCAGGGCATGCCGGAAACCAAGCTTTCCCTGCTGCCGGAGCATCTGAACGGCTTCTTCCCCCAAGTTACGCCGCAGCCGGAGATCTCGTTTATCAGCGAGGATCTGCCGTTCCGGATGGGCAGCCGGATATGGGTGCCGGTGCAAACGGCCGGCCATGCTCCGGGGCATCTGTCGTTCTTCCATGCAGACAGCGGCGTTCTGCTATGCGGCGATGCCGTGCTGCCGCAAATCTCGCCCAACGTGAGCCTGCTGCCCGGCAGCGACGCCGAGCCGCTGGCACTATTCCTCGCAGGGCTGCGCCGCCTGCGGGAGCTGCATGTCCGGACGGCGTACCCCGGACACCGCCACCCGTTCACGCATTTCCGTGAACGGATCGAGACGCTCCTCCTCCATCACGAGGAGCGCCTGGCCGCCATCGCCGGCATGCTGAGCGCTGCCGGCCGCCTAACCGCCTTCGAGGTCTGCACCGCCCTCTTCGGCGAGAAGCTCGGCATCCACCAGCTGCGCTTCGCCATGTGCGAAGCGCTGGCCCATCTCGCCGAGCTGGCCCGCCGCGGGGAGGCCGAGGAGATCGAAAACGAGGATGGAATGCGCTATTTTTCTGTACGGAAACAGCCGCATTCCTGATATAATCAAGACATGAATAAAACCGTCTGCTTGTACGTTGACTTCCATCATGCGTAGAATAGGCGGTTTTTTGTTTAATAGATTCAGAGGGCTACATTGTGGAGCATCTCTTGATCAGAAGCAGCCGATAGTCTGCCCGCGCAGCCGCTGCGATCAGGATGCTTGGCAAGTGGCGCCACGGCTTTTTTATAGAAGAGGAGGCCGATAATTCCTAAGATGGGGGGCCTTTCCCTCATTAGAGTCAGAGTTAGAGTCAGAGTTAGAGTCAGAGTTTCTCACTGCCCCGCATATAGCTGATGTACCTTGCTGTTTAAGTAAGGCATTCCCTCAAGGCTTTTTTCTTAATCACTCATCACCATGATTCACTCCACCATATTCGTATCGAAGCGTTCCCTTGGTTCCGCAATTTTCATGTTATAGGATTCGTATCTCATAAAGCCCCTTAAAGGAGAATCTGTCATGAAGAAAAAAGATGTGGTCGCTATGCTGCTCGCAGGAGGTCAGGGCAAACGGCTGAAGGGCCTCACGAAGACGCTCGCCAAGCCGGCTGTTTATTTTGGGGGTACATACCGGATCATTGATTTTCCGCTGAGCAACTGCTCCCATTCGGGAATCGACACGGTTGGGGTACTAACCCAGTATGAACCTCTGGTTCTGCATTCTTACATTGGCGTAGGAAGCGATTGGGACATGGACCGGTTGAATGGGGGCGTATTCGTGCTTCCGCCCCATGAACGCGAGGACGGGACGACCTGGTACCGCGGGACGGCAGATGCGATTTATCGGAATCTTAAGTTTATTGATCAGTACGATCCCGAGCACGTTTTGATTTTGTCGGGAGATCACATCTATAAGATGGATTATGACCGTATGCTGACTTATCACAAGGAGAAGGATGCCGATTGCACCATCTCCGTCATCGAGGTGAGCCTGGACGAAGCGAAGCGGTTCGGCATGGTGAATACGGATGAGAACTGCCGGATTTTCGAGTTCGAGGAGAAGCCTGCGCATCCGAAGAGTACGACGGCATCCATGGGCGTTTATCTGTTTCGCTGGAAGCTGTTGCGATCCTATTTACTGCGGAATGCGGAGCATCCGGATACGAGCCATGATTTTGGCAAAGACATTCTGCCGAGCATGCTGGCGGACGGCAAAACGCTGTACGCTTATCCGTTCGAAGGGTACTGGAAGGACGTCGGCACCATCGAGAGCCTATGGGAAGCCAATATGGATCTGCTCTGCGAGCAGCCCAAGCTGGACTTGAATGATCCGCTGTGGCGCATTTACACCCGGAACCCGAATCAGCCGGCAGAGTATATTTCTCCAACCGGCGTCGTCCGGAACAGCATGATTAACGAGGGCTGCACCGTGTGCGGCGAGGTAGAACATTCGGTCCTCTTTTATGGCGTGGAGGTAGGGGAAGGCAGTGTCATTACCGATTCCGTCATTATGCCCAAGGTGCGCATCGGTAGCCATGTACGAATACACCGGGCGATTATCACTGAGGACATGATCATTCAAGATCATGCCGTCATTGGTCCCCCTCCTGAAGATCCATCCCGGATTGTGCTTGCAAGCGGTCAAGATGAAGACGTCCTGAAGCTGCTTCAATCGTCGTCTTCGTCCCATAATAATCAAGGTTAGGATGGGATTCGCAGATGAGAGAACTCATGGGTATTATTAATTTGGAGCATGAACGGGATGTATTGAGTGAATTGACATATTACCGGTGCGGGGCCGCTGTGCCTTTTGCGGGGAGGTACCGCCTGATCGACTTCGTGATGTCCAATATGATGCATGCGGGCATCGAGGATATTGCGCTGTTTGTTCGCAGGAAATACCGGTCCCTGATGGATCATCTGGGCGAAGGCAGGCCTTGGGATATGCATCGCAAGCGGGGCGGCCTGTTCATACTTCCGCCGGATTGGAACGATGAAGCCGATGTGTCCGCCGGCGAGCTGCGGCATATTTATAACAATCTCGATTTTTTTGAGCGGGGATCCGCGAAGCATATCGTGCATTCCGGCAGCCAGCATATAAGCACCGTCGATTTCAATGAGGTATACGAATACCATTTGGAGCAGGGCGCCGACGTGACGCTTGTTTATACAAAAGTAACTGCACCACGGGAAGAGCACCGTTCCTGTGTTCGCCTCGATGTCGATGAGGACGGCATGGTCAAGGATATTCATTACGATCACAAGCATGATGCGGTATACATGGAGATGTTTGTGATGGAGAAAGCGCGGTTTCTGGAGATGGCCGACCACTGCATCGCCCATGGGGGCAGCCATTTCTTCCGGGACGCGATCATGCGTAACCGGCACAAGCTGAACATTGCGGGATATGAATACCTCGGCTATCATGCGGTGATCAATTCGCTTGAGAGCTATTACCGTACCAGCATGAACCTGCTGAATCCTAAAACGTACAACAGCTTGTTTCGCAAGCAGGCTGTCCACACCAAGATCAAGTATGAGGTTCCCGCTAAATATTTGAATTCGGCCGATGTGAGCAATGCACTGGTGGCCAACGGCTGCCAGATCGACGGGGAAGTAAAGAATAGCATTCTGTTTCGCGGAGTACAGGTAAAACGAGGCGCAAGCATCCATAACTCCATCATCATGCAAAAATGCGTCATTGGCGAGAATGTGAGGCTGGAGAACGTCATACTCGATAAAGATGTGATGATCTCGCGGGATCATAAGCTTCAAGGGGATTTTCGCAAACCTTTTGTCATCGCCAAGGACATCTCGATTTGATCACAAAATAATTCGAATCCGTCAGGAGGAACTTTCTTTTGTTTAACAACAAGGAAACATTCAAGCAGGTCTTTACGGAGCAGTTGGTGAGTCGGTTGGGGAAGGGACTTGAGGAAGCGACAGCTGAGGATGTATACAAAACACTCGGCGGCATGATCCGGGAGTATGTCGGACGGGAATGGGCGGCCGCCAATCGGATATACCGGGATACCGGGCAGAAGCAGGTATATTATTTCTCGCTTGAATTTTTGATCGGGCGGTTAATGGGAAACAATCTGCTGAATTTGGGCGTGCTGGGTATGGTCCGCAGCGGCCTTTTGGACCTCGGGTGGAATTTGGATGAGATTGAGGAGCAGGAACCGGATGCAGGCCTTGGAAATGGGGGGCTCGGACGTCTAGCGGCATGTTTTCTCGATTCGTTGGCATCACTAAGCTATGCAGGCCACGGGTGCGGAATCCGGTATAAGTACGGATTGTTTGAACAGAAGATTATTGATGGCCACCAAGTCGAGCTGCCGGACAACTGGCTTCAGCGGGGCAACGTCTGGGAAGAACGGCGGGCTGACAAGGCGGTGGAAGTGCGCTTTTGGGGCCGCGTGGAGGTGGATGTGCAGGAGGGGCGAACCGTGTTTCACACGATGGATTATGAGCGGGTTCTGGCGGTACCTTACGACGTTCCGGTGATCGGGTACGGTGAGGGGCAGGTGAACACGCTGCGATTGTGGAGCGCCGAATCCGCTTCGGATATATCCAGAATCCGTTCGGCTCATCATCACAACAGCTATTATAAATTTTTGGAATATAACCGTTCGGTCGAATCGATATCGGAGTTTTTGTACCCGGATGATTCGGCTTACGAAGGCAAGCTCCTCCGGCTGAAGCAGCAGTACTTTCTCTGTTCCGCGGGCGTTCAGAGCATTCTCAGGACGTTCGACAAGCTGGGACGGTCCTATCATGAGCTGCCCGAGCATGTGGCCATTCATATCAATGATACGCATCCGACCTTGGTGATTCCGGAGCTGATGCGGATTCTTATCGACGATAAGGGTTTCGGTTGGGAGGAAGCCTGGGACATCACGAGCCGGACCGTTTCCTACACAAACCACACGCTGCTTAGCGAAGCTTTGGAGAAATGGCCGGCCGGCATGGTTCGTGAGCTACTGCCGCGCATTTACATGATGATCGAAGAGATCAATAAGCGGTTCTGCGGCATGCTGCTGGAACGCTATCCTGGCGACCATGAGCGCATATCGCAGCTTGCCATCATTGAAAGCGACCAGATCCGCATGGCCAATCTGGCAATTGTGGGCAGCTATCATGTAAACGGTGTGGCGGCGCTGCACACGGAACTGCTTAAGACACAGGTCATGAAACCGCATTATGAGCTGTATCCGGAGCGATTCAGCAACAAAACCAACGGGATTACCCACCGGCGCTGGTTGATGCACAGCAACCCCGGCCTGAGTCAATTGATATGCGATGGTATCGGCGATTCATGGATCACGGATCCGCATCAATTAATTCAGCTCAAGGGACTGAAGACCGATTCCGCCTTTCAGCTGGGGATTCAGCGGATCAAACGGAACAATAAAGAACGGCTTGCCGATTACATCGCGAATAAGCAAGGGATTGTCATTAATCCCGATTCCATATTCGATGTCCACGTGAAGCGGCTGCACGGCTATAAACGGCAATTGCTGAATATATTACGGGTGATGCACGCGTATAACGAGATTAAGGATCAGCCAAGCGCGGATCGCGTTCCCCGTACCGTCATTTTTGGGGCGAAGGCAGCACCGGGTTATTATCTGGCCAAAAGCATCATCAAACTCATTAATGTCGTTGCCGAAGTCGTGAATAAGGATCCGCAGGTCAATGACAAACTCCAGGTGCTGTTCCTGGAGAACTATTCGGTGTCTCTGGCGGAGAAGATTATCCCCGCAGCCGATGTGAGCGAGCAAATTTCCACGGCTGGCAAGGAGGCATCCGGCACGGGAAACATGAAGTTCATGTTGAACGGCGCTTTGACCATCGGCACGCTGGATGGGGCTAATGTGGAGATGTTCGAGCTGCTTGGCCATGAGAATATGTTCCTGTTCGGATTGAAGCTGGAGGAAGTGCTTGAGTATTACAGGACGGGAGCTTATGTATCCAGGGAGCGGTATGAGCAGGATCCCAGAATCGCCCGTGTGCTGAATCAGTTAATATCTTCAGGACCTTTCTGCTGTCACGAGTTGGAGTTTGGTCAGATTCTCCAGTCCCTGCTTGATCATAACGATGAGTTTTTTGTATTAGCGGACTTTGCCAGTTATGTGGCAACCCAGTCGGAGATCGATCGTGCTTATTTGAATACCGGAGCCTGGACCGAGAAATCGATAATAAATATGGCCCACTCCGGACATTTCTCCAGCGATAACACGATTCACCGTTATGCATCCGACATCTGGAATGTTTCTCCTGTTATGGTTGGTGCGAACCGGTAATCTATCTCTATCATATTCTTTAAAAAAAGAACCCCGCCATAGGCTTGGCGGGGTTTCCATAGGCGCTCTATTGGAATGTTCTTCATCATATCATATGATGGATCTTTTCAAAAATGACTAGATAGATTTACCGATTTACGTGATTGGACAGCCCGTTTTTTCATAGGTGAGAGGAGGCTTCTTATTATAGAAGAAACTCATGGTTCCGGCCCGTAAAGAGGTATGCTTTCTAACTGCATTCGTCTATAATTCTTTGAAATTACCTACTCTCGGCTTGGATAGCTCCCGTCCGGTGAGCTGTTTCCTTCTGGTAGGCAGAAAAAAAGAAGATTCGCATGTTGAGCGAATCTTCTTTTTATGAGCGTTTTATTCTTTTGGAAGCTCTTCGGTCGTGCCGTACAACTCGATCTCACGCTCCGCTTGCTTGCGGTGGGCGATCCGGCTGCTGGCGGCTGCGGCAACCGCGCCGACGATATCGTCGAGAAAGGTATGTACACGGCCGCTTGATTTATCATTCAATTGCTCAAGGATGCCGGGTTTGAGTTTGTCGATATACCCGTAGTTGGTGAAGCCGATGCTTCCATATACGTTAACGATGGAAAATGCCAGGACTTCATCCACGCCGTATAACCCTTCGTCATTGGCCAGCATTTCTTGAAGCGGGGATATGAGATTGCCTTCCTCCGCCAAAATATCTAGTTGAATTCCGGTTAATACGGCGTTTTGGACTTCGCGTTTGCTGAGTACGGCATCCACGTTCTCCATGCACTCGTCCATGGTCAAATTCGGGTAGTATTTATTCTGAAGGATCATCACCAGTTCCGCGATTTCCTCCAACTTGATTCCACGCTTATGCAGCAGGCTCCGTGTCGCATCCGCTACCTTCTTGCTGTTCAGACTGTATGGAATGTTTGAATCGTTTTCTGCCATGATGGAACTCACCTCATTTTCGTGGTTGATGAAGATGCATACGACGATTGTACTTTTTCCACCCCCCTTTGTCCAGAAAGGGCAAAACTGAGAGTTATTTTTTTGGAAAGGGCTCGTATACATAGGAGTACAACCTGTACAAAAAAATGTTAGGGAGGAACAATACATGAAACGTAGTAAACGTAACCTTCGCAGGCTTTCCGCTGCCGGGCTGCTTGCTGTTCCGATCGTGTTGTCCGGCTGCGGCGTATTTTCCGGGAAGCAATCGGAGGCGATTGACCCGCCGCCTGCACAAGTGGAGAAGCAGATGCTGAACACGGCCGGATCCACAGCGGCACAAGGTGACATTGGCACGCAGACAACGGTTTATCTTTCGGATGCGCGGGGAATGCTGGCACCTGTAACCTTGGGTATTCCGAAGGTAGAAGGTGCAAGCGCCGTGAAAGAATCTCTTGAAGTGCTTGTGAACGGAGGCCGCTATGCTGGCTATGTTCCACAGGGTTTCCAGGCGGTATTGCCTGCAGGTACGCAGATCCATAATGTGACGGTCGATCCGGAGAGCAAATTGGCCGTTGTTGAATTCAATAAATCGTTTACGGAATATCAAGCGGCAGATGAACGAAGAATCTTGGAGGCGTTGACGTGGACGCTGACGGGACATGAAGGCATCGAATCGATGCAGGTATGGGTGGATGGAGTCAAACTAACGGAAATGCCGGTCAATCACACGCCGCTGGACCGTCCGCTTTCACGAGCAATGGGGATCAACCTTCAAAAGGCGGATGACGCATTGTACACTTCCTCTTCGCCGGTTACCGTCTATTTCTCTTCAGTGACGCCAGACGGCATTCAGTATTATGTACCTGTTACCAGACTTGTTCCGACTGGACAGGATGCGGTTAAGGCTGCTTTGAACGAACTGATCCGGGGACCGCATTACGGTGATGGGCTTGTCGAGGTCATCCCGGACGATACCACCGTTGCATCGGTCGAAAAAGGAGAGGACGGCGCTGTTACCGTATCGCTTCAGGACAGCATGTTTGAGCAGGGAGAGCAGGTTCCAACCGAGCTGCTGCAGGCCGTCGTGCTAACCGTAGCCGAGAATTCGGATGATGCGAAGGTCAAAATTCGAATGAACGATCTCTCCGAGGTCGTTGGAACGGATAGCCGTAATTACAGCGAGCCTGTCAGCCGTCCGGAGTTCATTAACGAAATTTCGATCTGACCCTTCACGGCCATCTTTGAAATATGCGCCGGAAAAGGTGCTTTTGTGCCTGCACTTTGGTAGAATAGGGAATGCTAATCAGGATTGCGATAAGAAGTAGGAGGCAGAAAACATGAGATCTAACGGACGTAAGAGCGATGAGCTTCGACCGATGAATTTATCGACCCATGTGAATAAATATGCGGAAGGCTCCGTGTACATCGAGATGGGAGACACCAAGGTGCTGATTACGGCAACCGTGGATGAGAAGGTTCCCCCGTTTCTGAAAGGACAAGGAAAGGGCTGGGTGACGGCTGAGTACTCCATGCTGCCGCGCGCCACACAATCCCGTAACCAACGGGAAGCCAATCGCGGTAAACTCAGTGGCCGGACGATGGAAATTCAGCGATTGATCGGCAGAGCGCTTAGGTCTGTTGTGAATCTGCATGCTCTTGGCGAGCGGACAATTACGCTGGACTGCGATGTAATCCAGGCGGATGGCGGAACGCGGACCACCTCCATTACAGGAGCATTTGTAGCTTTAGCCATAGCGGTAAATAAAATTGCAGAACAACATAAACTAGCGGTATTTCCGATTACGGACTACCTGGCCTCCATTAGCGTGGGCATTGCAGGCGGACAGGCGCTGCTGGATCTGAATTATGAAGAGGATTCCAAAGCGAAGGTGGACATGAATCTGGTCATGACCGGAAGCGGCAAATTCGTTGAGGTTCAGGGAACCGGCGAAGAAAGCCCGTTCTCTCGTGAGGAACTGGATCAGATCCTGGAGCTTGGGGAACAGGGAATCCGCGAGCTGATCGGACGTCAGCAAGAGGCGCTTGGCCCGATTGCAGCAAAAATCGGTTCCGTGAATGCGAGTACTGGAGTATAATCCCATGACATTGACACTTGGAGACACGTTAATCGTAGCTACCCGCAATCAGGGGAAAGTCAAGGAATTTGCGCATGCTTTTGCTGCTTTTGGTACGGAGGTCAAGAGCATGTACGATTACCCTGATCTGCCGGATGTCGTTGAGGACGGAGCCACATTTGCAGCCAATGCATTTAAAAAAGCCAAGGCGGTTGGCGACGCACTGGGATTGCCTGTTCTGGCCGATGATTCGGGATTGTGCGTGGATGCGCTGAATGGCGCGCCTGGCGTTTATTCCGCCAGATATGCCGGCGAGCACGGCGCGGATGAGGACAATAACGAGAAGCTGCTCGGTGAGCTGGAACAATTAAGGCTCGGTGAGGATACGGAGCAGCCCTTGCTAAGTCCGGCCCGATTTGTCTGTGTGCTGGTGCTGTATGATCCGGTCTCGGGAGAAAAGCTTGAGGCTGAAGGGAGCGTTGAAGGCTGGATCACGTCGGATCCGTCCGGAAAAGGCGGGTTTGGATATGATCCGCTGTTCTACCTGCCAAGCCATGAGAAGACGATGGCCGAGCTTTCCCTGGAGGAGAAGCAGGAGATCAGCCATCGGGGCCAAGCGCTGCGCAAGCTTGTAGCGGACCTACAGGCACGATAATTGAATAGTAATACTATAAAAAGAAACCATACCGGCTATTGCGGGTATGGTTTCTTTAATTTTTCGTAAACAATAAGAACTTAACGTATGGATACGTTATACTCTTTGAGCCAGAAATGCACCTGGGCCAGGTAGGCAAACAGCTGCGGACCGGACATCAATTGACCGAACCAAGGGAGATTGGAGGAAGCATCCGGCGAAGAAGCCAATTCCCGGATCCGTGCCGTATCGATGAGCGGAAGCAGCGGTGAAGAAGGATCGTCCAGAATGGACAGCACCTGCGCTTTGACGGCTGCCAGATAGTTCGGATTGTGAGTTTTGGGATACGGGCTTTTTTTGCGGTACAGGACATCGTCGGGAAGCACACCTTCAAGAGCTTTGCGCAGAATGCCTTTTTCACGGTCGCCTGTCGTTTTGATGCTCCAAGGAATATTCCACACATAATCGATCAGGCGATGATCGGTATATGGAACGCGGACCTCCAGCCCAACGCCCATGCTCATCCGGTCTTTGCGATCGAGGAGCGTTGGCATGAAGCGGGTGATATTGAGATAGGACATGACCCGCATTTTGGCCTGCTGCCCGGACTCCCCGTCCAGCTTCGGCACTTCGGCTACCGCATCGGCATAACGGTCTCCGAGGTATTCCAGCGGTTTGATCCAGTCCCGAATTTCGGCAGACAGCAGCCCGGCTCTCATATCCGGGGCGACAGACCATGGGAAAGTACCGGAATTCAGCATTTCTTCCCGGTGAAACCAAGGGTAACCGCCGAATATTTCATCAGCGGCTTCACCGGATATGGCGACGGTCGCGCCTTTTTTAATCTCACGGCAGAAGAGGAGAAGGGAGGCGTCCACGTCAGCCATGCCCGGGAGGTCCCGCTTCTGCGTGGAGACATCTAACGCTTCGACCAGTTCGGGCGTGTCGAATTCAATCCAATGGTGGTCCGTGCCCAGCTCCTCGTGCATCCGTTTGATCCATGGCGCATCCGCGCCCGGCTGGAAGGAATGGGATTTAAAATGTTTGTTGTTGTCCACATAATCGACGGAGTAGGTGTGCACTTGTCCTTGGCCCGTCCGTTTGTAGTAATCGACGGCGAGCGAGGAGAGCGCACTGGAATCAAGACCGCCTGATAACAGGGAGCAGACCGGTACATCGGATACCAGCTGACGTTCAACGGTGTCCCGCAGAAGATCGCGTAAGTAGCTTGCCGTCTGATCCGCATCATCCTCATGGGGCTTGCTTTCCAGCTTCCAATAGGTATACTTGCGCAATCCTTCCCGGTTAAAGATCATCGCCATTCCAGGGCGAAGCTCTGCGATATCCTTGTAGACACCATGTCCCGGGGTTCGCGCCGGACCGATAATAAACACTTCCGCAAGCCCCTCGGCCCCGACCACAGGCTCCACCTTCGGATGCTGTAGCAATGCTTTCGGTTCCGATCCGAATACGAGCGTTCCGTCAATGTAACTATAGAACAGGGGTTTTACCCCTACCCGGTCTCGAGCCAAAAATACTTGTTCCCGCACGCTGTCCCAAATCGCGAATGCAAATATGCCATTGAGGCGTTCCAGGCAATCGGGACCCCATTCGATATAAGAGACTAACAAAACTTCCGTGTCGCATTTGGTATTGAAACGATGACCGCGTCGTACCAATTCGTCTTTAAGCTCCGCAGCATTATATAATTCCCCGTTATATACAATGGCATAGACTTCCTCTTCCCGATGAATGATCATCGGCTGGGCGCCATTTTCGGGGTCGATCACGCTGAGTCTTCGGTGACCGAATGCGCACGGGTTGGAAATCCAGGTGCCGGATCCGTCAGGTCCGCGGTGAGCCAAACTTTCTGTCATTTTTACCAGCAGCTGCGAATCCTGCGTCAAATCGCCGCTCCATTGTATAAAACCGGTTATTCCGCACATGACGGTTCATCCTCTCTTTGTCTTTGTCATACGCTGTCCCATCTTTTTAATCCTACGTCGCCAAAGTGATACAGATATATGCCGAAGGAAGGCATAAAATGTCTGTCCTTTTACGAAAACTAAGAAAGAGGACGAATATCAAAGAGAAGGAGAGATGCGTCCATGAATAAGTCGACCTACTACGTTTCCGTCCAGAGCCGCTCCGTGTTGACCGAACAGGGAGCGAGCGCTTATGAATGGGAGATCGAAGCAACGCCGGAAGAGGCGGACCAAGTTCGGATTGAGCTGGACATGATGCAGGAGAAGGAGGAGGAGGGGTTTCCAGGCTATGTATTCCCATGGCCGGATACGCCGGAGCAATCCTCCAATTCGTTGTTTCAATATTCCTTGGACAAGGTGTATCGAACCATTTATCAATTGGGCACACCGGCCACGCGCCAGCAAATGGAAGAGCTGCGATTGCTCTCCGACTGACTGAAAACTATACGGATCGTGCAGTCCCTGCACATCGCGATGAAGGAGAATGTATGATGTATGCAATTAAAGATGCAAAAATCCGCCGGATTACGGAAGTGAATGGCGCTCCTTGCGCTGAGGTTGAGGTCTATCCCGCAGCGGAAGGAGAAAGTGCATTGCTGGCTTATCTGACGCCGTCCTCCCCGCTGGGAGGTTATGAGCTGGTGAAAATCGTCCGCAGCGACGCCAGCATGGAGGTGGATTGGTACGACAACAGCATGCATGATGCATTTGTCGATGCCACGGATGAAGCGTTCGAGAGCACCGTTCAATCCACCGCGGAGGAAGATCGGGATGCATTCAAGCAGCAGCTGCTTTCTACAGGCCAGCTATATGAGCAGCTGAACCAGCGGCTCAGCGAAGGGTCTCAATATTTTTAGAGATATAAAAAAGAAAGAAGAGATCTGTCCGATGCTCATCGGCAGATCTCTTTTTGTATGTGTAAGGGCAATGCCGCCATACCAGCATTCCCCATTCTAAAAAACTCAGTTCTGCCCATGCTTTCGAATGATATCCTCGTCCAGTTCCATAAAAGGCCATCCCGGATATTCAGCAGGCAGACGGCTTACTTCATCCAGTCGAGAAAGTTCGGTTTCATTCAGAATCAACCCGCTCGCTCCCAAATTATCTTGCAGTTGGTCAGTACGTTTAGCTCCTACGATAACTGTGGTGACCGCTTGTTGATGAAGGAGCCACGCAAGCGCAATTTGGGCGACAGTTGCCTCATGAGCTTGCGCGATATCTTGAAGCACATCAAGAATCGGGTACACCCGCTCCGTATCAATCGGCGGAAAAGCCAATTTGGCATGGCGGTCCTCGGAGCCTCCCCGATGTTCACGCGTATATTTTCCGGTCAAGAACCCGCCTGCTAACGGGCTCCAGACGATCAAACCCATATGCTGATCCTTTAGGGCAGGGATAATCTCTCTTTCGATATCCCTTGCGGCGAGTGAATAATACGATTGGCTGCTTTTGAATGCATGAAGACCGTGCATAGTGGAGATGCCGCGCGTTTTCATGATTTCCCAACCGGTCATATTGGAGTTGCCAATGTACCGTACTTTTCCGCTTCGGACAAGGTCATCCAGTGCACGGAGTGTTTCCTCCCAATCGGTTAATTGATCCGGGTTATGAATTTGATATAGATCGATATAATCGGTGTTAAGGCGTTTAAGGCTTTCTTCCACCTGACGAATGATGTGCAGCCGCGACAGTCCAATATCGTTGGGGCCCGGACCCGTGCGCGCACGAACCTTCGTAGCAATCAGCGCTTGATGTCGCTTGGATTTCAGTGTTTTACCAAGAATCTCTTCAGAGCGGCCTTCGGCGTAGGCATTGGCTGTATCGAAGAAATTGACACCCGCATCCAAGGCCTGATCTACAAGATAACCTGCTTCCTTATCATCCAGCGTGCCGAACATTCCCCACTTCGCTCCTCCGCCAAACGTCATCGTGCCGAGCCCGATCTCTGATACCAGCACACCTGTATTACCGAGTAAATTGTATTTCATCTCTTTCCAGCCTCCTATGATTTGGTTTACACTAAGGGAGACGCTGGTCAGTTGGAATGGACGCAAAAATCAATCGAATTATTTTTGGAAAATGCCGGGGGTGAGCTTTCAGATGGATGCAGTCGCCATTTGGACGGAGTACCATGAGCCTGTTAAAAGGTTTGTCATGACTAGGATTCGTGAGCGCGCTGATGTGGATGATATTGTACAGAATGTATTTATGAAGGTCCACACCCATATCTCAGATTTAAAGGATGAGGAGAAACGGGGCTCCTGGATATTTCAAATAGCTCGCAACAGCATCGTGGATCATTACAGGAAGACTCGGTCAGGTGAAGAGCTGCCGGAACAGCTGTCTGTTGTCGATGAATATGCAGAGATTGATTATGATCAGGAAGTGATTGCCTGTTTTCAGTCCGTGCTGCCATGCTTGCCGGATAAATATCGGGAAGCTCTTGAATTGACCGAATATAGAGGGATGTCGCAAAAGGAATTAAGCGAGCATTTGGGGATATCATACTCCGGCGCTAAATCAAGAGTACAGCGCGGGAGAGAGATGATGAAAGAGCTGCTGACGGGCTGTTGTCATATCGAATCGGATGCATACGGGAACATCGTGGATTTTCGGATCGTGTACGATGAGCCGCAGCCGGTAAGAAAAAAGACCAAAAAATAAAGCTTGGTGCGTTCACCAAGCTTTTTATTATTATGTATCACAATGGGAATCACCCCGAAGCGTATATGTTCTTTCCAGTGGCTATAACAATGATGATATTCCTATATAGGACAATGGATTTTTACGTAGTTCTGCAAAAGATGTCGATAAAAGATAGGATTCTTGTCGATTCCGATTCCGCTTCAGTAGGGAGTATGGACCACGCGGGACTCTTGATTATGAAAGAGATGCAAATAGGGCTTTTCCTCTATATGATTACTGAAGAATCCTCCCTATAATGTTGGATTAGCGTCACTTCTAACATATTAGACAAGGGGAGATTGAAATTGGGTAGATGGAATAAACATATGGTTAAGCTGTGGGGAGCGGGAATCCTGGCATTGTCGCTTACATTGGGCTCCGTCCAAGTGCCGGTATACGCGGATACCGTACAGAGCGTCACGGTTCTTGAGTCCACGCATGAGCTGGTGAACGGCAAGATGCGCGTGACGGCGGATATTCGCAACGGAGGAACCGGTGCGGAAGCGGGATTCTATGTCGTGGGTTATGATGAAAACGGCAAAGCACTTGAGGTTGTCGGTGATTCCGAATATATGATGAGTGATGAAATCGGTACATATGAGGTGGATCTGGATAGCGGCAGCAGCGTTAAGCGGGTGGAAGTCATTCCTGCAGGACCCGCCGGCGATCAAGCACAGCTGCTGGCTTCAGGTTACTATACGAATAACGGCGTGATTAACGTGTCGGGTGTCGTGCAGAATTCAACGGTCGGGCACAACGTGGGCATGCTCGCGGTAGGTTATGATGCTTCCGGTAAAGCGGTTGAAGTGACATCGGCGGACAGCTACTTTGGCGGCAGTGATGTCGGTACGTTCATCGTACAGCTGAAGGCAGCCAAACTGATCAAAAGCGTAAAGGTATCCGTTATCGATCCGGTTGAAGATGCCGTGAAGCTGCTTCAAACGGGCAGCCGCCTGGAGAACGGAAAGCTTGTCGTGACCGGCTCGATTCAGAACCGGAATAAAGGCGGGCAAGCGGGAGTCATTGTTGTCGGCAGCAACGGCAGCGGCAAGGTTTTGGAAGTCAATACAACTTCGGGCTACCTTTCATCTAACGAAATCGCGACTTTCCAGGCTGAGCTGGAAGCTGGCAAAGCTGTCAGCGATCTCAAGGTGTTCCTGACGGGAAACAGCCAGACTCCGAAAATCATAGCCGAGGGCAGAACGACGATCAACAATAAGCTCGTCGTTACGATCGGGGTGGAGAACGGGGATGTGTCCCAACGAATTACCGTGAAATCAACGGCATATGATGCAAAGGGACGCTCTTTGGGGACGGATACGGATTCCATGTTCATGACGGCCAATGAAACGACGACCCTGCGCATTGATTACGATACACGCGTAAAAAGCGTAAAGCTTAAATATTATGATCAGTCCGGCAAACAAATCGGAGAAGCGCCGATTCGCATCAAAATCAACGGTCAGCTCCAATCCTATGCACAGTCACCGGTCATGGTAGGGGGAAGCGTTCTTGTCCCAATGCGCCCGATCTTCGAATCCCTCGATGCCTCGGTCAAATGGGATCAAAAGACGCAAAGCGTATCTTCCAGCAAAGGATCTGCCCAGATCAAGCTGAAGATGGGCTCCAAGCAAGCGGTCGTTAACGGAAAAAATGTAGCACTGGATTCGGCGCCGCGGATGGTAAAGGGCACCACGATGGTGCCGCTGCGTTTCGTGGCATCCGCGCTGGGCTGTGAAGTGAAGTGGGACGGCAATGAAAAAATGGTGCTGATTACAACGAAATAACACGAGAAGGACCATGCGGTTAAACGCATGGCACAACCTAATAACACAAGGAAGGACCATGCAATTAAGCGCATGGTCCTTTTTAAATATGATCAGTATGCGTACTCCCTCAGCACTTGAATGCCCATGATCACATTATAAACAAAAGCCCCGAAGTAGATGATGCCGAACAGGATCAGGTATCCAATGACGGAACCGAAGGACCCTGCGGTTACGGCCATGTAGATTAAAGGGATCGCAGCGATAATGGGGAACAGGTGCGAGAATAGGGCGCGACGGGCGTGCTTGGCTACATAGGCGTCCGGGGAGAAAATCCAAACGATGACAGGAAGGATGAAGGGGGCAAAGAAGATGCTGAAATACGATAAAGAGGACAAAAGCTGTCTCATGATATCACGCTCCTGAAGTCATTTTCATGATATTCATATTACCCAGTAAGCCCGCTCCTGATTCTGTTCCGAACCATTCTGAAAAAAAGTTCTTTGAAAAATACGAAAGATGCGATATAATATACTTCGTTACTGTTTAAAAGATTTTCATACATATTTGTCCCAGTAGCTCAGCTGGATAGAGCAACGGCCTTCTAAGCCGTCGGTCAGGGGTTCGAATCCCTTCTGGGACGTAAAAAGAAGACACCGTCAAACGACGGTGTCTTTTTATGTCCCGTGAGGATGAGAACCCCAAAAAAGGGGTTCGCCGGAGGATAAGCTTCGTTAGGATTACATCGCAGTCGGCCTGGAAGGTCGTACCCCGACTGGGACGAGTACGTCCCGTGAGGATGATGAATCCCACTCCATAATACGACTAGAAACGTGGAGGTATATGATAGATGAATGAAATCACTATGACTTTGGTAAGAGAGACCGACAAGGATCTTCAGGAGCTCATCGCGAAGCTGGACGATTATTTATCAACGTTATACCCGGCGGAAGGAATATTCGGGCTGGATCTGACTGACCCCAAGGTAAAAGAAACCCTCTTCGTGGTCGCCTACCAGGAGGGCCGACCTGTCGGCTGTGGAGCTGTACGGCCGCTGGATGAAGAGGTGGTTGAGATCAAGCGGTTTTTCGTGGATATTCCATACCGGAACAGAGGAATAGCCTCTCGGATTCTGCTCTATCTGGAAGAGCAAGCGAAGAATCGGGGTTATCGTTTTTCGCGCCTGGAAACAGGCGAGCCGCAGGAGGAATCCGTTCATTTTTATAAGAAGCTGGGGTATGCCCAGATTGAACCGTTCGGTGAATACATCGGGAGCGAATATAGCTTATGTTTTGAGAAGTGTCTGACATCCTAGCGGTTTCGTCTTATAATAGAAGAAAAAAGTATTTTACGATACATATTGAGGAGGCGTCGAGCATGCAGCTTACGAAAATCTCACAGAATACCGCCATTTTATTGGAGCATGCCAAAAAATCGGGGCTAACTACCTCCGAGCTGCTGGAGGCTGTGCGCTCGGGTGAGGTCGAGAGATTCCAAGTCGCGAACAATGGTCATTTTCACTATGAGGAATTGTTCTCTTATGCAAAAGAACATGGGGAAGATTTAGAGAAGGCCGTTAGCGAGGGATACAAAATGACGTTTAATACCCGCAACGGGTTGAAGATCTGGCTGGAGGAAGCCTTCCACATCAGTTCAGAATCCGATTTTAGTGTAGGTGAAGGCATTATTGAGGGGCTGAAGCTCCAGGAGGAGCAGGTCGCTCGCTTGAAGGAAGCGCTGGCCGTCAACTGGACCCTGCAGGAAGAGCCTGCAGCAGATGCCGTCCAGATCAGATTGACCGTCAGAGGATTGCAATAATATATGATAGCCACCGTACGTATTCAACATGAATCGTACGGTGGCTTTTTTAGTACACCGTCATTCGTTAAACTCGTTAGATGGAGATTTACATCCGGCTGGGCGTGGGCAGTCCCAGTACATCCAGTGCTTCTCCAAGAGTGTTTTTAAATAAGGAAGTGAGCCATACACGGAACCGGAGCACTTCATCCGCCGATTTCAGAATTGGGCATGCCGAGTAAAAATTGTTGAACAAGGAGCACAGCTCATAAGTAAAGTTGCAGATGGCGCTTGGAGATAGATCCCGGCCGGCGGCATACAGGGTATCGTGCCAGGTGCTGATATGGCGAAGGAGCGCATGCTCCGCTTTTTCCATGGCAGGGAACCGGGCAGGCACCGACGGCGAAACCCCCGCTTCTTGCGCTTTGTTGAGCACGCTGAGTGCACGCGCGTAGGAGTAGAGCAGGTATACCCCCGTATTTCCCGATATTTCAGTGGCCTGCTTCAGATCGAACACCACTTCGGTTTGCAGTGCAAAACGAAGCAGATAGTAACGGATGGAGGCGGCTGCGATCGTATGACTGGACAAACCGTTTTTATCGGAACGGGTGTCTTCGATGAACTTGGCTACTTGATGGATAAGCTCGGTGATTTTAATTCCGATCCCCTGACGTCCGGACATCGCGTAGGATGCTTTCCCGTCGGAAGTATCGATGCCGAGATCCGAAGCGGCAGAAGGGCTTAACGAAACGACGCCGTAGCTGACATGACGGAGCTTGTCGGCCTCTTTATGGAATCCCAGGCTTTCCAGCGCCTGCTTCACCATCGCCTGCGGGTACTGCTGCCTGTAATCAATGACGTTGATGACCATGTCTGCTTTGCCGAAAGAGAGCTGCTCGCCATGAGTGCTCGTCGTCCAAACTTCGTTTGTGAATTTTTTATATACAAAATCGTTGGAGAGCACACCGTATTTCCACAGGTGATAGGCGATGTCTTTAGCGGTGTAAGTCAGGATGCCATTGGAGCGCACGAGCACTTTATCCATGCTGTGGTCTGACTCCGGATCGTCAACGGCTTCCGTTCCTGTTTGCTTGAGCACCCAGCAGCCTGCAAGTTTGCCCTCGGTTTCCTGATGGAAGAGCGGCGTGTTCTTCAACAGCTCGAAAGCGGATGCCCAGAACCCCTCTCTGACAATGCTGCTCTCCCACACAAGCAGATCATAGTCAATGCCGAACTGCTTCATTTCTTCAAGATGCTCTTTGACAATTCTCTCGGCAACGAGCAGTCCGATCCAGGACAGATTCTGGTTACCCTCTTCCAGTGCGTGCAGAACCTCGGTCCGATGCTGAACCAGCCCGGGCTCCCTTTCGTAGGCCTTATTGGTACTTGAATACACGTCCCAGCAGTAATCGCCGAACCGGGCATGTTCCTTTGACAGCGGCGTGTGGAGCATCCCGACCACCGTATCTGCCAGTTGATTGCCAAGGTCGTCGATATAATTATGAACCTCCACCTCGTAACCAAGCTTCCTCATCAGCCTGACCAGCGTATCGCCGATACAGGAGTTTCTTAGATGGCCGATATGGGCGGATTTATTCGGATTGATGGAAGTATGCTCAATGACAATCTTCTCGTTCGTTGCCGGGGGCAATTCAAAGTGATGACCAGCCCAATATTCCCAATCGATACGCAGATTCATAAAACCTGGTGCAACAATCTCCGTGGCATAGACTAGCTGTTTATAAGTCGTATCCTGCTCAAGCTCGGCTTGAATCAGCTCGGCAATATGCAGCGGAGCTTTACGAAGCAGCTTCGCAAGCTGCATCGCAATGTTGGTGGCATAGTCCCCATGCTCCATGCTGGCAGGCTGCTCAATCCGGATTGGAGTAGAATCGGGCAGTTGGACGCCCATATCTTCACACACCTGGTTTACAGCTTGTTGAAGGCTCGAAGTAATCAAATGACTTAACACGTTAAATCCCCCTTTGAAAAATAAACAAAACACGTCAGAAAAATCAAAAAAGCCCTCATCTCCTAAAGAGACGAGGACTTGTGCTCGCGGTACCACTCTTGTTGTTAAACCATAGAGGGTTTAACCACCTTGATACGATAACGGTGTAAGCCGGGGCTTCCTACGATATTTCATTTCGGAAGACCATCTCCTGGGTCCGTTTCACCGCCGACATTGTACCGGTTTCCACCCTCCCGGCTCGCTTGGACTAAAGTCAAGTGCAGTTACTCTCCCAATCAACGAAAATCACATGTTCAAGTTTTTCATATTATTAACCATTCTATTTAGAAAATCAACCCTAAAATTATGAAACTTTCTCTGCAAAGACTCGCAGGCGCTTGTAATCTGCATAAAATGCATCCTCACGCCAGAGCGTCGCCCGGGCAGCTTGGCTGATACGGGCAATGGCTTCGTCCTTCTCTTGAGCCGAGAATCCAGCAAAGAAACGATCGCCAAAATGCAGCAGCCAATACTTCACGCCATCCTTGCCCTCAGGGAGCTTCGTGGGACGGTCGAAGTGATGGGCGATATGCACCCGGAACCCATGGGATTCAAGCAAGGTCGTATATTGGCCCAAGCTGGGAAAATACCACGGATTTCGGGTGTCGGCATCCATTCCATAATGGTCGGCGAACACCGTTTTCAAAGCTTGGTAAATTCCGTCGATATTCCCCTTGCCTCCAAACTCCGCTACGAATCGGCCACCGGGCTTGAGTGCGCCATAGACGGAGCGTACCACACCACCAGCATCCTTCATCCAATGCAGGGCTGCATTGGAGAAGACGGCATCATACGGCGATTCGGTGTCGAAGTTCTCGCCGTCTCCGGCCAGAAACGTAAGCCCGGGGTATTTGCTTTTGGCGCGCTCAATCATCTCGGCCGAATCATCCATGCCGGTTACATGTGCACCCGAAGCAGATATTTCATTTGCCAAATCGCCGGTTCCGCAGCCGAGATCAAGAATCCGCTCTCCGGGTTGGGGCGCAAGAAGCTCTACTACGCTTTTTCCATAAGCCGAGACAAACGATAACTGCCGATCATAATCGTGAGCTTTCCATACTTGCTCTGACATAACAACAACTCCCTCACCCATGAATTATCCTCATTGTGACATGTTTATCTTATAATTAGAAATATATAAATGTGATAATATTGATAGGTTTTAACAATAAACGAACGAACAAAAAGCCGCTGAGCAGCGGTTTTATGTAGAACCTTATTTAACGGCAACCAGAAGAGCGCCAACGGCAATGAGTGCAACGCCGGCTGCGTTAATCCAGGATATCTTTTCTCCAAGAAACACAAAGGCCAGAATGACCGCGATGACAACGCTCAATTTATCGATAGGTCCTACCTGCGATACTTTGCCGTATTTTAGCGCAAGAAAATAAAACAGCCAGGACAATGCCCCCGCAATGCCGCTGAGCACAATGAAGCTTAATGCTTTCTTCTGAACCAGAATGTCACCGAGTTCCGAGAATTTGCCCTGAACCCCCACGACTCCCAGCAAAAACAGGGCCATAATGACAGAGCGGATGGCCGTTGCCGAATTGGCATCGATGTTTTGCAGGCCTATTTTTCCGAAAATGGCGACAAGAGCCGCCGTGACCGCCGACAGCAATGCATATATAAGCCATAACGGCATGTTGTTCTCTCCTTCCTGACAAAGATAAAGTCTCTGATTAATGTACCGGATTCCACTATAATAGTATAGAGCAATTTACACGTTATCATGAATATCGATGAGATCGAATGATTTGGAAGGGACTGGATGAAGTGGTGTTACATATAGCGCCTTATACAGAAGAGTATCATGATCGGCTGGTGGAAATATGGCTTCGTGCCGTATCCCAAACGCATGATTTCCTGACGGAGGAGGATATCCGGTTTTATTATGAGATGATGCAAAACGGAGCGCTGAGAGCCGTAGAGATCTGGGTTTGCTTGAATACCGAACAGGGGGAACCGATTGGATTTATGGGGCTGGATGGCACCAAAATCGAAATGCTGTTTGTGGATCCCCTCCATCACGGCCAAGGCTCAGGAACGGAACTGATCCGGCATGCCGAACAGCTCAAGGGGCGGAGGCTGCAAGTCGATGTGAATGAACAGAACCCCATGGCCCATGCTTTTTATAAAAAATACGGCTTCGTGCAAATCGGTCGCTCCGAGCTGGACGGCTCCGGAAAGCCGTTTCCGCTTATTCACATGGAATTACAGTAGGTCATGGATCACTTTTTTAGACTATCGAATATATAAGTTTTCAGCGCAGCTGAACCCAATCGATAATGCAAGAAAAACATCCTTTACACGCGATCTGTCTTCTGTGAACGTACGTCGATAGACGTTTTTCTTATACACACCGAAGAAGAAAGAGGTGCATCTAAACTGGAGGAATTCATGAAGTTTTTTCCGAGTAATCTGTCGTTTCGTTATCCGTGGCGCTCCTATCAGAAAAGGGTCCTTCACGGGCTGGAGCATCATCTGAAGAATCGGCATCTGCATTTGGTGGCGCCGCCGGGTTCGGGGAAGACCGTTCTTGGACTGGAAATCATGCTGCGCATTAACCGGCCGACGATCATCCTGGCCCCCACACTCACCATCAAGCAGCAATGGGCGAGCCGATTCGTGGAATTATTCCTAGACGATCAAGAACAGCCCGAATGGATCTCCACCTCGCTCAAGCGACCGGCATTGGTAACGATTACGACCTATCAAGCCCTTCATAGCCTGCTTAGTACTGCTGGGGAGCAAACCTCTGTGAGGAAGAAAGGTACGGCGGAGATAGAGCATGCGCATCAGGTTGAAGATGAGAACTACAGGGAACCCGAAATGGCCATGGAAGCTTCTGAGGCGGAGGTGATGGATAGCGCTAGCGAGGATGATATCACGAACGGTACCGAGGCTCAAGAAACTTTGGAATTGTTGAAGCGACAGGGCTATCATACAGTCATTTTTGACGAGGCGCATCATCTCCGGATGTCTTGGTGGCAAAGTGCTATGCAGCTGTGCGAAATGCTGGGCCAGCCGACGAAGATTGCCCTTACTGCCACACCGCCATATGATGTTAATCCAAGGGAATGGCAGCGGTATATCGAGCTTTGCGGTCCCATCGACGAAGAGATTAGCGTCCCGGAGTTGGTCCGTCATGGTGAGCTGTGCCCGCATCAGGATTACATAAGTTTAACCACGCCTACACAAGAGGAGGCAGCTAAACTCCGGGAGTTTCGGCTGCAGGCAGCCCAGGTTAAGGGCGAGCTGATCCGGGATAAGTTCCTGGCGGATTTGATTGTCAATCATCCTTGGATTACGCAATCCGAAACGTATACCGAAGAAATATTATCCTCGCCCGAGTATTACTCCAGTATGGTGCTTTATCTGCGTGCCGCCAATCAGCCCATCTGGAAGGAGGCGGTGAAGCTGCTCGGAATGAAGGAGAAGGAAACGCCCGATTTTTCGGAAGAGTGGTTGGAGGAACTCCTTAGCGGCATGCTGTATAAAGATCCGCATATGGATCGTGAGCTGCCGGAGTTAAAGGGTTTACAAAAGAGGCTCAGCCGAATGGGCATGATTGAACGCCGGAGGGTTTATATGCGTTCTACCCCGGCATTTGACAAAATGCTGGTCCAGAGCGTTTCGAAATTGCACGGCATCGGGCGTATTCTTGATTTCGAGCGTTCCGTGCTGGGGGAGAACTTGCGGATGGTGATTTTGACCGATTATATCCGTAAGGAGGACCTGCCGAAGGATGCAGCTGACGAGAAGCCGCTTCATCGGCTCGGCGTTGTCCCCATTTTCGAGTTAATCAGAAGGCAGCTGGCTGAGAAAAACAGCTCGCAGAGCGAGCATGAGCTGCCTATCGGAATTCTGACCGGCTCCTTTGTAGTGCTGCCGGCAAAGGCTGTGCCTTTAGCCAGGGTTTGTGCCGATCGGCGAGATATTCACTTATCGGAGCGCCCGCTTGCTCACGACAGCCGCTATGTAACGATTGATGTTCGTGATGCGAATCGCTCGGATATCGTTGCAATCATAACGGAAGTGTTTTCGGAGGGAGAAATCCGGGTGCTGGTTGGTACGGCGGCTCTTCTGGGTGAGGGGTGGGATGCCCCCGGAATCAATTCCTTAGTCATGGCATCATATGTCGGTTCGTTCATGCTGTCCAATCAGATGAGAGGGCGGGCGATTCGGGCGCAGCGCGGGAATCCCGATAAGACCGGAGCGATCTGGCATCTGGCCTGCATAGATACAGCCAAGAGCGACGGCGGTGAAGATTTGGGCTCGCTGGCCCGCAGATTTCGATCTCTCGTAGGTTTATCGATCTCGCACCAGACCATAGAGTCGGGCTTGGAGCGCATGGGCCTTGATCTTCGGAAAAGGCAAACCGCAGACAGCATTAACGATTATAACCGCGACACATTGGAGCGTGCGAAGCAGCGGCATCTTCTGAAGGGGCGTTGGGATTCGGCGATTGCCCTTCACAGCTCCATGACGGAAGAGCTGACGGCGGATCGAGAGAGCATCCCTAGGCCTGTCGTGTTTTCTCATACGGTGAAAGCCGTACTCCTGTTCGCCGTTGGTCTGGGATTGGGCGCCTTCAGCGAGACGTTAACGTCTCCGCGTTTGTTCCAATCGGACGCGCCGGCCTGGTTCAATTTACTCATCCCGGTTGCCGTTGCCTTACTCGTATCAAGTCCATGGGTATATAAAGCCATCAAAATGCTGGCGCGGCATCAGTCGCTGGAGCGTAGTATCCGTGAGGTTGGTCTCGTCGTTTATACGGCCCTGTTCGATATGAAACTGGTCGAATCTGGGCCAAGCATTCACCGATTGAAAGCTGAGGAAGTGGGAGGAACCGTCACGTGTTGGCTTAGAGACGGAACCACTCAGGAAAAAACACTCTTTTTGGATTCGCTGCAGCAGGTGCTGGACCCGATCAATAACCCGCGTTATCTTCTATACCGTGAATCGCGAAGCTGGTTTATGAAGAAACGGGATTACCATGCCGTGCCGGAGGAAATCGGTCGCCGCAAAGAACACGCGGAACGGTTTGCCCAGCTGTGGCGCAAGCATATCGGCCCTGCCGAACTGGTCTATACTCGCACGCCCGAAGGAAGGAAAATACTTCTGACCGCGCGAGCGAGAGCGTTGTCTTCCATTTTCGTGAAGAAATCGGAGCGGGTCAGTGCTTGGCGATAGGCAGGACTGTTTGCAGAAGCTTATTGAGCAAGTGGCGGGTATGCGTTGCTTTAACGGACTCAGGGGCCGTTATTTGCGGGGAAAACGCTCTTACTGGTTCGGTAACGGACCTGAAGTCCGTTATTTAGGAAAAATGAGGGTAATTTGCCTATGAAATAGCTAAATAACGGCTGTGGTGTCCGTTAAATTCTAGTTTGGGCCGTTTTATCCGAAATAACGAACCTACGGTCCGTTAGAGTTTGTGTTTTTTGTGGGATGTTTTGGAATCGACTATGGGGTTCATCCCCCTTCTGGAATGCAAGAAAGCCGCGATTATAAAAAGTGGCGGCTCCATCTTTTACGTCCCAGAAGGGATGCGGCCCTTCGGGCCGACTGCGAAGTAATCCTCCCGAAGCATAGGCTCCGACGAACCCCCTTGTGGGGTTCTCATCCTCGCGAACGCAAAAACACCGCCTCTTAAGAGGCGGTTTCTTCTTACGTCCCAGAAGGGATGCGGCCCTTCGGGCCGACTGCGAGGTAATCCTCCCGAAGTATAGGCTCCGACGAACCCCCTTGTGGGGTTCTCATCCTCACGGACACAAAAAACACCGCCATAAGACGGTGTCTTCTTTTACGTCCCAGAAGGGATTCGAACCCCTGACCGACGGCTTAGAAGGCCGTTGCTCTATCCAGCTGAGCTACTGGGACATAGAAATTTTTCAAGCAAAAAATATATTATCACATACGTCGGAAAAATTCAATCATTATTTTAAGTTGCAAAGATTATTGGTTCTGTAAGATTATGAGTGCAGCATATCGGGTTATATTGATAAAATATACGCTGGGATATATAAAAACAGTCGTCAACTTGTTGCCGGATGCGGCAACGCACGAGGGACGATTGCCTTTTTTTTAACTTGGCATTACATATGCTATAATCAACGAATACGAAAAACAGGACTAGAAAGGAGGTGTCCTTATCAAGGACTCTTACTCCCAAGAACAAGAGGACAAGAACATCATCCTGTTTCCGAAGACGCTGGACTATTACCAGATTCAGCTTACGGTTATGCTCGAGAATGAACGTTACGGTGAAGCGATGGAGGTTCTGCGCTTTCTGCTGAAATGCGGCGGACAGAATGAACGGCATTATGAAGAGTGGAATTCGCTCCTCGACTGGCTTGAAGCTGCATTTCCGGAACAGGCTGTACCCCGTTCAGTTAACGAAGCAGAGCCCGAGGAGGATGATCCGGACGAAGCGGACATGGCGAGGCAGATGGTTAGGGACAAAGTTGCCCAGGATGCCGGATATGCCGACAAGCTGCTGGCTTCGGTCATGAACGGACCGCTGACGGAGCAGACCATTTTGGCGCTGGAACAGCTTGCATATTTGGACCGTCCGGAGATCGACGCTATTTTGGTCGAGTGGCTGCATGATACGCCGCTTCATCCGCTGCTGCAATTTCGGGTGCTGCAAACGCTGCGGAGAAGAGGGATGGAAGGGCATGTGAGCCTTCATCGCGGGCAGGAAGCCGTCGAGATTGAGATCGATACAGTTCCCCTGGACCCGGGAGGTTTCCCGGACGCCATTACGAGAATTTTGGAGCGCGTTGCCGATCAGACTGAGGTTCATGAACCGACACTGTTTTATTTTGCACAGGAATTATGGTCTCAGTTCATCATGGCGATTTACGGCACCGAAGATTACCATTCCATGCTGGATGAAGAAGAATCCACGCTTGACATATGGGGGGCTGCTCTGCATGACATCGTGTCGGAGAGTCTGAAAGGGTTTCGCAATGAGGAGGAAATCCGCCCGCTCTACGGCATAACGGACACCATGAGGTTCCGCTATGAGGGAGCCTACCGATCTCTCAAGCAATTTGTCGCAGCTGGCGTGGAAGATTAGCCAGAGTTGGAAAACGTTTACGGTATCGTAGCATAAGGGTTCGCCCTTGAAAAAGAATTTAATGTTGTTTATACTATAGTGGTTATTCGGTACGTGATACATTATTGCGTCGACCACGTGAATTATTTTGGAGGGGAAAGCATAAATGAAAGCAACTTGGGAAAAAATAGAGAAGAACCTTGGCGTTCTTGACGTTGAGGTTGATGCGGAGCGCGTTGCATCCGCCCTCGACAAAGCTTTTAATAAAGTAGCTAAAAAAGCAAATGTACCTGGATTCCGTAAAGGTAAAGTACCTCGCTCGATCTTCGAAGCTCGCTTTGGCGTTGAGAGCTTGTACCAGGATGCAATCGACATCCTTCTTCCGGAAGTATACAGCGAAGCTGTAGAACAAGCGGATATCTTCCCTGTGGATCGTCCGGAAGTGGACATCGAGCAATTCGCTAAAGGCGAAACTTTCAAATTCAAAGCAAGAGTAACTGTGAAACCAGAAGTTAAACTTGGCGAATACAAAGGTATCGAAGTTGCTGCAGTAGCTGCTGAAGTTTCCGACGAGGAACTGAGCGAAGAGCTTGAGCGTCTGCAACAACGTCATGCTGAGCTTACCGTTATTGACGAAGGTGCTTCCCAGTCTGGCGATATCGTCGTGATCGACTTTGACGGTTCCGTTGACGGCGTTCCTTTCGAAGGCGGACAAGCTGAGCGTTATTCCCTTGAGCTTGGAAGCAACACGTTCATTCCAGGCTTTGAAGACCAAGTGATCGGAATGGCTACTGGTGACTTCAAAGACGTGGAAGTGACATTCCCTGAAACTTACCATGCTGAAGAATTGGCTAACAAACAAGCCGTCTTCAAAGTGAAAGTTCACGAAATCAAACGCAAGCAGCTTCCTGAGCTGGATGATGAATTCGCTAAAGACGTAAGTGAATTCGATACGCTTGACGAGTACAAGGAAGATCTGAAGAAACAATTGCTGACTCGCAAAGAGCAAGAAGCACAAGGCGTTCGTGAGAACGAAGCCGTTGAAAAAGCAGCAGCTAACGCTGAAGTTGAAATTCCTGATGCTATGATTCAATCCGAAGTTCAAAACATGATGCGCGATTTCGACAACCGTCTTCGCCAGCAAGGCATGAACCTGGAAATGTTCCTTAGCTTCTCCGGCCAAACGAATGCCGATCTGGAAGGTCAAATGAAAGACGATGCTGAAAAACGCGTTCGCAACAACCTCGTGCTCGAGCAAATCGCAAAAGAAGAAAATCTCGAAGTATCTGAAGAGGAAATCAACAAAGAGCTGGAGAACATGGCTGACACGTACAAACGTCCTGCTGATGAAATCCGCAGCATCCTGGGTGCTAACGGTTCCCTTGACAGCCTTCGTGAAGAACTGCTTCTTCGCAAAACAATCGACTTCTTGTTGGAAAACAGCGTAGAAGGCGCTCCTGTTGAGAAAAAAGAAGCAACTGAAGAATAATAAATAGGCAGCTGCGATAAGCTGCCCTCACATTAGATAAGGCACGTACATTTCATGCGTGCCTTATTTTTAACTAAGAATAGCCAATTTACTACTAATTGTGACATGAATTGGTTATTAATTTCGACATACATAATGAGACAAGTTGGCAGGATATAATTCTTGGCAAGTTCATAGAATGTAAGCAGGGTTAAAAAATGACATCGTGCTTTGAACATGTTAGAATAACTTTTGTAACGCTGTAGTATATTTTTCAAGGAAAAGAGGTTGGTCGCATGAGTCTTGTACCTATGGTTGTGGAACAAACCAGTCGAGGCGAAAGATCTTACGATATCTACTCAAGATTACTGAAGGATCGCATAATATTCCTCAGCAGTGCGATCGATGACGATGTTGCCAATCTTGTCATTGCCCAGCTTCTGTTTCTAGCTGCGGAAGATCCGGAAAAAGACATCTCTTTGTACATCAATTCCCCTGGCGGTTCGGTTACAGCCGGGATGGGTATATATGATACGATGCAGTTGATCAAGCCTGATGTGTCCACGATTTGCGTTGGCATGGCTGCCAGCATGGGATCACTGTTGCTTACTGCAGGAGCGCCAGGCAAACGCTATGCGCTCGAGAACAGTGAAGTGATGATTCATCAGCCGCTCGGCGGTATTCAAGGTCAGGCATCCGATATCCAAATCCATGCAGATTGGATCATCAAGACCAGACATAAGCTGAATCAAATCTATGTGGAGCGCACGGGTCAGCCCCTTGAAAAAATCGAACGCGATACAGACCGCGACTTTTTCATGAGCGCGGAGGAAGCGAAGGCGTACGGTATTATTGATGATGTTCTGTCTTCACCGACCAAATCTTAAGGGGTGGTAATAGCATGTTTAAATTTAACGATGACAAAGGGCAGCTGAAATGCTCCTTCTGCGGTAAATCGCAGGAGCAGGTCCGCAAGCTGGTTGCGGGGCCCGGTGTTTATATATGTGACGAGTGCATTGACTTGTGTTCAGAGATCGTTGAGGAAGAACTCGGCCATGAGGAAGAAGTGGATCTGAAGGATATTCCGAAACCGCGCGACATTCGTGACATTCTGGATCAATATGTAATCGGTCAGGATCAAGCGAAGAAATCCCTTTCCGTTGCTGTTTATAACCACTATAAACGGATCAACACCCAGAGCAAGATTGAGGACGTAGAATTGCAAAAGAGTAATATTTTGCTGCTCGGACCTACAGGTTCCGGTAAAACATTGCTCGCGCAAACCATGGCCAAAATTCTCAACGTGCCGTTTGCTATTGCAGATGCAACTTCACTGACCGAAGCTGGTTATGTGGGTGAGGATGTTGAGAACATTCTGCTGAAGCTGATTCAAGCAGCGGATTATGATGTGGAAAAAGCGGAACGCGGCATTATCTATATTGATGAGATCGATAAAGTGGCTCGTAAATCGGAGAATCCGTCCATTACCCGTGACGTTTCCGGTGAAGGGGTTCAGCAGGCGCTGCTGAAAATTCTTGAGGGAACCGTTGCTTCCGTGCCTCCGCAAGGTGGACGCAAGCATCCGCATCAGGAATTCATTCAGATCGATACGACGAACATCCTGTTCATTTGCGGCGGAGCATTTGACGGATTGGAACAGTACATTAAACGCCGGATCGGTAAAAAGGTTATCGGCTTTAATGCATCCGGAGAAAACCAGAAGGATCTTAAGCCAGGTGAATACCTGACGATGGTTCTGCCGGAAGATCTGCTGAAATTCGGCTTGATTCCGGAGTTCGTTGGTCGTCTGCCAGTTGTGTCTACACTCGAACCGCTGGATGAGGCAACATTGGTACGAATTCTGTCCGAGCCGAAAAACGCGCTGACGAAGCAGTATCAAAAGCTGCTTGAATTTGACAACGTAAACCTCAAATTTGAGCCAGGCGCGCTAGAAGCGATTGCCCGCGAAGCCATTAAGCGCAATACCGGTGCACGCGGACTGCGTTCCATCATTGAAGGCATCATGCTGGACGTGATGTACGAAGTGCCGTCCAGAGATGACATTAAGGATTGCGTCATTACGGAGCAGGTCGTTCGGGATAAAGTGATTCCTGAACTGCAAGCCAAAAGTAACGATGACGACAAGAAACAAGAAGAAAGCGCCTAATGTGCTTTAGCGCATTAGACGTGGAATAAATCTACGCTGATTCTCCACTTCCAGTTATACCCAGTCGGGTTTTGCTGGGGTGGAGCTTTGGCGTTATATGGGAGAGATCGTACCATGTTTTTGAGACAAGACACACGGCCCGTCAAGGTGGGTAATCTCACCATTGGGGGAAAGAACGAAGTCATTATTCAAAGCATGTGCACCACCAAAACAGCAGATGTGGAGGCGACCGTTGCCGAGATACTCCGTCTGGAAGAAGCGGGATGTCAGATCGTTCGGGTAACGGTGAACAATGAGGAAGCAGCTGCGGCCATTAAGGAAATCAAGAAACGCATTCATATTCCGCTTGTGGCGGATATTCATTTTAACTACAAGCTTGCCCTGATGGCGATCGAGAACGGTATCGATAAAGTCCGGATCAATCCGGGAAACATCGGTAAGCGTGAAAAGGTCGAAGCTGTCGTGAAAGCATGCAAAGAGAAGGGAATTCCGATTCGGATCGGGGTTAACGCCGGTTCCTTGGAGAATCATCTCCTTGAAAAATACGGGTACCCGACACCGGAAGCCATGGTGGAAAGCGCCCTGTATCATATCGGGATCCTCGAAGAACTGGATTTCCATGATATCATCGTTTCGCTTAAAGCTTCTGATGTACCGATGGCGATTGCAGCTTACACGAAGGCAGCGGAAGTAATACCATACCCGCTTCACTTGGGCATTACCGAAGCAGGCACCCTGTTCTCGGGTACCGTCAAGAGTGCCGCCGGGCTTGGCGCGCTGTTGTCTCTTGGAATCGGCAGCACGATGCGTATATCCTTGAGTGCCGATCCGGTGGAAGAGATCAAGGTGGGCAGGGAGCTGCTAAAATCCTTCGGTCTGATCTCGGATGCGGCAACCTTGGTATCATGCCCGACCTGCGGACGGCTGGATATCGATTTGTTCTCCATTGCCAATGAGGTCGAGGAGTACATCTCGAAGATCAAAGTGCCAATCAAGGTTTCCGTTCTGGGCTGTGCCGTAAACGGTCCCGGAGAGGCTAGGGAAGCCGACATCGGGATTGCGGGAGCACGTGGGGAAGGTCTTCTCTTCCGTTACGGAGAGATGATCCGTAAGGTGCCGGAAGAGACCATGGTTGAAGAGCTTAAGAAAGAAATCGATCATATCGTGAAGGTGTACGAGGAAACGGGCGAAATCCCGGGCCGCAAGCACAAATCCACGGTCTAAGCTGGATAACTAAGTTCCCGTATAGGTAGTTTCAATATCTAATATAAAAACGGCAATCTCTGGACCACAAGAGATTGCCGTTTTTGTTGTTTTTAAGAGTTTAAGGGGGGCGGGGCATTTCTGACACACGGTAAGACGTGCAGGAGGCCCGTTTCAATGTATTTTTTTAAGTTGCTCTTTATGGAGCTTCTTTTTATGAAGCTCATGCTTTACCCACTCCCCACCCCCACGATAAAGAAGGATGCCTGACGCCGCACCAGCGGAGCGGACGAATCGATTCCGGAGAAGCGAAGCGTTCGCCTTTGTTGCCGAATTTCTACGTTGTTATCGTCATTCATGAAATTCGGAAACAACAGCGATCGGAGGAACGATACGTACGCGGAGCGTCCCATTGGAGCATCTCACTTAAGTGTCTTACTTAAGCATCTCCATCCACTTTTTGATACTTTTCCGCCTCCAGCGTTTTACCATCCAAGGAATCGGCAATACTACCATGTATTAACGTTTGGATGAAGACATAATGGAGTACAGGAGGAATGACTTGTGAATTTAAGTATCGTGATTATGCTGGTGCAGCTGTTTTTTGCGGTCATCATCGGCATTTATTTTTGGAATTTATTGCGCGGGCAGAAGACAAGCAAAACAGCGGTGGATCGGGAATCGCGCAAGGAGCTCGATAAACTCCGCAAACTCCGGTCGATATCGCTAACGAAACCGCTCGCTGAGAAAACAAGGCCGCAAACGATGGATGACATCGTGGGTCAAAAGGACGGCTTGCGCGCCTTAAAGGCCGCCTTATGCAGCGCAAATCCCCAGCATGTGATTGTATATGGACCGCCGGGAGTCGGGAAGACGGCCGCGGCCCGCGTGGTGATGGAGGAAGCCAAGAAGAATCCGCAATCTCCGTTTAAATATGACGCGAAATTCACAGAGATTGATGCCACGACGGCCCGCTTCGATGAACGCGGGATTGCCGACCCGCTCATCGGGTCTGTTCATGATCCGATCTATCAAGGTGCCGGAGCCATGGGGGTTGCAGGCATTCCTCAACCCAAGCCGGGAGCGGTGACCAAGGCCCATGGCGGGATCCTGTTTATTGATGAAATTGGGGAATTGCATCCGATTCAGATGAATAAGCTTTTAAAAGTGCTGGAGGACCGCAAGGTACTGCTCGAAAGTGCATATTATAATTCTGAGGATGCCAATACACCTGCCTATATACACGATATCTTTCAAAATGGCCTTCCGGCGGACTTCCGTTTGGTGGGTGCTACGACACGTTCGCCCGAAGAGATTGCTCCTGCGCTTCGTTCACGCTGCATGGAGATTTTTTTCCGTCCGCTTTTGCCCGAAGAGATTGGGAGGATTGCAGAGGATGCCATTCAGAAAATTGGTTTGAATGCTGCGCCGGAAGCGGTTGAAGTTGTGAAGCAGTACTGCTCTAACGGGCGGGAAGCGGTCAATATGATTCAATTGGCTGCCGGTCTTGCATTGACCGAGAAACGAGATTCGCTGCGGGCAGCGGATGTGGAATGGGTGGCCAGCAGCAGCCAGCTTCAGCCTAGGCCCGACCGGAAAATACCGGAGAAGCCTCAGATCGGCGTAGTCAACGGATTGGCTGTATATGGCCCGAATATGGGGGCACTGCTTGAAATTGAAGTATCTGCGGTACCTGTCGAGAAGGGCCGGGGTACCTACAATATCACCGGGGTTGTGGATGAAGAGGAATTTGGCGGAGGTTCACGCAAGCTGCGCCGCAAGAGTATGGCTAAAGGCTCGATCGAGAATGTCCTAACCGTGCTTGGTTCGATGGGCTTTACGCCGAAAAACTATGACCTGCATATCAATTTCCCTGGAGGAACGCCGATTGACGGCCCTTCCGCGGGTATTGCGATGGCTACTGCGATCGTATCAGCCATGAAAGGGATTGAAGTTGATAACAAAGTCGCCATGACCGGCGAGATGAGCATTCATGGAAAAGTAAAACCGATAGGCGGGGTCATCGCTAAAGTGGAGGCGGCATTCCAAGCAGGCGCGACCCGCGTGATCATCCCTAAAGACAACTGGCAGACGCTGTTCCAGGATTTGAGCGGCGGTTTGCGGGTAATCCCGGTCGAATCGGTGGATGAAGTGTTCGGCCATATTTTTGGCGGAACGTTCGCTCCGGAGGTTGTTCAGCTCCCCGCAAATGAGGGATTTCCATCCTCTTCCGCTTCATTGCTGCAGGCGACGCCTCCGCGCAACGGTAAAATAACGGACGCCGGAGGATGTTAAGCTTCGTATGGTTGGTTTTTTATACGCAGATTTGATAAAATAGGAATAGTGTCAACATTGAGAGCCATTGGAGGTGCGAAAGCGATGGGACCCAGTAAATCCAAAGGTCGTCGTTTTCCTTTACTGCCTTTGAGAGGTCTTTTGGTCTATCCAAGCATGGTGCTTCACTTGGATGTAGGCCGGGAGAAGTCGGTAAAGGCTTTAGAAAAGGCGATGGTTGAAGACAATTTGATTCTCCTATGTTCTCAATCGGAAGTGAACATTGAAGAACCGACGCAGGATGATATTTTTCGGATTGGCACAGTTGCGAATGTACGCCAGATGCTTAAGCTTCCCAACGGTACCATACGTGTGCTAGTGGAGGGTATGGAACGGGCGGAAGTTATTGAATATACGGATCAAGAGGAATACTATGAGGTCATCGCTCGGGAACTTCCCGAAGAAGAGAACCATGACCCTGAAGTTTCCGCATTAATGCGAACCGTACTGTCTCAGTTTGAGAATTATATCAATCTGTCGAAGAAGGTGACACCAGAGACACTGGCGGCCGTTTCCGATATTGATGAGCCGGGTCGACTGGCAGACGTCATCACGAGTCATTTGTCACTGAAGATCAAGGATAAGCAAGAAATTCTCGAAACAATTGATGTTCGCAAACGGCTCGAGAAACTTCTAGATATACTGAATAACGAGCGCGAAGTGCTGGAGCTGGAGCGTAAGATTAACCAGCGGGTCAAGAAGCAAATGGAGAAGACCCAGAAGGAATACTACTTGCGCGAACAGATGAAGGCCATTCAGAAAGAGCTTGGCGACAAGGAAGGCCGTGCAGGGGAAGTAGAGGAACTCCGAAGTCAGCTTCAGGAGCTTGAACTGCCGGAGCGCGTACACGAGAAGGTTGAGAAGGAAATCGACCGACTCGAGAAAATGCCGGCGAGCTCTGCTGAGGGCGGCGTGATTCGGAACTATGTCGATTGGCTGTTGGCGTTGCCGTGGACCAACATGACCGAGGATGATTTGGACATCGTCAAAGCGGAGCAAGTGCTGGACGAGGACCATTACGGACTCGAGAAGCCGAAGGAGCGGGTGCTGGAATATCTGGCGGTGCAAAAGCTGGTGAAGAAGATGAAAGGGCCTATTCTATGTCTGGTTGGCCCTCCCGGGGTCGGCAAAACATCACTGGCCCGGTCCATCGCCCGCTCTCTGGAGCGCAAGTTCGTTCGCATTTCGTTAGGCGGGGTAAGAGACGAGGCGGAAATCCGCGGCCACCGGCGCACTTATGTAGGGGCCATGCCGGGACGTATCATTCAAGGCATGAAAACGGCAGGGTCAATGAATCCTGTATTCCTGCTGGATGAAATCGATAAGATGGCATCCGACTTCCGGGGCGACCCGTCCTCAGCCCTGCTTGAGGTACTTGATCCTGAGCAAAATAATACGTTCAGTGATCATTTCGTGGAAATTCCTTTTGATCTGTCCAACGTCATGTTTGTCACGACGGCAAACGTGCTGCATAACATTCCAAGACCGCTCCTGGACCGGATGGAAGTGCTGTACATTCCGGGATATACGGAGCTGGAGAAACTGCAGATCGCCAATCGTTATTTGCTGCCCAAGCAGAAGAGTGAGCATGGGTTGACGCCGGAGCAACTGATTCTGGACGAGGAAGCGCTCATGAAGGTGATCCGGGAGTATACCCGTGAATCCGGGGTGCGGAATCTGGAGCAGCAAGTGGCTGCGCTGTGCCGCAAAGCCGCCAAACAGATCGTCACCAATCAATCGGAATCCATTGAGATTAAGGCTGACGATATTAAGGAATATCTCGGTATTCCGAAGTTTCGCTATGGCATGGCCGAGCTTGAAGATCAAGTGGGCACGGTAACAGGTCTTGCGTGGACGGAAGTGGGCGGCGAGACACTAACCATTGAGGTAACCGTGGTGCCTGGGACCGGCAAGCTGACCTTGACGGGTAAGCTTGGTGATGTGATGAAGGAATCGGCTCAAGCCGCCTTCAGTTTTACCCGCTCAAAAGCGGTAGAACTGGGCATTGATCCGGATTTCCACGAGAAGCTGGATGTCCATATCCATATCCCGGAGGGAGCCATTCCGAAGGATGGCCCTTCAGCCGGCATTACGATTGCGACGGCTCTTATCTCATCTTTAACCAAACGGCATGTAGCCCGTGATGTGGCCATGACGGGGGAAATTACACTTCGGGGACGCGTTCTTCCGATTGGTGGCTTGAAAGAGAAATCCCTGGCAGCCCACCGTGCCGGCTACAAAAAAATATTACTCCCTAAGGATAACGAACGCGACTTGCGTGATATCCCTGACAGCGTGAAGAACGACGTTGAGTTCGTTCCGGTATCCCATATGGATCAGGTTCTGGAGCATGCGCTCGTTGAACAAGCGGGAGTGCACTAGAGAGGAAAGTCTAAATTATGAAAGTTACGAAAGCCGAGTTTGTCATCAGTGCTGTCGTACCTGCTCAATATCCTGAAGACGCCTTGCCGGAAATTGCTCTGGCAGGGCGTTCCAATGTGGGCAAGTCATCACTGATTAACCGTATGATATCCCGTAAGAACCTGGCCCGTACCAGCGCAACACCGGGGAAAACCCAGCAGCTCAACTATTATCGGGTGAACGACGACCTGTATCTGGTCGATTTTCCCGGCTATGGTTATGCGAAGGTATCCAAGACCCAGCGTGCGGCATTTGGCGAAATGATTGAGAGATATTTGCTCAGCCGGGAAGAACTGAAGCTTGTATTATTGATTGTGGACATGCGTCACCCGCCCTCAAAGGACGATATCAGCATGTATGAATGGCTGCAGCATTATAACCGGCCGGTATGCGTGGTCGCGACCAAGGCGGACAAGATTCCGAAAACACGCCGCCAGAAGCATGTTAAGATTGTGAAGGAGACGCTTGGCTTCAAACCCTATCACTCTTTTGTCATGTTTTCATCCGAGCTCGGTTTGGGTAAAGATGAGTTATGGGCCATCATGGAGTCCCATATGGGGACAAAGGATGACGAGGAAGAGACATATTTGGATTCGGAAACGGAAGGCAAAGAGCGATCCTGATCCGGTTCATTTCGTGATATTTTTTTCGAGGGTTATGTAGGGAATCGGTGTATTCTTTATAGGAAAGTGAGCATCTTGCGGGAAATATCGCTCTGATTCCGGCTAATTCCGTTTTTTTATGAAATATGATGGATATTATCGTTCGAACGGCAGGAAAGACCGCTTGGATCTGCTGTATAATGGTAGTAAGTTAAAAGAATTGAGGGAGATTTTTATGGCTCAGCGGTTAGCCACAGAATATGTTAATGCCACAATGCAAATGACGGATATTCAAATGGATCAATTTCTGCAATATACCCAAGCTTTCCGGGTTACTAACCGGGTAAAAGTCATGGATAGCGGAGAGCAGGAGTTTGTGCTCGAAGATGAAAGCGGGGAAGAAGTTCATTTGCCCTTTGAACGCAAGAATGGCTTGTACGTCTGTGAGCTGTCGTGCCGATTGGTTACTCCCCATCTGACAAATGCCGTACGCAAACTGTTTGCGGCTTTTAAGGGATCAGGTAAAGTGAATCGGATTTATCGCGGCTTTACGATGAGCTACGACTACCATGCGGGAACGGTGCATAGAATTACGCAAGTCGCCGGGAACGACAGCATTGTCATTTATGAGTACAAGAATACGGCAGGAGAGCTGCAGCGACTCTTCAACAGCAATGAAGCAGAGAAAGAGATCGAATCCATCCAGCATCATATTAACGTGCTTCTGGACCAGCGGATTGCAGCAGGGAATGATAAACTTATTACGAAGACGATAGATGAGCGGCTGCGACAGTTTAATCAACGCCTATTCGTGCTAGAAGCCTAAGGAGGCTGCCCTGTAACAGGGCGGCTTTTTTTATTATTGGATCCATGACACCAAGTAGTTCAGACGCACATATATTGAGCTGTAAAATATTTATGGGTTATTTTCGAAAAAGGTGTTGCATTTAAGCGTCATAGATGTTATTTTTAATCTCGTTGAAAAGAATATAGGAACCAGGATTCACTCAGGACATGTAATGTTGCGAGAGATTATTCCCTCGGGAAGTGAATGACGTAGGTCCTAGCGGATGAAATTTTCAAACATTTTATTCCTAGGAAGGGGGAACCCGGAAGATGGAATACTCAACTTTCGGAAGACACGTTGCTGTTGATACTTGGGGAGTCGATTTTGAACTATTGAACAGTGCAGAATTTTTACAAGCTCAGATGGTGGAAGCCGCTGAAGCATGTGGAGCAACGGTATTGTCCGTCCAATCCAAGCAGTTTGAACCACAAGGTGCGACTGTGCTGGTGTTGCTGTCGGAAAGCCATCTCTCGATTCACACATACCCTGAGAGAGGTTTTGCTGCGATTGACTGTTATACCTGCGGGGAGACAGTAGATCCGCAGTTGGCTATTGACTATCTGGTATCCGCTTTGAAACCTGAAAAATGCTATGCCAAGAAACTCGTGCGCGGACTCGGCGAAATGACCGTGGAAACGCCTGAGATGAAACAGGCTGAACTCGTTTAATCCAGCCTTCTAAAAAATGCGTATACTGATAACCATGGATTTTTCCATGGTTATTTATTTTGAGAACATGAGAAGATCGGCGGAATTCCAGGGAGGCGTTCTCTGAAATGAGATATCGTAGTAAATAACACGTATATCTAAGCTGTTCTATATCCACAATAGTAAGGTGCGATCAAACAGGTAGGAAGTTTCATGAATGGAACGAAGAAGTATGGGGATTTCATAAACATTTCATAAAATAGACAAGGCTGTTCAGCATACTGTGATATAATGAACAAGGTCAAGGATGTCCGTTGTGAACGGCAAAACTACTCGGAGAAATAGGCAGGTGAACATGCAATGCACATCGTCGTTGTTGGGTTGAACTATCGCACGGCGCCTGTGGAAGTCAGAGAACGCTTTACATTCTCGGAAGAAGACATGCCCAAGGCGTTAGAGCAGCTTAATTCGACCAAGAGCGTATTGGAGGGCGTCATTGTCGCTACCTGCAACCGAACTGAGATTTATGTTGTGGTAGACCGCCTTCATATGTGCGGCTACTTTATCCGCAGTTTTATGGAACAGTGGTTCGGCATTAATCGTGAAGAATTTACACAGCACCTCTATATATATGAAGACGAACAAGCGATTTCCCATCTGTTTAAGGTTACCTGCGGTTTGGATTCCATGGTCATTGGAGAAACGCAGATCCTGGGACAGGTGCGCAATGCTTTTTTGACGTCGCAGCAGCAGAATGCCACGGGTACTTGGTTCAATATGTTGTTTAAGCAAGCCGTTACGCTCGGCAAGCGGGCTCATTCGGAGACATCGATCGGAGAGAGTGCCGTCTCTGTCAGCTATGCAGCGGTGGAACTGGGTAAACGAATTTTCGGGGCATTTAACGATAAAAAAGTGATGATACTTGGTGCAGGCAAGATGAGCGAACTTACCGTGAAGCATCTTTATGCCAACGGTGCCGCTGAAGTAATTGTGGCTAACCGTACGCTTAGCCGTGCTCAGGAACTTGCAAGCAAATTCAAAGGGACGCCATGCACCATTGCCGAAGCCAAGCATTTGCTGAATGACGTGGATATCATTATTAGCTCCACGGGCTCGAATGAATATGTTCTGAATGCGGATCGGGTGAAAGAGAGCATGAAGAAACGCCAGTCCCGTCCGTTGTTCATGATTGATATTGCTGTGCCACGGGACATTGATCCGGCGGTTGGGGAAGTATCCAACGTGTTCCTGTACGATATTGACGATCTGGAAGGCATTGTAGAGACCAATATGGAAATGCGCCGGGCGGAAGCAGCGAAGATTGAAGTTATGATTCAAGAAGAGATGGATGCATTCCACACATGGCTGAAAACGCTCGGTGTCAGACCGGCAATTCGGGCCTTGCAGGAGAAGTCGAATGCCATTCATGAAGAAACGATGGAAAGCTTGTTTAACAAGCTTCCGGAACTGGATGAACGCCAGCGAAAAGTCATCCGTCGTTTGACCAAGAGCATCGTAAACCAGATGATGCATGATCCCATTAACCGGATTAAGGAAATGACGGGCGGCAAGCAGGGCGGTGAAGCACTGGATTATTTTTCACAAATCTTTGCGCTGGAAAGCTTGATCCATGAGAATGAGCAGGAAGCCCGCAGCCGCAACAAGAAAGCAACTGCACCCGTTAAAGCTGAACGGTCGAAGAATGCTGTAGATCAGCAGGCAGAAGAGAAACCGCTTAAGGTGTCTCTGGCCCCAGCCACCCTTTGAGGAGGGTGAGTATAACCCATGCTGTTAAACTTAATTTATATCACCGGCATTTGCATCTATGCCCTGAGCCTTCTGTTTTATATCTCGGATTGCGTTTCACGCAATTCGGTGGCGAAGCGGATAGGCACAGGGCTTCTTGTTATTACTGCGCTGTTACAATTTACCGGAATCGGCATCAGAGCGATGGAAGGCGGACATTTCCACTTTCCGGTATTTACTTTGTTTGATTTCCTGTTCCTGCTGGCGTTCTGCATATCGATCACTTCGATTGCTCTGGCGTATATGAAGCGGTCGGAATTTGCCGTCCTGCTCATGAACCTCGTCGGGTTTAGCGTCATGCTGGTCAATCGTTTATGGTTCACGGCAGGAGACAATGCATTGCACAGCTGGGAGACGGAACATCGTCTCTTGCTTATTCATATTGCCCTGGCGAGTATCAGCTTCGCCGCTTTGACCGTCGGGGCCGTGTTTGCGGCGATATACATGTTCCTGCACCGGAAACTGAAGCACAAGCAATGGAATGATACGATGCGCAGGCTGCCAAGTCTGGAGAAGCTGGATGTTTATTCCTATAAAGCGCTGATGGCCGGGACGATTATTCTGGTCATGTCGCTCATCTTGGCCGTGATGTCGGTGGCCATGGCTGGACGGTGGACCCTGTTCTTGGACATCAAAGTCATGTCTACCATGACGGCTCTTGCGATGTATTTGGTTTATTTCATCAAACGTCGCTTGTGGAGAAGGTCCGGCAGGGAAGCGGCCATATGGGCTTTAATCGGGTATGGGTTCATTATTCTGAATTTCTTTCTTAATACGTGGTCCGCTTTCCATAGTTGGTCAGGAGTGTGATGGCAAGAATGGCCTATGATGATCATTATGTACCCGTAATGCTGAATTGCAGGGGACGTTTATGCTTGATTGTCGGCGGCGGCACGGTGGCGGAACGTAAAGCCGTCACCCTACTGAATGCCGGGGCAGTCGTACATATTGTAAGTCCCTTATTACGAAGCGAGAAACTTCAACGTTTAGAGAGCGAGAAGACTCTTCGATGGACGAAGCGGAAGTATCAATCAGACGATCTGATAGGCGCGTTTATGGTCCATGCGGCAACGGATGACAGCAAGCTGAATCTGCAAATAGCGGAGGATGCCGATCGCCTTGGCATACTGGTTAACGTGGCCAGCAACGGCGAGGCCGGAACGTTTATCAACCCGACGGTGCTGCGACGGGGAAGGCTTACGCTGGCTGTATCCACATCAGGAGCAGGGCCGATGGCCGCACGCGAGATCCGCGACGAGCTCGAAGACCAGTTCGGGCCTGAGTATGAGGACTATTTGGATTTTTTATATAGGATGCGTTCGATGATCAGGGAAGAGGTGGAGTCCGCTGACGCACGCAGGCGGCTTTTGCACAAGGCATACCGCATGGATATGCTCGGAGAGATTCGCCGCGGAGGTTATGAGCCCTGGAGTGCGGACAAGATCAAGCAGTGGATTGCGAATAATCAGGAGGAATGAAAGATGCGTACAATCGTAGTTGGCAGTAGACAAAGTGCTCTGGCACTGACACAGACAGGACAGGTTATTGATGACTTAAAGCGTTTAGCCAAGGAGCACGGTCTGGACTATGACTTCACCGTCAAAAAAATCGTCACGAAGGGCGACCGCATACTGGATGTTACGCTCTCCAAGGTAGGCGGCAAAGGATTGTTTGTCAAAGAAATCGAGCAGGCGATGATGGACGGCGAGATTGATATGGCGGTTCACAGCATGAAGGACATGCCTTCCGTTCTGCCCGAAGGTTTGGTGTCCGGCGCGGTGCCGGCAAGAAAGGATCCTCGTGATTGCCTGATCTCCAAAGAAGGAACAACGCTGGATGGCCTTCCTGCAGGTGCCAAGGTGGGAACAAGCAGTCTGCGCCGGTCCAGTCAGCTCAAGGCCTACCGGCCGGATCTGCAGATCGAATGGATTAGGGGGAATATCGATTCTCGCATTCGCAAAATGGAGGACGGTGAATTTCAGGCCATCATTCTGGCGACCGCCGGTCTTCAGCGTATGGGCTGGGAGGACCGGATCACGTCGTACTTGCCGATTGAAATTAGTCTGCCAGCCGTCGGCCAGGGCGCACTTGGAATTGAATGCCGCGAAAACGATGTAGATCTGCTGCATTTGCTCTCTCTTTATAATGATGAGGTTACTGCACGAACCGTTGCGGCGGAGCGCAAGTTTCTAAGCGAGCTTAACGGAGGATGCCAGGTGCCTATCGGAGCTTACGCCGTCCTCAAGAATGTGGATGCCGGAGATTCCCGCGGAGAACAAAACGTTATACAATTGACAGGAATGGTAGGTTCTCCTGACGGCGAAATCATACTGAAGGAAAGCGCCGAAGGAACCGACCCTGAATCGCTCGGAGTGGAAGTGGCTGAAAAGCTGAAAGCTAAAGGAGCGGAGAAGATACTGGCACAAGTTAGGGGCTGAGGGGATGGCAGGCAAGGTTTATCTGGTGGGAGCAGGACCGGGCGATGCACGCCTGATTACGATTAAAGGCAAGGAATGCATTGAAAAAGCGGATGTCGTGGTGTATGACCGATTAGCTAGTCCACGGCTGCTGCGATGGATGAAACCCGGAGCGGAGAAGGTCTATGTAGGCAAGCTTCCGGATCGGCATACGATGAAACAGGAGCAGATCAATCAGCTGCTGGTTGATTATGCTTTGGAAGGCAAGACAGTTGTCCGTTTAAAGGGCGGCGATCCAACGATCTTCGGAAGAGTGGGTGAAGAAGCGGAGCTGTTATACCGTAATGGCATCATGTACGAAATTGTGCCGGGGATCACCTCGGCGATCAGTGTTCCGGCTTATGCCGGGATTCCCGTGACGCATCGTGACCATGCTTCGTCATTATCGATAATTACCGGCCACGAAAGTCCCGAAAAGCTGGACCGAATGATTCAATGGGACAAGGTTACCAATGCAACGGGAACTTTGATTTTTATGATGGGTGTGGCGAAAATCGGTTATATCAGTCGTCAGCTGATCAAGCACGGCCGACCGCCGGAAACCCCGGTGGCACTTATTAGATGGGGAACCCGGGCAGAGCAGGATACGCTGACGGGGACACTGGCGGACATCGAGGACAGAGTCAAGGCAGCGGATTTTCAGCCGCCTGCGGTTATCGTTGTTGGACAGGTGGTGCTTCAGCGGGAGCACCTGAAGTGGGCGGAACGGCTGCCCCTCTTCGGCAAAAGAATACTGGTCACAAGGACGCGAAGCCAGGCCAGTGCTTTGGTATCCCAAATCGAAGAGCTGGGCGGAGAGCCTTATGAGTTTCCCGTCATCGAAACCGTCATGCCTTCGAAGAGCGAGAGGCTTGCCGGAATTCAACAAGCACTGGACAAGCTGAGTACGTATGACTGGGTATTTTTCACCAGCGTGAACGGAGTCGAATTCTTTTTCCGCCACCTGAAGGAGAACGGTCGCGATATTCGCGCCTTAGCCTCTGCGCGCATCGTCGCGGTTGGCCCCGCAACAGCCCATGCTCTTGGAAAATACGGTGTAGTGGCTGAAGTTATCAAAGAACGTTACCAGGCGGAAGGCCTTATCGATGCTTACGGTTCAGAGCTCCAGCCCGGTCAGCGCGTGCTGCTGCCACGCGGCGATCTGGCACGCAAGTGGCTGCCGGAGAAGCTGACGGAAATGGGACTGAACGTGACGGAAGCCGTGATCTATGAGAATGTGTTGTGCGGCGAGGACGATGATGAGCTGCTGAAGCTGCTTGAAGATGGAGGCATTCACGCCGTTACGTTCACCAGTTCATCTACGGTTACCAATCTGCTGAAGGTGCTGAAGGGGATGGGCGTGGAAGATCCAGTCGAACTGTTGAAAGGTTCGACGATTGCTTGCATCGGACCATTAACCGCGCAGACGGCTGAAGAAGCCGGACTGCACGTATCCCTCCTCGCCGAGGAAGCGACGGTCGACAGTCTGGTTAAGGCCTTATGCATTTGGAACGAGAACGATCCACGCCGTGTTGCGCCATAATATCCATAATCTCTTATATACATGAACGAAATTACATCATTTGGAGGTATACGTCATGAGTTTTCCAATCGTACGCCATCGTCGGCTGCGTCAAAATGCCGGCATTCGCAGCATGGTCCGCGAGACCGTGCTTCATACGGAGGATCTGGTTCAGCCGATCTTCGTGACCTATGGCAATGGTGTGAAATCCGAGATTTCCTCCATGCCAGGCGTCTATCATTTTTCGCTTGACACCTTGAAAGAGGAAGTAGACGAAATCGTAAGTCTAGGCATTCCTGCTGTGCTCCTGTTCGGAATCCCCGAGACGAAAGACAGCGTGGGCACATCCGGTTTCGCGGATGACGGGATTGTCCAAGAGGCTACCCGTCTCATCAAGTCGTGGCATCCCGATCTTCTGGTGATTGCTGATACGTGCCTATGCGAATTTACCGACCACGGCCACTGCGGTATGGTGCATACCTTTGAGCGTGACGGCCACACCTGCGGCGATGTATTAAACGACGAGTCGCTGGAGCTGCTCGTTCGTACAGCGGTTTCCCAGGCCAAAGCTGGAGCCGATATTATTGCACCTTCCAATATGATGGATGGTTTTGTCCAAGCCATTCGTTCCGGTCTTGACGAAGCCGGATTTTATAACGTGCCGATCATGTCTTACTCCGTTAAGTACGCTTCGGCCTTTTACGGACCCTTCCGTGAGGCTGCCGATTCCGCTCCGCAATTCGGCGACCGCAAAACTTATCAGATGGATCCGGCCAATGTGAGAGAGGCGCTTCGCGAGGCGGAGACGGACGTGCTGGAAGGCGCCGATATGCTGATGGTGAAACCGGCTATGGCCTACCTTGATGTTGTCAGATTGCTGAGAGACCAGTTTGATCTGCCAATTGTTGCATACAACGTGAGTGGTGAGTATTCCATGATTAAAGCGGCTGCTCAGCAGGGATGGATCAGTGAGCAGGCGATTGTGATGGAGCTGCTGACCGGGATGAAGCGTGCCGGTGCGGACATTATCATTACGTATTTCTCGAAGGACGCAGCACGCTGGATGCGCAGCTAGTAACCATTAACGATGAAAGAGTTAGGAGTGCATACGATGAGCCAAGATTTGCGAAAAGAAGATTTGTCGCGTTCTGCTTTTGAAGAAGCGAAGTTATATATTCCCGGCGGTGTCAACAGTCCGGTACGTGCGTTTAAGTCTGTTGGACTAACCCCGATTTATATCGATCGCGGAGAAGGCAGCCGGGTATATGATATCGATGGCAACAGCTTTATCGATTATGTCGGTTCCTGGGGGCCGCTGATTATGGGTCACGCGCATCCTGAGGTTGTTGAAGCGCTTCAGGAGACAGCTGCCAAGGGGACCAGCTTCGGTGCTCCAACCCTATTGGAAACGAAGATGGCGAAGCTCGTCTGTGAACGTGTGCCGTCGATCGAGGTGGTGCGGATGGTGAATTCCGGTACGGAAGCAACCATGAGCGCCATTCGTCTAGCGCGCGGATATACAGGACGCAGCAAAATCATTAAATTCGAGGGCTCCTATCATGGCCACGCCGACAGCCTTCTGATCAAAGCGGGATCGGGCATCGCAACGCTTGGACTTCCTGATAGTCCGGGTGTGCCAGAAAGCGTTGCTTCCAACACCATTGCGGTTCCTTATAACGATCTGGAATCGGTACAGCTTGCCTTCGAGCGGTTCGGCGAAGAGATTGCAGCCGTTATTGTTGAGCCCGTGGCAGGCAATATGGGCGTGGTCCCTCCGCAGCCAGGATTCCTGGAAGGTCTTCGCAAGGTCACTTCTGATTATGGCAGCGTGCTTATTTTTGACGAGGTGATGACCGGATTCCGCGTTGATCTGAACTGCGCGCAAGGCCGTTATGGCGTTACACCGGATTTGACATGCTTGGGCAAGGTGATTGGCGGCGGTCTGCCAGTCGGTGCTTATGGAGGCAAGCGTGAGCTGATGGATCAGATTGCTCCGGCAGGACCGATCTATCAAGCAGGAACGTTAAGCGGTAATCCGCTCGCCATGGCGGCTGGTTACACCACCCTGAAGCTGCTGACGCCTGCCGTCTATGAACAGCTCGAGGAGCGGGGAGCCCGTCTTCAGGCAGGATTTGAGCGTAACGCTCAGGAATTCGGTATCCCGCTTACGATTAACCGGATCGGCTCCATGGTATGTCCATTCTTCACGAATACGCCGGTCGTCAATTTTGATACTGCGAAGACTAGTGACCTGGATCGTTTCCGTCGTTATTTTGCAGCGATGGTACAAGAGGGAGTCAGCGTACCTCCTTCCCAGTTCGAGGGCATGTTTATCTCTGGCGCTCATACGGTAGAAGATATCGATGCTACCATTGAAGCCAACTACAACGCCTTCAAAAGCCTATGAGTTACGGGGGAAATTGGAGCAAACGCGGCGAATGGCTGGAGCTGACGCCGGGTAAGGCGCTATTGAGTCTGCCGGATCGGAACGAAGCCGCTGCCAAGTGGCTTATGGAAACGGTCGGTATGCCCGAGAAGCTGTATCGTAAGCTTCGTCATGAACAGGGGATACAATGGAGAGGGGATCGGCTTCGGCTGGTCCTTTTTCCTTATCGGGATTACGGCATCGAACCGAGATGGCAGGAGCTTGATGTATTGTATGAGGACGATTTTTGCCTGGTTGTGAACAAACCGGCCGGTATGGCGGTCCATCCGGACAACGAGAGCCGCGAGACGACCCTGAATCATGCGGTTGCCGCATATTACGAAGCCGAAGGCATCCATACGGCAGTCCGGCATATTCATCGGCTGGATAAGGATACAACAGGTCCCGTACTGTATGCCAAGAACGAATATGCGCAGCTAAAGCTTGACGAGGACATGCGGGAGAAGAAGATCGTCCGGATATACGCGGCTATCGTTCAGGGGAGGGTCTCTCAGGATCTGAAGAGAATCGATCTGCCGATAGGCAAAGACCGCTATCATTCAAGCCGTCGGAGAGTTTCATTAACCGGGCAGGCTGCAATCACGCATATTCTATCATCCGAGGTGTATCCGAAAGCCAGCCTGCTGCAAATTCGACTGGAAACCGGCCGGACGCATCAGATCCGGGTGCATCTAAGTCATATGGGACACCCGCTTCTGGGAGATTCCTTATACGGAGGACCAGGGGCGTTTCCGCGCCAAGCGCTGCATGGCGAACGTCTGCTATTTACTCATCCTTTCTCGGGCGAGGATATTGAGGTGAATGCACCCTGGCCTCTGGATATGTTGGAGTTAAGAGAGCGAATCATAGAGACATCGGACCGGTAAGAAAACTTGCAAGATCCTGAATGAAGCTGTAACTTTCACGCACAATTCGCAAAAAAGTCATGCTCTCCTATTTTCGGCATATAGATAAATTGAGTGGCAAAACTTAGGCTCATGCCGTGATAACAGATCACGGATAGTATATGCCAAAAAGGAGGACATTCCCGTGTTTGACCAGTCCTACGGATTGCGGTTCGATATTTACGAGCGTATTAATTTAACGGAAGATTTGCCGGGAATCGAAGAATTGGAAGAGGCGGAGTTGATCCCGCATATTCAGGTGATCAGTCAGCAGGACCAGGCTACGCTTCGGGGTCATCTGCTTCTTGCAGGCCTGTATAAAGGTGACACCGAAGCAGGAGAGACGGAGCCGCTCGAACACTGGATCCCGGTTGAAATCACGGTCCCGATGAACCGGGTATCATCATTGGATGACATCGCGGTCGAGATCGAGAATTTTGACGTGGATTTGTTATCCAAACGCAGCTTGAACATTACAGGGGTTCTGTCGCTCAAAGGAATTCAGGCGGCGGCTCCGGGAGCCCGTGACCAAGTATGGGCCAATGAGGAATTCACAGTGGTACATGCTCCTGAAGCGACTGATTTGTATTCGAACGGGGAGCAGCAGTTCGCAGCCAACCCGTACGACCAGCTTCATGGCAGCGGAGCTCATACAGACGCTAACTCACCTTCTCCTTCTTACTTCAACGAGGCTCAGACCAGAGCCCAAGAGTTCGGGACGGATGCGCGCACACAGCAGTATCTGGCATCCTGGGCACAGTATGAGAACCAAACACGGGATTCACAGGACTCAGCAGACAGCACCATTAGCATTTCTAATTCGCCTGAAGCTCGGGATACGGTCGAATATGCCTTACATAATGAGACGGAAGCTCAGGCAGCTGAGTCGTCGATTCCAAGTGTATGGCAATTCGAACGGGCTTCGGTCCAGCCCGAGCCGGAGCAAGAAGATCCAGCAGCCGGTTTTCCGGGTGTCATTGAGCGTAAGGGTGAAGAAGTGGAAGCCGTTCCGGTACTGGAATCACCGGAAACGGAGGAAGTGCAGCCTGTTTTTGCTGAGGAAGAATTCCCTTCGGAGGATATGGATGATATAACGGAAGAGGTTTCCATTAAAGCCGAAGAGGTTCCGACCAAGCCGGAGTTAAAGGTGGCCTTCAACACGAAGAACAGCAGCACAACCAGCGCATCGGGCGTAGGCTTCTCTTCGTTGCTTCAATCGAGCAGAACGGTTCAGGATCAGGATCAAGCCGCTCGGGACGAGGAAGAAGAGACGGAGGAATTGGTTGACTCCGCAACGGCCGAGGACGTGGAGTGGAAGAGTCTGTTCCTGGGTAACCGCCGTGAGGAAACGCCTTTCCGCAAGGTCCGGATGTGCATTGTGCAGCGTGAGGAGACACTCGACGTGATTGCCGAGCGTTATCAACTGACGCCGCGAGAGCTTTTGTTATATAACCGCATGTCCGAGCAGAATGTGGAAGAAGGCCAGGTATTATACATTCCCCAGTAATCAGCGGAGGAAGCGATCGCGTAAGAACAAGCAGGTCAAGGTAGGATATCCTTGGCCTGTTTTTTGTGTTTGGCGGGGAGTCGGTTAGAAGAAGAGGGGAGTCGGACGAGCCGGGGCTTCTTTTTACAATGTATTAGCATTAATTTGGATAGACAGGTATGATGTCTAAATCGTTCGGAAACACTCGAAATATTGACTATATGCAACAACCACGGTATATTTGAATAGTATATGTACAGGTATTCCTAAAGCTAGAACAACGTTGAACGGGAAGAGTAGGAAGGTATGGCCTTCAGAGAGCGGAATTGCTATTATGCGCTGTGAGATTCCGCAGGAACCAGCTTGCCGAAGTCGCCCCGGAGTTGCGGACTTGAGATAGAGTAGGATCGATCGCTACCCTGGTTAGAGTTCGCCGGCCGCAGCCGTTATCTGTGTAAAGTGTCGTGCTTGATCGCAGGCCTTTCATGTTCTTCATGGGAGGACTCGATTCATGAATGATTATAAGCACGAAACAAAGGTGGTACCGCGAGAGAACAGTCTTTCGTCCTTTGAGGACGAAGGGCTTTTTTTGTTTCACGCAAACATGGATATCCATTGCCACGCCCGGAGGCTAAAACGTTACGGGTTGGCAAAACTGATTAACAGTATCGGAGGTACGAAAATATGGATCAAAAACAAAACCAATCCCAGTTAGACATGCCGACGACGTATGATCCGAAGGCAGCCGAACAAAAATGGTATCCGTACTGGAAGGAAGGCGGCTTCTTTGAAGCTGGCAAACGACCGGACGCGGAGCCGTATACGATTGTTATTCCTCCACCAAACGTTACGGGAATGCTTCACATCGGCCATGCCCTTGACTTTACGCTGCAGGATATCCTGATTCGCGTAAAGCGGATGCAGGGCTATGATGCGTTGTGGCTGCCGGGTTCTGACCATGCGGGCATCGCCACGCAAACCAAGGTTGAGCAGAAGCTTCGCGAAGAAGGCGTTACCCGCTACGATCTGGGACGTGAAAAATTCCTGGAGAAAGTGTGGGAGTGGAAGGATCTATATGCGAATACGATCCGTGACCAATGGTCCAAGATCGGCCTGTCCCTCGATTACTCCAGAGAGCGTTTCACGCTCGACGAGGGGTTGTCGGAAGCGGTTCGGGAAGTATTCGTCAAGCTCTATGATAAGGGGCTTATATATCGCGGCAAACGCATTATCAACTGGGACCCGGCTGCTCGCACGGCTTTGTCCGATATCGAAGTGGAGTACAAAGAGGTCAACGGCCATTTGTACCACTTGCAATACCCGCTCAAAGACGGCAGCGGCTCCATTACCGTAGCAACCACCCGCCCGGAGACCATGCTTGGCGATACGGCGGTAGCCGTTCATCCGGAAGATGAGCGCTATAAAGACATGATCGGCAAGACATTGGTCCTGCCTATTGTCGGCCGAGAAATTCCGGTTATTGCCGATGAGTACGTGGAGAAGGATTTCGGCAGCGGAGCGGTTAAAATTACGCCGGCCCATGATCCGAATGACTTCGAAATGGGTCTGAGACATGATCTGCCGCAAATCACCGTGATGGATGAATCCGGGACGATGAATGAATTTGCCGGCAAGTACCAGGGTCTTGACCGAGCAGAATGCCGCAAGCAGATCGTAAGCGACATGAAGGAATCGGGCGTGCTGCTTCGCATCGAAGATCATGTTCATCAGGTTGGCCATAGCGAAAGATCCGGCGCCGTTGTCGAGCCGTATCTGTCGACGCAGTGGTTTGTTAAGATGCAGCCGCTTGCGGAAGCAGCCGTTACTGCGCAGAAATCCGGCAAGGGCGTTAATTTCGTGCCTGACCGGTTCGAGAGAACCTACCTGCATTGGATGGAGAATGTGCGCGATTGGTGCATCTCTCGTCAATTGTGGTGGGGCCACCGGATTCCGGCCTGGTATTCCGAATCCACGGGCGAAGTGGTTGTTGCCATGAATGAAGAGGAAGCGCGCGCGAAGCTTGGCAAGGACGATCTGAGACAGGATGAGGACGTGCTGGATACCTGGTTCAGCTCGGCATTGTGGCCGTTCTCGACCATGGGCTGGCCGAATCTGGACAGTGAGGATTTCAAACGTTATTATCCGACAAGCGTTCTCGTAACGGGGTATGATATTATTCCGTTCTGGGTTTCGCGGATGATTTTCCAAGGGCTTGAATTTACGGATCAAATGCCGTTCAAAGATACGCTTATCCATGGTCTGGTTCGGGATAGCGAAGGCCGCAAGATGTCCAAGTCGCTCGGCAATGGTATCGATCCGCTCGAGGTTATCGAACAGTATGGCGCAGATGCCATGCGTTATATGATATCGACCGGCAGTACGCCGGGTCAGGATCTTCGATTCCGCTGGGAACGTGTGGAACAAGCGCGTAACTTCGCGAACAAGATCTGGAATGCGTCACGTTTTGCACTCATGAATCTGGAGGGCTTCACGGCGGCGGATATCGACATTTCCGGAGAGCTGGGAACGGCCGACCGTTGGATTTTGCATCGTCTGAACGAAACTTCCCGCGACATTACGCGTCTAATTGATGCCTACGAATTTGGCGAGACCGGTCGACTGCTCTACAATTTCATCTGGGATGATCTGTGTGACTGGTATATTGAATTTGCTAAGCTGTCCCTGTACGGCGAGGATCAAGCGGCCAAGAGAAAGACGCAGTCGGTGCTTGCCTATGTGCTGGACCGCACGATGCGCTTGATCCACCCGTTCATGCCGTTCATCTCCGAAGAGATCTGGCAGCATTTGCCGCATGAAGGAGAGACGGTGATGCTGGCTTCATGGCCGACCTATGATGAAGCATTTGAGAATGCGGAAGCCGTTACCGAAATGAACCTGCTGATGGATGTCATCCGTGCTGTACGTAACATCCGGGCGGAAGTAAACGTACCGATGAGCAAAAAAGTAGAACTCCAGTTGAAGCCGGTAAGCGAGCAAATTGCCGGCATCATCGATCGCAATGCGGATTATATTCGCCGCTTCTGCAACACGTCGGAGTATCAATCCTCCCTTGCGCTTGAGGCGCCGGATAAGGCGATGACCGCCGTGGTAACAGGTGTTGAAATGTATCTGCCGCTTGCCGGGTTGATCGATATCGCTCAGGAGATCACGCGTCTGGAGAAGGAAATTCAGCACTTGAACAGCGAAGTCGAGCGTGTGGAGAAGAAGCTGAACAATCCAGGTTTCGTATCGAAAGCACCTGAAAAGGTGATTGAAGAAGAACGGGCGAAGCTTGCGGATTACTCGGACAAACGCAGTAAAGTGATTGCGCGCATCGAAGAACTGAGAGGCTAAAGGGCAAGATGAATCTGGACCAGAAGGTGAGAACGATGGTTGATCATTCGGAAGCTGCAGTGGCAGCTCCGTTCCATACCTATGAGGAAGCGGTAGCTTGGATCAACGGGCTGATTCCGTTTGGAATCCGCCCGGGCATGGATAGAATTCAGCGATTGATGGAGCTTCTCGGCCATCCGGAGCGGCGGTTAAAATTTATTCACGTGGCCGGAACGAATGGAAAAGGCTCCACATGCGCTTTTTTAACAAAGGTTCTGCTTCAAGGGGGATTCACGGTTGGCACCTACACGTCTCCCTATATTACGAAGTTTACCAATCGGTTTCAGTATAACGGCGAGGACATATCGGAAGAGACGCTGCTTGAACTGGCTAATCGCTTAGAGCCGCTTGTAGCCGAAATTGCGGGTTCCGGGCTCGGATCGCCCACTATGTTTGAGGTGTCCACCGCCCTTGCGATACTGTATTACGCCGAGGTATCTTATCCGGACGTGGTGGTATGGGAGACGGGACTTGGCGGTCGTCTGGACGTGACCAATATCGTTCATCCAATCATTTCGGTGATCACGAATATCGGAATGGACCATACCGACGTTCTGGGTGATACCATTCAGGAGATCGCCACGGAAAAGGCTGGCATTATCAAGCCTGGAGTTCCTGTGGTGAGCACGGTAACTCAGCCGGAAGCTGTCGATATTCTGAAACAAACGGTAGCCAAAAACCGTACAAGTCTGTATCTCGTAGATGAACAGTTCTCCTATGAGCGTCTGCGTGGGAACGAAGAAAGCCAGACTTTCCGTTTTAAGGGTCCGTTCCGGGACATGGATCTGGACATCTCGATGCAGGGTGAGCACCAATGCGCCAATGCCGCGCTTGCGATGATGACGCTGGAAGTGCTTCGCCAGTATATGGCTTTCATCGTGGATGATGAAGAATTGCGGAGAGGGTTTAAGGATACTTTCTGGGCGGGAAGACTGGAACAAGTGCAGTCCTCCCCGCGGATTGTTCTCGATGGTGCGCACAACCCCGAAGGGGCTGAAACCTTGGCCAAAAGCTTGCAGCAGATCTATAAGTATCGGAAACTGAACTTAATGATGGGAATGCTGGCAAATAAGCATCATGAATCGTATTTGCAGCATATACTGCCAATAGTGGATACGCTTATCCTGACTGAACCGGATTTCCGGAAGAAACTGGACGCCAAGGCGCTTGGTGACATCGTAGAGCAGGTAAGGGAGAAATACGCCAAACATACACTGCAAATCATCATAGAACCAAATTGGAAAAACGCACTTGAAGAGTTGAAGTCACGGACGGAAGCGGAGGATCTTGGGGTGGTGTCGGGCACGTTGTACCTGATTGCCGACGTGCGTTCCAACCTCCTGGGCCTTTCCGATTCTGAAAAAGGTTGGTGATATCTGTTGAATACATCGGAACATGTTCATTTTATAGGAATTGGCGGCTACGGGATGAGCGCCATTGCAAGAGTTATGCTGGAGATGGGTTATAAAGTCACGGGTTCTGACGTGGCATCGCAAGAATTGACAGAAAAGCTGGCGGCCAAGGGCGCCAAAATATACATTGGACATACCGCCGAGCAAGTCCAGGGCGCGGACCTTGTGGTTTACTCGACGGCATTGTCCCAAGACAACGTGGAGCGGGTCGAGGCAGAGAAGCTGAACATTCCTGTCCTTCACCGTGCGCAGATGCTGGCGCGTCTTCTGAACGAACGCAAAGGGGTTGCCGTAGCGGGTGCGCATGGTAAGACAACCACTTCATCGATGATTGCGCTCGTAATGGAAGAATGCGGCGTCGATCCGACGTTTATTATCGGCGGGGAAATCATGAACGTTGGCACGAATGCCAAAGCTGGTGAAGGCGAGCACGTGGTGGCCGAAGCGGACGAGAGTGACGGTTCATTCCTTCAGTACCACCCTTGGCTCGGCGTTGTTCTGAATATTGAGGCCGATCACTTGGAGAATTACGAAGGGGATTTCAATCGTCTCAAGGCAGCATATGTACAATTCCTGAGCCAAATCAAGGCAGACGGTACGGCCGTGGTTTGCGCCGACGATAACAACATTCAGGCGATTTTGCCTGACCTAAAATGCAATGTGACCACATACGGCATTCATGCGGATGCAGAGTATACGGCAACGAATCTGGTGCTCGGCGACCGTCACGTCAGCTTCACGATGCTTCATAACGGCATGGAGCTGGGTACCGTTGAATTGTCCGTACCGGGTAAACACAATGTCTACAACGCCATGGCTACGGTGATTTGCTGCTTGAAAGGCGGAATCTCGTTCGAAGCGATTGTAGAGGCCATCGTCAAGTTCAACGGAGCTAAGCGCCGCTTCCAGGTGCTGGGCGAAGCTGAAGGCATTCTGGTGATTGACGACTATGCGCATCATCCGACGGAGATCGAGGCTACGATCAGTGCCGCCAAAGCTACAGGCAAACGGATTATTGCCGTATTCCAGCCGCAGCGGTATTCGAGGACCTTTTTCCTTCTGGATGCGTTTAGCCGCGCATTCGGGGAAGCGGACGAGGTGATCATTACCGATATTTATTCTCCTGCCGGCGAGAAGCAGATCGAGGGTATCAGTTCCGGTAAGCTGGTGGAGCTGATTGTCCAGAACAGCAATGCCGGTGCCCGCTATTTGCCTACCAAAGAAGATGTCCTGAGCGATCTCAAAGGTCGCGTAAAAGAAGGCGATCTGGTTCTGACGATGGGTGCGGGCGATATTTGGAAGGTCGGCGCTGCTTTAGCGGAGTCTATTAAAGGCAAGAAGTAAATGGATTGCAAGCATGCTTTGCTGCTTCGATGCAGCAGGGGATTGCATGGGCTTTTGTCTTCGAACGGAGGCAAGCAGCGGATCGATAAGTAGAATACAGGCTGATCAAGATACTTTCTTGATCAGCCTGTTTGTTTTGTTTTTCGCACACTCATAAGTTGCCAAGCTTGATCATATAGCTAGGTGTAGAAGGACAAGTGAGGTGTGTGGATATGAATAAAGCACGAATGACGATTCGCTTCGATCACGATCCGCCAAAAGATAGTCATAAGGATCATATGCGTGAGGAACGGGATTCGTATCAGAAAGTTCCCGCAAGGCGCAATGATCAAGTTGATGACCGTCATCTTGTATTCGACGAGTTTGACTCAACGACTGATCGGTTTACCGATGCGGGCAATTCGTTTGAACATAGGAGCAGCATACAGCATGATCATCTGCGCGTTGTTCCGCCGCTCCGGGAGGAGGACACTCGGGATGTGAACGGACAAGATTGGAGAACATCGCGTCATACCCAATCCAGGGGGCGATTAGCTGAGGAAAGAAGACGTCTGGATCATGTTGAGGGCGGGTCGTTCGGTGACGGGCCTGATCCTGCCGATACATATGACGATATGCGTGAGGTTGAGGATCTTTACGATCTTCATGATGACGCGTATTCCGGAAGTGTGGGCTCCGGCGCAAACGATTCGAATTGGAATCTCGGGCCCGAGAAGGATCTATATGAGTCACCTGCCGATGATTACGGTTATTATCGCTCGCGCAAGCCTACCTCCTTCTGGAAAATGGCTGTATCCGTGACCGCGGCTGTTGTGACGGGTTTGCTGTTTGGGTATATGGTGCTGTCTATGTTTAACGGCGGTAATGCAGGTGAAGACCCTGCATCGGGGCAGCTTGGAAGCAATGACGCAGTTAATCAAGCACCGGCTGACTCTTCCGGGGGAACGGGGGCATCACTCGCACCCGGTTCAACTGAATCGGCAGTACACGTTCCGGGTCAAATTTTTTATATGCTTCAGTACGGTGTATTCAGCACGTCGGAACGGGCAGAGCAGGCGAAAGGGGAGCTGCTGCAGTCCGGTATTGCGGCTGGGGGAGATTTGGATGAGGAGAACCGGGTGTACGCCGGCGTATCACCAGACCGCGAGCAGGCCAAGCTGCTCAGCAATCAGCTTAAAGCCGAAGGCGTCGAATTATACGTGAGAGAAATCGCGCTGCCTGATATAGAGTCAGCTGCCTTTGCGGGCGAGGAGCAGACGCTGACGGACTATTTCACGATAAGCGGGGAGCTTGTGTCGGAGTTGAGTACGCTATCGGCATCGCTGCTGGGGCAGCAGGAGGCGGGCGCGGTGGCGTCAGAGAGTATGACTGCAATCACAAATCTGCACCAGCAGTGGATCCAATCGATGAAGCTGCTGTCCGCCGGCTTGGGTCCGGAGACCGGGGCAGTGCTGCCGGCGATGGAGCAATCCATGAACAGTTCGATCACGGCGCTCTCCGAATATAACAAAAACCAATCCAAGGGGCATTTGTGGGAGATTCAAACGGGCATGATGAACTATGTCATGGGCCAAAAGAAACTCCTGGATGGCCTATAAATTCAAATTTACGTCAAATCCGGCTCGGAACTGGAAATAGTTCCCCCTGCCGGATTTCTGTTTGTATTGCTTATCGATTCACCGTATAATAATTAGGGTGTCAAAATATGGCGAGGGAAGAGGATGCATGAAGAAAAACAAAGGAATGCTCATCTTGTTTTTGCTGCTGGGGTGGCTGACGGGAACTTGGCTGGCCAAGGCGCTTCAACCTGTTAAGGCTTTGTCGTTTTTAACGTCAACTACACCGATTAAGTGGTCGCCTAGCGCTGATTTTGACATTATTCGTTATGACATTAACCTTGAACTTAACTTTTGCCTGCTCAGTCTGCTTGGCATTATAGCAGCGCTTTGGTTATACCGCAGGCTCTAAGACATGACAAAGGAGATTATCCCCCTTGAATGAGAAGAGAAACCGCCGTATTATATTGGCCTCCACCTCTCCTCGGCGTCAGGAATTGATTGCCTCCCTTCGTATCCCATTTGAGATTATGCCTAGTGAAGCTGACGAGGACACCCCGCATGGGTGGTCGCCAGAGCGAATTGTGGAGTCACTGGCACTACGTAAAGCGGAAGCGGTTCTCCGAAAGCTGACGGATGATCCGGGAGATGGTATCATTGTGGGAAGCGACACGATTGTAGTTGTCGATGATCTTGTCCTCGGGAAACCGGAGGATCATGCTGACGCGGCAAGGATGTTGTCCATGCTTCAAGGACGGGCTCACCTCGTGTACACGGGCGTGGCTTGTGTTGACCGGGAATCTGGTCGTACCAAGGTCGCTCATCGTGTGACAACCGTAAAGATGAAATCGTTAAGTGATGACGCGATCGCGGCTTATGTAAAGAGCGGGGAACCTGCTGACAAAGCGGGCTCGTATGCGATTCAAGGCTTGGGTGCAACCATCGTGGAAGGAATCGAAGGCGACTATTTTAACGTTGTCGGCCTGCCGCTTTCTCTGCTGTCGGACATGCTGTCTGAAATGGGGATGGATGTACTCACCGATTCATAGATATAGAACAACGGCATACGAAATGTAGGGGTATCCTGAAGTTTCGGTGACCTGCTGATTTAAATCTTAGAAAAGAGGGGAATATATGGAGTCGCCAACGCTATTGCTGCGCGACATCCCCCATGATGAACGACCAAGAGAGCGCATGATGCAATATGGGGCGAGCGCTTTAAGCCATGCAGAATTGCTGGCGATATTGCTTCGGACCGGAACCCGCCAGGAATCTGCCGTACATATAGCCCAGCGGCTGCTGGGGGAAGCAGGCGGCATCCGGCAGCTCGTTGATCTTAGCATTGAGGAAATTACGCAAATCAAAGGAATTGGAACCGCTAAGGCTGTTCAGCTGAAGGCTGGCATCGAGCTTGGACGGCGCTTGGCCGCATCGAGACATGTAGAGCCGGTTATTATTCGCAGTCCGCATGACGCGGCAGAACTGCTCAGTGAACAGATGCGCTATTTACAGAAAGAGCATTTTGTCTGTGTATTTTTAAATACGAAAAATCATGTCATTGCCCAGGAAACGTTATCGATGGGAAGCCTTAATGCTTCCATCGTTCATCCCCGCGAGGTGTTCAGAGCGGCCATCAAATGCAGCAGTGCATCCCTGGTGTGCGCGCATAACCATCCTAGCGGAGATCCGACGCCCAGCCCGGAAGACATATCGCTGACTGCACGTTTAGTGGAGGCAGGACAGATTGTCGGGATCGACGTACTGGATCATCTGATCATTGGGGACGGATCGTTTGTAAGTTTGAAGGAACGGGGCTTGATGTAATATAATAGTTCAGATTGACGAAGAAAGGGAGATACATCATGTTAGGTGGTTTTACGAAAGATTTGGGAATCGATTTGGGGACGGCAAATACGCTGGTTTATGTTCGTGGGAAAGGAATTGTCGTAAGAGAGCCTTCCGTGGTTGCTCTGCGTACAGATACGAAGAGCATTGAAGCCGTTGGTGAATCGGCTAAGAAAATGATTGGACGCACACCAGGCAACATTCGTGCCATTCGTCCGATGAAGGACGGCGTTATCGCTGATTTTGATACAACGGCTACGATGATTAAATACTTTATTCGTCAAGCACAGAAGCAGCGTTCCATATTCCCCCGTCATCCGAACGTGATGGTATGCGTACCTTCCGGCATTACGGCGGTAGAGCAGCGTGCGGTGGAAGATGCTACCAAGCAAGCGGGAGCACGCGAAGCTTACACGATCGAAGAGCCTTTTGCAGCTGCAATTGGTGCCGATTTGCCTGTGTGGGAACCTACGGGCAGCATGGTCGTTGACATCGGCGGAGGTACGACCGAGGTTGCGGTCATTTCTCTTGGCGGTATTGTAACCAGCCGCTCTGTACGCGTTGCAGGCGATGAGATGGATGAGTCTATTATCTCCTATATCAAACGTCAATATAACTTGATGATCGGTGAGCGCACATCCGAGCTGCTTAAGATGGAAGTCGGTTCCGCCATGCCGCTGGAGACCGTGGAAACGATGGAAATTCGCGGCCGTGACTTGGTGACGGGGCTGCCGAAGACGATCACCATTACTTCGGATGAGATTAGCGAAGCGTTGGCAGATACCATTAATGCGATTGTTGAAGCGGTAAAGGTTACGCTTGAGAAATGTCCTCCGGAGCTTGCTGCGGATATTATGGACCGGGGCATCGTGCTTACGGGAGGCGGCGCATTGCTTCGCAACCTGGACAAGCTGCTCGCCGAAGAGACCGGCATGCCGGTGATCGTTGCAGAGAATCCGCTGGATTGCGTAGCCATTGGTACAGGTAAAGCGCTCGAGAACATTCACCTGTTTAAATCCCGGAGCAGCTCTGCCGTCCGTTCTAAACGGTAGAAACCGAATAGAAGTGTAAACCCCTAATGTTGGGAGAGAAAACAGTAAGTTAGAGGGTGTTGCAACTGTTTAAGCTGCTAGGCAATAAGCGTTTGTTTATTATGCTCATCGGGCTGGTAGCGTTTATCGCTATTATGGGGTTTACGCTCGGCCCGAGAGCTTCTTTATCTTGGCCTGAAAAATTCGTCAAGGATACGGTCGGTTTTGTGCAAAGTGTGTTTTATAAGCCCGCTGCCTATATAGCGGGTTTCTTTGAAGATGTGCGGAACATGAAGGCAATCTATGAAGAGAATGAGGAGCTGCGGAGAGCCGTGGCTCAATATTCTCGAGAGAGTGCGAATTACAACACGATGAAAGCTAATTACGAGAAGCTTCAAGAATTACAAGGTTTTACAGAGAACCAGAAAAATCGTTATAAATATGAATACCGTACTGCCCAGGTGCTAAGTGTTAATTCGGACCCCAATAATCGGACACTTGTCGTCGATCTGGGAGAGCGCGATGGGGTTCGTCCCAACATGTCGGTCACGACAGTGGACGGCATGGTCGGCATTATTAGCAACGTCAGCAATTTCACCTCAACGGTGAAGCTGTTGACAACGATGGACGCTCAGGATCCGAATCCACAGCCGATTTCGGTAACGGCGATCGGGAAAGAGGATAAAACGTTTGGCGTGGTTGAGAGCTATGATGAGAAGACCAACACGCTGCTCATGACGCGAATTTCGGAAGATGATCCGATTAAGGAAAAAGATAAGATCATTTCATCCGGTGCCGGAGGAGTTATTCCACAAGGTATGATCATAGGTGAAGTCATAAGCGTTCAGACGAGCCAATACGGTCAAAGCAGAACGGCTACGATCGAACCGGCGGCCAAGTTTGATGACTGGAAATATCTGATCATCGTCTTTACCCCTGAGGAGCCGAAATGATGGCGCGTAAACAAATTCTCGTCCTGCTGCTGTTCGTGCTGTTTATTCTGCAGGGCACGGTGGTTTTCTGGTTAACGCCAAGCTCGCTGCAGCTTCAGATTTATCCTAATTTTGTGTTGGTTTGCTTGTTTTTTGTATCAATTTATTATCATCGCCACACGGGGCTGGTACTCGGACTCATATTCGGCATGCTTCACGATATCGTGTATTACGGCGAGATGATTGGCACTTATTCGTTCGCTATGGGCGTATCCGCATATCTGGTGGGACTTGTATTCAAGTCCCCGCGGGCGCCGCTGCCCATGATGATGACCATTGTCATTCTGGGGAGCCTGTTGTTTGACAGTACGCTTTTTGGCATATATAAGGTGTTTCGACTCAATCCGACTTCTTATAATTGGTCACTGCTTCATCATATGCTACCCAATCTCCTTGTTCATTTTGCCTTTGCTCTGGCGATTTACGTTCCTCTTCGCAAGCAGATTGAGTTGGTTACGAAGAATCAGAGAAGGAAGGCATCCTGAACCCTCCATTATGACATTTTACTAGACTAGCAGGAACTTGAAGGTTTGAGCGCGAAATGTATAGGGATGGGAGGGACAGGCTTATGGCTGTAAAATCCAATCATGTGACGATTAAGGGCATCAAAGATGGCCTGGTATTCCTGCTTGATGACCAGTGTGAGCTGGAGGAGCTGCTCGGCGAGCTGCGCTATAAGCTGGAGCACAGTCATCAGAATATTTTGACCGGACCTATCATTCATGTGGATGTGAAGCTGGGTTCCCGGAAAATTTCCGAAGAAGAGAAGCAGACGATTCTTGACATATTGAAGCAAAAGGGCAATCTGTTGATACGTAATGTGGAATCACCGCCGTTTGAGTCGGAGCTCATACCAGAGGAGAAGCTTACGCTTAAGACAGGGATGGTGCGTTCCGGACAGGTGCTGCATCATGACGGCGATCTCTTGTTCCTCGGGGATGTGAATCCCGGCGGAACCATAACGTGCACCGGTGATATCTACATATTGGGAGCTCTGCGCGGAACCGCGCATGCCGGTGTAGAGGGCAACGAGGAAGCGATTATAGCGGCTTCGTATTTTGCCCCTACCCAGCTCCGTATCTCCCAGATGATCAGCAGACCGCCGGATGAATGGGAGACGCGGGAAACGGTCATGGAATTTGCGTATTTGAAGGACGGTAGCATGGAGATCGATAAGATCAGCAACATCTCACGTTTGGGTCGGGATTTTAATGTGTTTAAAGGGGTGTAGAACATGGGAGAGGCAATCGTCGTAACTTCAGGTAAAGGCGGAGTCGGTAAAACGACGACATCGGCGAACATCGGCACAGCTCTGGCACTGCTCGGAAAAAAAGTGTGTCTGGTTGATACGGACATCGGTCTTCGTAATTTGGATGTCGTGATGGGCCTGGAAAACCGGATTATATACGATTTATGCGACGTTGCAGAAGGGCGATGCCGACTTAACCAGGCGCTGATCAAGGACAAGCGCTTCGATGAGCTGTATATGCTTCCTGCAGCCCAGACCAAAGACAAGAATGCCGTTTCTCCAGAGCAGGTGAAAGATATCGTACTTGAATTGAAAAAGGAATTCGAATACGTCATTATCGATTGTCCGGCTGGAATCGAGCAAGGATTTAAGAATGCCATTGCCGGCGCAGATAAAGCGATTGTGGTTACAACGCCCGAGAATGCGGCCGTGCGGGATGCGGATCGGATTATCGGCTTGCTGGAGAGCTCTCATGTAGAGTCTCCGAAGCTTGTTGTAAACCGGATTCGCCCGAACATGGTGAAATCCGGCGACATGCTGGAGATCGAAGATGTGCTGCAGGTGCTGAATATTGATCTGATCGGGATCGTCCCCGATGATGAAATGGTCATTAAAGCGGCCAATATCGGGGAGCCTACGGTGATGAATCCGGACTCTCAGGCAGCCATCGCCTATAGAAACATCGCCCGGCGTATCCTGGGTGATACCGTTCCTCTGATGCAAATCCATCAGAAAAAAGGAATGTTTACCAAATTCAAAAAGTTTTTTGGAATGGGTTAAAGACTTTAACGTGAACCGGTGCCGGGAGGCATCGGTTTTTTTGTTCTGTTCGCCTCTTCAATAGGGCTTGTTCTAAATATCTTTCATCTCCTCATAGGATAGAGTAAGAAAACAAGCCCCAAGGGGGAAAGAACAATGGACATCAAAACTTCAGTTAAGAACCGAAGAGAAGCCCGCATTCGCGAGCTGCTGGAAGGAGCGTCACCGGCGCCGCATGATACGTCGTCATGGGGGCCCGTTCCCGAGAAAAAGCCTGCCCATCCCAATCTTCACAAGACAGGCTTTATACAGGATCACAGGGCGAACCCATCCCCGCTTCTTGCAGAGAGTGAACCGGATCCCGAGCGGCTTTGGAAGCAAGGGCACCGCGGTTGGTATGGTGAGCTGGATCCCGGTGATCCAGGGGAACCGCCAAGAAAAGCTTCGTTTCTGTCGGGCTTAGTGCGCCGTATCATCGTCAGTGCGCTGGTGTTTGGATTGGCATGGGGGGTATTTTCGTTTCAGCACCCGTGGGCTCTTCGTACGCAAGCTTTTATCGTTGAGGGACTGAGCCATGAGATGGATTTTCAGGCAGCGCAGGTATGGTACGAGGAGCATTTTGGAAGCGCGCCTTCCTTCATTCCGATTTTTGGACAAACCGACGAGCACTCGACGAAGGTGAATGCCGGGACTTCTTTAGTTCCTCCGCTTTCCGGAAAGGTGGTCCAATCCTTTGCGGTGGATCTGAAAGGCATTGTTTTGGAAGCCGGAGGGGGTTCTTTAGCAGACAGGGCGGTTAAGAGTATAGAGACCGGACGCGTGCTTGAGGTTAAAGAACATCCTGAGAATGGGATCAGCATTCTCATACAGCATACAGGAGAGAGAACGGCGATATACAGCAGATTGGCAGAAACGGGACTTAAGGTAAACGATTGGGTCCAAGGTGGAGATATTGTTGGCACATTGGCGTCTTCAGGCGCAGGCAGCCCGCCCTCCCTTTATTTCGAACTGAAAGAGGGGGATCGAGGTATCGATCCGGCGGAAGTGATTCCGTTTGATTAAGTTTAAGGGAACGGTATTGTCGCTGCATCCTCTCTTTGTTATTGTCATGCTGGCCTCCGTATTCACCGGTCGCTTTTTGGAATTGCTGACCCTGTTTATTATCGTGTTTATTCATGAATTGGGACACGCCGCCGCAGCGGCAGCGATGGGGTTCAAGGTACGAGCCATTCAGATGCTGCCGTTCGGCGGCGTTGCTGTCATAGAAGATGACGGCAGGATGACTGCAATGAAGGAAATCATCATTGCGCTTGCGGGTCCGCTGCAAAATGTCATCATGATTGGAATTACCCTGATGGGCAGATGGGCGGGATGGGGAGACGAGCAGCTGTTGTCTTATATCATTCAGGGGAATCTCATCATCGCGCTGTTTAACCTTCTCCCGATTCTTCCGCTGGATGGCGGCAAAGTGCTGCAAGCCGTCATCAGTTTGCTCGCCCCATATCATGCGACCTTGTTGTGGGCTTCCCGCGCTGGCATATTGTGCAGCTTGATCATGATCGGATATGGCTTGCAGCCGTTATTTTCCGGCGGCGGTATTCGTTTAAATGTACTGATGATCGGCCTCTTTTTAGCGTATTCCAATTTTGAAGACTATCGGAATGTGCATTACCGGTTTTTAAGATTTTTGGTCAATCGGAGCGAGATTTATGAACGAAATTTGGATGGACTCGGTCCTGCGCAGCCAATCGTTGCAGATTCTTCGAAACCTTTGGATGATATTATGCGTCTATTTAAACGAGAGAAGTATCATCTGATTTATGTCATGAGCGGACGAGGCAGCCTGCTTGCCGTCGTTCCGGAGCAGCATGTGATTTCTTCTTATTTTGCATCAAATGGTCCGCCCTGGTATGCGTAAATCGTAAACACCATGAGGAAGACGCAGGGCGGGCCATGATTCTTTATCCATTCATATCATCTGAGATTGTGTTAGGATAAAAAATAGAATATCGTCTTCCATTTGAGGGGTGAAGCCATGAGGCAAATGATAGTTCATTGTGAACATGAGACCATTCAGATGGCCCTCATCGAAGATGGGAGGTTAGCAGAATTCGCCGTTGAGCGGAGTTGTGAGCAAAGTGTAGTCGGCAGTTTTTATAAGGGCAGGGTCGTAAATGTGCTGCCGGGGATGCAGGCGGCTTTTGTAGATATCGGGCTGAAAAAGAATGCATTTTTATATATTGATGATGTGCTCCATCCTCATTTAGAGAAGCAGCCCAAGCAGAAGCCTTCCATTTCGGAGCTGCTAACGGTAGGCCAGGAATTGATCGTGCAGGTGATGAAGGAACCGAGAGGCGGCAAGGGGGCGCGGGTCACTACCCATTTTTCGCTGCCTGGCAGATGCATGGTGTACATGCCTACTGCGGATTATGTTGCCGTCTCCAAGAAAATTGGACGTGATGCGGAGAGAGCAAGGCTGAAGAGTATCGGCGAGCAGCTTCGCACGGATGAAGAGGGGATCATTATCCGGACGGTATCAGAGGACGAGCCTCTGGAATTCCTTAAGGGAGATCTTGAGTATCTGCGAAAAGAGTGGGCGCGAATTCTCGACAAGGCCGAGCTTTCTTCTGCTCCGGCGCTGCTTCATCGCGATTTAGGTCTGCTGCAGCGTTTTCTCCGCGATGCCTTTGACCCGCTTCATGATGAACTTGTGATCGACAGCAGGCTTAAAGGCGAGGAGACCAAAAGCTATCTGAAGGAAACCGTCCCTGGTATGGAGCCTAAGGTTACATATTACTCGGAAGGAAGTCCGATTTTTCAAGCTTATGGGTTGGACGAGCAGATGAGAGCTGGCTTTGCAAGGAAAATCACGCTTCCGGAAGGTGTGACCATCGTTGTTGATCAGACGGAAGCCATGACCATCATGGATGTCAACACAGCCAAATATATCGGTGGCGATAATTTCGAGGAAACGGTGCTGAAGACGAATCTTCTGGCGGCGAAGCAGATTGCAAGAATTTTGCGGCTCTGGGATATCGGAGGCATTATCATCGTTGATTTCATCGATATGGATCGTGAAGAGCACCGGGAGCAGGTTGTTTCTGCCATGGAGGCTGTAATGCGCAAGGACCGCACCAAAAGCTTTGTGGTGGGCTGGACCAAGCTGGGACTGCTGGAAATGACCCGCAAAAAAGCCAGGGAAAGCTCTTCGCTCCCATTTGCCAAGCCTTGCGGGGCTTGCGGGGGCAGAGGTTTTGTTATCGAACAATGATGTTGACGGTGAACATGGATTATGATATTATCGTTAGGTATGTGTCTAGTGATGGTTTGCTGCACATGCTGTAACCGCTCCGGTTGGGTTAGCAAGGACGTTCCTGCTTTAGGACGGACACCTTATACTAGGCGAGTCTGAGACATAGGGAGGTGCAAGCAAATGTACGCTATTATCGAAACAGGTGGTAAACAATACAAAGTTCAAGAGGGCGACGTATTGTTCATCGAGAAGCTGACTGCAGGTGACGGCGAGAGCGTGACTTTCGACCGTGTACTGGCCGTATCCAAAGAGGACGGGTTGGTAACAGGTACGCCGGTTGTTTCCGGTGCGACTGTAACTGCAAAGGTAGAGAAGCACGGTAAAGGCCGTAAGGTCGTTGTATACAAATACAAGCCGAAGAAGAACTACCACAAGAAGCAAGGTCATCGTCAACCTTACACTAAAGTAACCATCGAGAAAATCCAGGCGTAAGTAGGTGCGGTAATTGATTACTGTACAAGTACTGCGCGGGGGAGATGGACGGATCCATAGCTTTAAGGTAACGGGGCACGCGGGATATGCCAATCCTGGAGAAGATATTGTATGTGCTGGAGTTTCCAGCATTACAGTGGGAACGGTCAATTCCATTGAAGCGTTAACCGGAACTGTTATGGAGACCCAGATGAAGGGCGGCTTTCTTAGTGCGAATCTTCCGCCGACGGCAAACGACTCCGTCTCGGGACAAGTTCAACTGCTTCTCGAATCCATGGTTGTTATGTTACAGGGAATTGCCGATTCATACGGCAAGTATATAAGAATACAGGAATTGACTACTTGAAGAAGGAGGTAGACAACATGTTGAAATTGGATCTTCAGTTATTCGCATCGAAAAAAGGTGTAGGTTCCACAAAGAACGGTCGCGATAGCGAATCGAAACGTCTTGGTGTGAAACGTGCAGACGGTCAAGCAGTGACTGGCGGCAGCATCTTGGTTCGCCAACGCGGAACGAAAATTCATCCAGGCACGAACGTAGGTATCGGTAAAGACGATACTTTGTTTGCGAAAGTTGACGGCGTTGTGAAATTTGAACGTTGGGGTCGTGATCGCAAGAAAGTGAGCGTCTACCCGGTTGATGTCGCTCCAGTAGCGGCTGCAGTAGAAGCTTAATCGTTTCTTATGCTGCATACAGAAGAAGCCTTTCGGCATCGTTGCCGGGGCTTCTTTTTTTGTAAATAACGCAAAGATCATCATCCAGGGGATGAACCGTCCTGAAGGTCTATGATATACTGGGATTTGGTGAATGTAACCAATTGCTGTTGAAAGACGAGGAGAAGCGATGAAATCCTGGAAATGGATAGCAGCTGGGGCGGGGTTAACCTCCGTAATACCCGTAGCATGGATGGTATGGAAACCGACTTTGGCTGCAGGAGCAGTGTTAACGGTTTGGGCTGTCGCTGCGTCTGCCTGCGGGGCTTGGCTTGTCCGGAAATCGGAGGAGCGCAGGCAGCAAGCCATCATTCGGAATGTGGAGCAGACGGCGATTCAGATGCTGAATCACCATCGTCATGATTGGATGAATGAGCTTCAAATTTTGTACGGCTACATTCAACTTGGAAAGCTTGATAAAACAGTGGGTTCTGTGGAAAGAATAAAGGACAGGATGGCGACGGAAAGCAGAATCTCTAAGCTGGGCATTCCTTCGCTGGTTTTTTATTTACATTCATACCGTACGTACAGCAATAATCTGCAGCTCGACGTTGAAGTTGTGGACCAGGTGCAACTGGAAGACAAAGTATCGCCACAAACGGCGGAGTCTTTTACCGAAGCTATCATTCAAACGGTGAGAGCTTTTCAATTAAGCGGAAAAGCGTCTTGGGGGGATACCCGGCAATTAACATTAACATTTATGCAGCAAGAACAAGAGCTGATGGTATGGGCACAAGGAGAAGGATCCTTTGGAGACCCGGACAGCTTGAAGCTTCAGATTGAACAATCCGTAAAAGGCGAAGGCATTCGGGTAGAACAAACGGAGCCGGGGGAGACCTCGTATCGTTTGTATTTGCCGTTTGTGACTTGAGGAAGGTGATTTCATGTTTGTAGATAAGGCAAAAGTATATGTAAAAGGCGGAGACGGCGGCGATGGTCTCATTGCGTTCCGTCGAGAGAAATACGTTCCTGAAGGCGGACCTGCCGGCGGAGACGGCGGTAAGGGCGGCGACGTGATTTTCCGGGTGGACGAAGGACTGCGCACGTTGATGGATTTCCGTTACCAGAAGCATTTTAAGGCCAAGCGCGGGGAAAAAGGCCGCAATAAAAGTCAGCATGGGGCCAATGCGGATAGCATGATTGTCCGTATCCCGCCGGGTACCATCTTAACGGATGACGATACCGGTGAGGTGATTGGCGATTTGACCCGACACGGTCAACAGGTTGTTGTTGCCAGAGGAGGCCGTGGAGGGCGAGGAAATATCCGCTTTGCTACCCCGAACAATCCGGCGCCTGAGCTTGCCGAGAACGGCGAGGAAGGCGAAGAGCGTTACGTAACCATGGAACTTAAAGTGATGGCTGATGTAGGTCTCGTCGGGTTCCCGAGTGTAGGCAAATCAACCTTGTTGTCCGTTGTATCTGCGGCTCAGCCAAAGATCGGCGCATACCACTTTACGACCATAACGCCGAATTTGGGAGTTGTTGAGGTTGGAGACGGTCGCAATTTTGTTATGGCTGACCTGCCTGGTCTGATTGAGGGTGCTCATGAAGGCGTGGGACTTGGTCATGAATTCCTCCGGCACGTGGAAAGAACACGCGTCATTGTCCATGTCGTGGATATGGCAGGCACGGAAGGAAGGGATCCGTTTGAGGACTGGGAAAAAATCAATGATGAAATCAGGCTCTACAACCCGGTTCTGGTCGAACGGCCGCAAATCGTAGCCGCTAATAAAATGGACATGCCGGAGGCCGAAGAGTATCTAGCGGCCTTCAAAGAGAAGCTGAAAGAGATTCGTCCGGACATCGAGGTCATGCCAATCTCCTCGCTGACCCGTCAGGGTATTCAGGAACTTCTTTACCGCACGATCGATGTGCTGGAGAGCATTCCGGACGAGCCGGCCATTGAAGAAGTATCCGAGGTTTCCGAGCGCAAGGTTTATAAATTCAAAGCGCAGAACGACAACTCCTTCACCGTTACTAGGGATAATGAGATGTATGTTGTGCATAGCGAGCGAATTGAGCGGATGCTGAAACGGATGCAGATGAATTCGCATGATGCCATTCTGAAGCTTGCAAGAACGATGCGCCATATGGGCGTCGATGAAGAACTTCGGAAACGGGGCGCGACAGAAGGCACCATTGTACGAATTGGTGATTTCGAATTTGAATTTGTTGAAGGCAGCAGCTACTATTAATGCGCAAAAAATACGTTCGTAAGAAAATACCGCAAGGTCTGTTTAACAGCAGGCTTGGCGGTATTTTTTTTATGGAGGAAGTTGTGTCCCAGATATCACGTAAACATGCTCTGTGTTTTATGGCAACGGTTAGGAAGTTGTTCAGAGATATCCTTTTCCACTTAGGTTTCCAAATTTTGCATCCACATATCGGGTAAATCGTATACAATGGTAGTACAATAGTCCTTTTCCATAGACTATCAGGATGGAAGGAACGGTGTATAAAGGAGAGTAGAACTATGGCTATTATTGAAGTTGTAAAATACGAAGGACCGCCGGATGTGTTTGCCTGGCGTTATCCGAATCAGGAGTTAGGTACATGGACCCAACTTATTGTTCATGAGACACAGGAGGCCATCCTGTATAAGGGTGGTCAGGCCCTGGACTCCTTCGCGGCTGGGCGGCATACACTGAGTACGGCGAATATACCGATATTATCCAATGTGATCAATCTTCCATTCGGCGGGAAGTCTCCCTTTACGGCAGAAGTCTGGTTTGTGAACAAACTTCGTTCACTGGACGTGAAATGGGGGACCAGCTCGCCGATCCAGCTGCAAGATCCAAAATACAATATTATCGTATCGGTCCGGGCTTTTGGCCAATTCGGCGTACAGATCAGCGATCCGCGAAAGTTTCTGGGGACCCTGGTTGGCACACTGCCGACTTTTGACCAAAGCACACTGATTAAATATTATCGCGGCGTACTGATGTCCAATATTACGGAAATCATATCCTCCTATATCGTTCGCAAAAAAATCAGCGTTGTGGAGATCAATGCTTACATAGCGGAAATATCGAAGCATATCATGGAAGCGATTGCGCCTTCATTTGAAGAAATGGGGATCACCCTGCTGAATTTCTATGTGGACTCCATCAACATCCCGGAGAATGACCCGGCAGCTGTTCGAATCAAGGAAGCGTTGGCAAAGAAAGCGGAGATGGACATCATCGGATATACCTATCATCAAGAAAGAACCTTTAATACGCTGGAGGGGGCGGCAAAGAATCAAGGCAGCCCGGCAGCGGTCATGGGAACCGGATTGGGCATGGGACTTGGGATGGTTGGTCCGATGTATGAGACCGTGGGGAAAATGTTTGAGGACTCAAAGGATCCAGGAAAGAACGAGCTCGATACCAAACAGAAAGCGTGTACCCAGTGCGGAACACTGAGCGCAGAAGAGGCGCGATTCTGTTCGGGATGCGGACAATCGCTTCAGGTGCAGGCTGAGGAGGAACTGGCGAGCACCGTTCAATGCAACGATTGCGGACAGCCACTGCCTCCCAATGCCAAGTTTTGTCTTCACTGCGGTGACCCGTACCATGCATGCCCTGAATGTGGCCATGACCACCCGGCCGGTGCCGTCGAATGTCCGGATTGCGGTGCAGCGCTTCCTATGCCTTGCAGGGCATGCGGTGAACTGGTGGATGCAAAAGCCAAGTTTTGCCCGCACTGCGGGTCAAGCCATGCGCTAACATGTCCTGGATGTCATCATGAGATCAAACCGGGCCAGAAGTTTTGCATGGAGTGCGGACATAAATTGATGTGAAGTGAAAGTGAGGGAATAGAGTGAGTACAAGAACCACAAGTCGAAATGGATTATGGCTGGCTGCCGCGGTGCTTCCGGTCTTAACCATCCTTCTGTTCGGATTGATCGGAGGGATCGTTCAGCTGAATGCTTGGATATCGGGCATCGCTCTCGGATGCGCCGAGGCGGCCATTCTCGTCTTTATCGGTTTAGTTGTCCACCGGCGCAAAGCGGGTTCGCCAGGAGCTCCTTTTTATATTGCTTCAGGCGTCATTATAGGAGTCTATGCCATTTCCGTTTTGCTGGAGGTCATTCTGCTGGGGTATTTATTTAAGCTGCCTGAATCTTCTTATTTTATGATTCATCTTATAACCTTCCTGGGGTTCTCGGTGGTTTTGGGACTGATAGCTCTGACGGGAAAATATGCAGGAGCTCATGAACGAAAGGAAAGTGATCATCTGGCGGTTCAGAAAGAGACGGTGGCCTGGATCGGGGGAATCCGAAGAAAACTAGGTGAGATGCCAGGAGAGAACATTCATTCGTTAGACCGGCAGATGGCCGAGCTGGAAGAAACGCTTCGTTATAGCGATCCTATCACGCATACCTCTTTATATGAAGTGGAGCATATGATCCAGCAAAAAATCGCATTGTTGGAGGACCAAGTGGCGCTGATCGGAGAGACGCAAGCAGAACAACGCGATGAGCTGGCAGAGCAAACCGTTCACATCATCCGCGATATCCTGAGAACGGTACAGGATCGTAACACCGAACTTTTGAAGGCAAAAGCGGGATCGACCTAATGCAGATGATAGAGGGGATAGAATATGGGAGCGTCTGAACTGAAGCGCTTTAAACAGAAGTTCACGACCATGGATTATTTCATTATTGCGCTGGCGGTACTGTTTTTTCCGCTGGCCATTGTGCTGGCGGCTGTTCGGGTGCTTGTCACCCATCGCCATAACCACTGTAAGGGAAGAAACAACCGGCTCTTCGGGTGGGTTCTGGTCATAACCTATGGAATCATTGAATTGCTTATGATCCTCGCGACGATTGAAGATAAAGATGTCGACGGCCTCTATTCGGCTTCCATCGTATGGGGCGTTATTATACTGGTTCCAGCCATCATCATGCTGTTGATTGGCAAGAAAGAAGATAAGAAATTCAACCGTTTGCTGCAATTTTATTCGAATGCCATTATGCAAAGAGGGCTCGTCCAAATTGATCATATCGCTCGAGAGGCAAGGCAAAAGCCGGCCCATGCCGTCCGAGATATTACGTTCATGTTTGAACGGCATATGCTGCCTAATGGAAAGCTGGACAATGGAGTTGTCATCATCCCCTCCTTGCAGAGGAGACCCCAGTCTTCATTCCAAGGAGAATTTGTTTCACGCAGCGGACAGCGAGTGCAGTATTCACTAGGTCAAGTTGCGGCTGAACCAGCGGCAATAACCCGAAACGAAGCGGAGCCCGATCCTGGGCCGAAGTCTGTGGAATGCCCGGGCTGCGGGGCAAGGTCGGTCGTAACGCATTTGGAGAAAAAAGAATGTGAGTATTGCGGTTCGGTGATTGTGGCTTAACCCTAGTTATGCGTCCGATTAACAAAATTGAGGAGATCGTGGTATGAGCATTCCAATAAAGCCCTTTAAATCGCAATTTTCAAAATTCGATTATTTTATTATTGGCTTGACGTATGTGTTTTTTCCATTAGCGTTGATCATTGCTGGATTTCGTATTTTGCCTACACAACAACATCACAGTTACAGGGGCAGAAATGCAAGGCTGATGGGATGGGTATTGTTCGGTTCGTACATTATGACTTCTGTGATCTTTTTACTGGCGAGCGAAACCAGTGAGGAGTTCTTAAACGACAATTTAGCAATGGCATTGTGCCTATTAGTCCCTGGCCTGCTGCTGCTTGTCGCTGCTGACCTGGCAGACAAGAAATTCCGAAAGCTGTTGAGAATTTATGCAGAGGCCGTCTTGCAGCGGCGTCTGATTTACATCGATCATATTGCGATTGCAGCGAATCAAACTCCATCCCATGTGGTCCGTGATTTGAACTATATGATCAAGGAGCGGATGCTCCCTTACGGGAAGATTGAGAATGGTGTGCTGATGATCACTTCACTGCATAGAGAGTCAGTAAAGTCAGCCGAGATTCAGCAGGATATTGGATCGAAGTCTGTGGAATGTTCAGGCTGTGGTGCAAGAACCGTGATTTCACACCAAGAGGAAAAAGAGTGCGAGTACTGCGGCACGATCATTGTTGCTTAGATTTCACGCGGACCGTTGAACTCAAATGTTTTATCGGCAGTCTCCGCATACCGGAGACTGCTTTTTTTTGCGCATCATTTACAATTTTGACGTGAATATCGATGTGTTCCGGTTTGAATTGCGATATAGTATAGGCTATAGAGTTGACATATAAATATCGGGTTAACCAAAAAACTGGACACTTATGTATTGCCCTTACATGGTATATCCAGTATAATGTCCACTATACGAATACAGTAGTCTTTGAGGAGAGGACGTTTGTGAAGGAACGCTACTATTTGGTCCGGGAAGACATCCTTCCCGAGGCTGTGGTTAAGACGATGCAAGTAAAAAAATTGCTGGCATCGGGAGACGTTAGAACGGTTCATGAAGCCGTTGAACAGGTTGGGCTTAGCCGAAGCGCTTTTTATAAGTACAAGGATGGAATCCATCCCATCAATCAACTGGAACGTGATGAAATCGTAACGATTTCTATCGATATGGAACATCGCTCGGGGATGCTATCCGAAGTGCTGGGGCTGGTAGCGGGTGAAGGCGGGAATGTGCTAACCATTCATCAGAGTATTCCGCTGCAGGGAATCGCCAATGTCGTGATTTCCGTCGAAGTTTCCCGGCTGAATGAGGAGCTGGATGACCTGCTTGACGGATTGAGGCGAATAGCTGGAGTAAGAAGAGTGCAGATGATAGGCCAAGGTTAAGTTATGACGAATTAAATAGATATCTATGTGATGGGATACAGGAGGTAATGTATTAATGAAACCGGTCAAAGTAGGGCTTTTGGGATTAGGAACCGTAGGAACAGGGGTTGTCCGCATCGTAGAGGGACACCAGGAGGATTTGAGCAGCCAGGTCGGTTCGCCGATTACGATAGAACGTATCGCTGTCAAACATTTGGAGAAGTACCGCAGTGTCAATGTGGATCAGAATAAACTGACGGAAGATCCATGGGCGGTCATCCGCGATCCCGAGATTGATGTCATCGTTGAAGTGATGGGCGGGATCGAGCAGACGAAAACCTATATTCTCGAAGCGCTTGAGCGCGGCAAGCATATCGTTACCGCGAATAAGGATCTGATGGCTCTCCACGGTGCCGAAATATTGGCCAAGGCGCAAGAGAAGCAGTGCGACGTGTTCTACGAGGCAAGTGTTGCTGGCGGTATTCCCATTATCCGCACGCTGATTGAAGGCTTCTCCTCGGATCGTATCATGAAAATTATGGGGATCGTGAACGGTACAACCAATTTCATTCTGAGCAAGATGAGTCAAGAAGGCGCATCGTATGAAGATGTCCTGGCCGAAGCTCAGGAACTGGGTTATGCAGAAGCTGACCCGACCTCCGATGTTGAAGGATTGGACGCGGCGCGCAAGATGGCGATTCTCGGCACACTTGGCTTCCGCACGAACGTCGAGCTCCAGGATGTAACCGTTAAGGGAATCTCGCAAGTGACCAAAGAAGATATCGCTTATGCGAAGCGTTTGGGTTATGAGATGAAACTTCTGGGTATCGCGGAGCGTCAGGACGATGAGTTCAGCATCACGGTTCAGCCTACGATGGTTCGGAAGGGACATCCTATCGCAGCCGTGAATGGGGTATTTAACGCGGTTTATGTATATGGAGAAGCTGTAGGCGAAACGATGTTTTACGGAGCCGGCGCTGGTGAGATGCCAACCGCTACATCCGTTGTGGCAGACCTGGTTGCCGTTATCAAGAATCTGAAGCTCGGCGTCAACGGTCTCAAAGCCATCGTTCCTTACAAACCGAAGAAACTCAAAACCGACGAGCAGATCATGTATAAGAACTTCATTTTGCTTCATGTCGACGATAAAGCAGGTGTACTTGCCCAAATTACCCAGGTGTTCGCTGAATATAACGTCAGCCTGGAATCCGTTGTCCAGCAGCCGAACGAGCATAATCCGGACGCAGAGATTATCATCGTCACCCACAATGCGAGCAAAGCCAATATGGATGAAGTGTTGAATCATTTTGAAGGCCTGGAAGTCATTCGCCGGATTAAAAGTGTTTACCGTGTTGAAGGATAAAGGATTAGAACTCATTAAATAACCCTATATAATTTTTTCTTAAGAAAAGGAGAACAAGAGAGATGCCGTATGAAGGATTGCTTCAAACCTACAGAGAATATTTGCCGGTGAATGAGCGTACTCCGCTTCTAACGCTAAAGGAAGGGAACACCCCTCTGATCAAAGCTGTGAATTTATCCGAAGAGCTTGGAATTGATCTGCATTTCAAATTTGAAGGGCTGAATCCTACGGGTTCATTCAAAGACCGCGGGATGGTGATGGCTGTAGCGAAAGCGATGGAAGAGGGAAGCCGCACCATCATGTGCGCTTCAACGGGCAATACGTCTGCAGCAGCTGCTGCTTATGCCGCTCGTGGCGGATTGAATTGTATCGTAATCATTCCGAACAACAATATTGCGCTGGGCAAGCTCGCCCAAGCGATGATTTACGGAGCGAAGGTCATTGCGATTGAAGGCAATTTTGACCGCGCGCTGGAAATTGTGCGTGAGATTACGGCGAAGCATCCGATTGCGCTTGTAAACTCCGTGAATCCTTATCGAATCGAAGGCCAGAAGACGGCTGCATTCGAAGTCGTTGACCAGTTAGGGAAAGCGCCGGACGTGCTGGCCATTCCGGTCGGCAACGCGGGGAACATCTCCGCTTACTGGAAAGGATTTAAAGAATACCATGCTGCGGGCAAATCGTCCTCTCTGCCAAGAATGCTTGGATTTGAAGCGGAAGGAGCGATGGCCATCGTGAAGGGAGAGCCTATTGCAAATCCGGAAACGGTAGCGACTGCCATCCGTATCGGGAACCCGGCCAGCTGGAAAACCGCGGTTGCGGCCGCTGAGGAATCCGGCGGACAGATTAACTATGTTACGGACGAAGAGATTTTGGACGCATACCGCAAAATCGCATCGCGTGAGGGCATTTTTGCCGAGCCAGGATCGGCTGCCTCCATCGCAGGCGTTTATAAAATGAAGCGCGAAGGATATTTTAAAGGTGGAGAGTCCGTAGTCTGTGTGCTGACAGGGCATGGGCTCAAGGATCCGAATATCGCCATTTCTACCGTGAACGCCGAACCGCTCGTCGTATCAGATACGGAATCAGCCGTAATGGATGCTATTGCTAAGCTTGAAGGAGCTGCACGGGTATGAGTTTGTCCCAAGGTGTCCGGGTGAAGGTACCGGCCAGTACGGCTAATTTGGGACCTGGATTCGATACACTCGGCATGGCATTGTCTATGTATTCCTGGATCGAGATGAAGGCGTCGGAGCGGACCGTATTCCATCTTCATGGTGATGAGATGGGCGGTCTGCCGACCGATAAGAGCAACCTGATCTATAAGGTGGCTCAGATGGTTTTTGAAGAGGCGGGACAGGCTGTTCCCGATCTTGAGATTTCCATGTATTCCGAAATTCCGCTTACCCGCGGTCTTGGCAGCAGTGCTTCGGCGATTGTAGGGGCGCTGGCGGCTGCCAATGCGCTGATCGGTTCACCCCTGCCGGATTCCAAGCTTTTTGATATGGCGACGAATCTTGAGAAGCACCCGGATAATGTAGGAGCTTCATTATTTGGAGGGATTATTACGGCTGTATGGGACGGAGCTCATGCGGATTATATACGTATTGAACCTCCAGCAGACCTCGGAACGCTCGTTGTTATTCCCGATTTCGAATTGGCAACATCCAAAGCAAGAGAAGCGCTGCCCGCCCAGGTCAGTTTAGCGGATGCTGTGTATAATATTAGTCGGTCCTCCTTGATGACCGCGGCTCTTTCTGCAGGCAGACTGGACTTGATATCTGCCGCAATGCAAGACCGGATTCATCAGCCTTATCGGGTACCGCTTGTGCCAGGGATGAGCAAAATTTTGGCCGAAGCGACAAGCCACGGAGCGCTGGGGATTGCGCTAAGCGGAGCGGGCCCGACGATGATTGCGTTGGTGGATCGGAACGATTCGCGGGTAGAAGAATTGAGCGCGTATTTAGTGCAGACGATGAAGGCGGAAGGAATTTCGGCTTCGTGCTACCCGTTGAATCCAGTTGCCGAAGGCGTCCAGCTCTTGGAAGATATAAACAACAGATCCTTTTTGGATATGATTAGAGGGGAAGTTACCGCATGAAAAAAATAGCCTTGTTGCCCTCAGGATCGGTATCTCATGAAGCGATACTTTATCTCCTTAACGGTGAGCCGGTGGAATTTGTCCACCATAAACTGATCTCTGATGTATTTATGTCTACAGTAGAAGGAAAAAGCGATTACAGCGTAATCCCGATTGAGAATACCATCGAAGGTTCCGTGAGCCTTCATATGGATTGGTTGGTCAATGAGGTGGATCTGCCGATGCAGGTGGAATGGGTCTATCCTTCCATTCAGAACCTGATCGGAAATGCTGCCGAGTTCCAGTCCAATGACGGTACGATGGATTACAGTAAAATCACAAAAATTTGGTCTCACCAAGTAGCAACGGCCCAGTGCCGTCAGTTCCTCGCGAAGGCCGCGCCACAGGCTGAGTTGGAGCAAGTAGGCAGCACCTCGGAAGGGGTTAAAATCGTAAAGGAAAATCCCGGCCAGGGATGGGCGGCGATCGGCACTACACTAGGCGCTGCCACTCACGGATTAAACGTGCTTGCCGAGCGTATTACCGACCATGATAATAATTACACCCGGTTTGTTTTAATCGGACGCGAGCCGATTTTAGTCAACCGTTCGCCGGAGCATATCAAGACCAGCATTCTCGTGACCCTCCCAGAGGATGTGCCGGGAGCGCTGCATCAGGTGCTTTCGGCGTTTGCTTGGCGGCGCCTGAATCTGTCGCGGATTGAATCCCGTCCGACGAAGAAGAAGCTGGGTAATTACTATTTTTACATCGATGTCATGGCTGCAGCAGATTCGGTTCTGTTGGTCGCCGCCATGGGAGAGATTGAAGCGCTGGGATGTGTGGTTCGTGTGCTGGGTACTTATCCGGGCTATGCGTACGAGAGTGAGAAAATGGAGGTTAAGTAAATGTCAGAGCAATGGATCTATCTGGATGGAGAATTCGTCACAAAAGAGAATGCAAAAGTATCCGTTTTTGATCATGGATTCCTGTACGGAGACGGCATATTCGAAGGGATTCGGATATATAACGGCAACATCTTTAAGTGCAAAGAACACTTGGATCGGCTGTACGATTCCGCCAAGTCCATCGATTTAGTCATCCCATTGGCATATGATGAGCTGCTGGAGGCTATGGCCGAGACGATTCGGCGCAACGATATGCGAAACGGGTACATCCGTATCGTAGTATCCCGAGGTGCAGGCAATCTGGGTCTGGACCCGCGTCGCTGCCCTAAACCAACGGTGTTGATCATTGTGGAACAGCTGGCGATATACTCCGAAGAAGCTTATCTTAACGGTTTGAAGGCCGTATCCGTAGCCCAGCGCCGCAACATTCCGGATGCGCTCAATCCGAAAATCAAGTCTCTGAACTATTTGAACAACATTCTTGTGAAGATCCAATCCAACTTTGCGGGAGCGGATGAAGCGATCATGATGAACGCACAAGGATATGTGACGGAAGGCTCAGGTGACAATATTTTCATCGTGAAAAACGGCGTGGTCACCACGCCTCCGTGCTACCTTGGTGCGCTTGAAGGCATTACGCGCCAGGCGATTATCGATTTATGCGATAAACTCGGCATCAAATTGAAGGAAGAGCCTTTCAGCATGCATGACGTATATATTGCAGACGAAGTGTTTTTTACAGGAACCGCCGCTGAGGTCATCGCCGCTCGTGAAATTGACGGACGGATGATCGGAAAAGGGCAGGCTGGTCCAATTACGCTTCAACTGCTCGAGGAATTCCGCAAAATTGTGGATCAAGACGGTTATAAAGTATGGGAATCCTAACGTTTTAGGACAGCTAAATAAACGACTTAAACCATCCTTTCATGTCGATGAAAGGATTTTTTTTGCCCAGAGGGATGTCAATCGCCCATTCCGTGCATAGGATGTAGTAACGAAAGCGGGCGAATAACATGACGCCTAGAAGAGTGTAGGAGGTTTTAGCGGCGTGAAGATACACATCGTCAAGGAAGGCGACACCCTATATGAGCTGTCCAAAAAATACGACGTTCCATTAGCGAAAATCATCGATGCCAATCCACAGCTGGTGGATCCGAATAAGCTCGATGTCGGTGCCAAAATCAAAGTACCGACAGAGCCTGTTCCGGTACCAGGCGGCAGCCAACCCATTATCCATAAGCATACGGTAAAGCAGGGGGACTCCCTCTGGAAACTGTCGAAGGCATGGGGCGTAACCCTGAAGGAAATTATTGATGCCAACCCGCAGCTTAAAAATCCGAATGCCCTGCTGGTTGGAGAGGTCGTGAACATCCCTTCATCAGGCGTATATTCGGAGTCGGGCACAGATGACGGGGTTTCGATGAGCAGTGGCAGTGGTTCGAACCCGGGCAAGAAGAAGCCGGGCGGTAAGGATTACACCGGAGTGAAGGAAGAAATCACAGCGCCGATCGAGCAGCCACCGGTTGTACCGGAAGTTAAGGAACCCGAGCCGCCGATTTTACCAAAACTGCCTGAGATTTCACCATTCCCCGAGGAGCCTAAAAAATTAGAACCGGAGCACAAACCGGAGATTTTACCTGAAATCAAGAAGCCGGTCATCCTGCCGGAGGTCAAGAAACCAGAGATCCTGCCAGAAGTGAAGAAACCGGATGTCCTGCCGGATTTTAAAAAGTCTGTGATCATGCCTGAATTCAAGCCGGAGTTCAAACCTGAATTCAAACCCGAATTCAAACCTGAATTCAAACCCGAATTCAAACCAGAGTACAAACCGGATTACAAATTGCCATATAAACCAATAGAGCCGGAGTTTACGCATCCTGTCAAAACCATGCCGTTACCTTACCCAATCCATCCTATGGCCGAACCATGTCCGCCGTTTGCGGAGATGCCACTTCATATGATGCCGCATCCTTGTCCGGAATTTCCTTTTCAAGAAGCGCCTGCATTTATGATGCCTCCATACGGTGGTTATCATGAAGGACCATGTGGTTGCCATGAACCTAAACATTGGCATGGAGCCGAATACGGCACAGCTGTCCATCCGTATCACCATATACCGCAGGAAGCGATGCCTGTATCCTATAATGAAGGCTGGGGAAATGTACCTTCAGGATATCCGGGTGTTTCTGAACAGCCCATGAGCTTGGAATATTCCCAGTTCTCGATCACGGAATCATATACAGGAAATGTGGGTTCCGATTACCATCCATATCCTGAGCATCATCATACAGCGGCGACATATGGTTATGTTCCGTCTCCTTGCGGATGCCATGGGGGAGAAGTTAGTCCATACTACAATAAGCCACATCACGGGTACCCACAACACGGGCATCACCAGTACGCACCCGACATGGCTGTACCGTATCAACCGTGGCAGGGTGGAATGGACTACAATGCTGGGGCATACGGCCATCCGTCCGCACTCATGGGAACTCAAGGAGCATATCCTCCATTTGTAAATCCATATGAACCAAACTGGAATGATCGGCAAAACGACCAGCCGTTCGATTCGGCATTCAATCCGTCGGCTCCATACGAAGCGGAGCAATCTAATATGTCGGTCAGCAGTGAAATTGGGAATGAAACGGAACC